>NZ_JAXAVW010000003.1:0-343965 GCF_033949945.1 Lentzea miocenica
TCGCGGCGAAGTCCGGCTCCGAACGCTTGGTCTGCACGTACAGCTCAACCGCGCGAAGCACGGCGTCGCCCAAGTTCAGCTCGTCCAGCTGCGCCACAAGCGCGAACTGCGCGTGCAGTTCGCTCGGCAACTTGATGCCGAGCGTCTTCACGCCGTTCCTTCCGGTGGGGTCTGTCATGACGCTCTTCCTCTCCTCGGTGTGGTGTGACTGCCTGCCCGCCTGGTGCAAGGCGGGCGAGCGGCCACAGGCCACCGAGGAGTGACGGCCAGAGCTGGTACTCATCTGAGAAAGACGTGGAGCCGACCGTCGTGCCCCTGTACGGCATCCCATTGCCGCATGGCTTCGCGTGCGAACTTGGCGTAGTCGATCGCTACGTAGTTGCGAAGGTCTGGTTGCACGACCTGGTCAAGGTGTGACTCCCACTCAAGATCACTGCCGACCTCGCGTGCCCATGCTTCGGGTGACTCGTACGAGCCGACGTAGAAGTCGTTGAACTTGTCGAGCTCGTCGAAGCCCTTGGTGCCAACGATCGCCACCCACGCGGCGTAGGCGGCCCCGTGTTCATGCACGCCGCAGCCCAACTTCGAGATGAGCTTGGGCTCCGTACAGCCAGCGAGGTCGAGCCCGGCGAAGCTTTGCGACGCACCGACCGCCCACTTCGATGCGTCAACGGTGGGCGAGCTTGCGAGCATCGCCACGATGTCAGCGGCAATCGCCTCTGGAGCCTGATCGGCGTCGATCCAGAGGCCATGCTGGATGCCGCGTTCCTGGCTATCGAGGTCGACGGCGTAGACCTGCGGGCGGTAGCGACGTTCGCGTTCCGGCCTTGATTGAGAGCGGTCGCCAGCCTCGGAGAGGTCAAGGACGAGTTGCCCGCCGAGACTGTGGACGTACTCGATGACCGCTTCGGCTTCATCGGGCGCCATGCCACGACTGACAAGGCTCTCCAGCACTGCACGGTTGCGCTTGCGCTCAGCCGAAGCGTCAGCGCGTGCGCGCTCGATCTCTGCTTGCCTGTCTGGGTCATCAGTGCCGTAGCTGTTGACCTCTGGGCGCTGTTCGGCCCCCTTTCGTTGGTGTGGTTGCTTTTCCATAGCTTCTTTCCTCCTTTCGCTATGCATTGGTGTTCTCATCGGACGGTGTCGCTTGCTTCAAGGTGCGCCACTCCGCAACGCGCTGCTCAGCCATCGCGGCGTAGGCCGGGTTCAGCTCGACGCCAAGCCAGTCGCGCCGGTGTTGCTCGGCTGCGAGCGCCACCGTGCCCGCTCCCAGGAACGGATCCAGTACACGGCCGGGACGCCACGCTTCGTGTCTGCAGCTCGCCCGCAGCGGCCCTACTGCGAGCCGTCGCCCGTTGATCACCTGTGGTGCCCTGCGCCATGGCGTAGCGCATGTGGTGCAGATGCGTTCTGGGCAGGTACTGAGCAGCGGACGGCGCACGAGGTCGATCGGGAACGTTGCAAAGTGCGCGCCCCGGAAGCTGGCCGTACTGAACTGCCAGACATCGCCGGGGTTCTTTCCCAACGGGTGGCTCTGGACTCCACGCGCCTTCATGTCCGCCAGGCCGCTGTTCAGATCGACGCGTGGTGTGGTTCCTCCGCCCAGGTTCTGCGCGGCTGAGCGTGGCGGGTAGCCAGGCCGTGCCAGCCTGCTGGCGGTCATGGTGGCGGCGGCCGGCTCGCGGATGGAGTCGAGGTCGAAGTAGTACTGAGGCTGCTTGGTGAAGAGGTAGATGAACTCGTGGGTGGTGGTGAGGCGGTCACCGACGGAGGACGGCATCGGGTTCTTCTTGGCCCACACGATCTGGTTGCGCAGGAGCCAGCCAGCTCGCGTCAGCTGCAAAGCAACACGTTGTGGTGCAAGCAGAAGGCTCTTCTTCGCTGCCCCATCGCGAGGAGCACGTGCATAAGAGTCACCAAGGTTCAGCCACAGAGCTCCGGTTGGTGAGAGAACGCGTGAGAACTCGGCACACACTGCTGCAATCTCGTCAGCCCACGCGTCCACGGAGGACTCGCAGCCAATCTGGCTGTCATGGCCGTAGTCGCGGAGGCTCCAGTACGGCGGACTCGTGATGATGCAGTCGGCTACTCCGTCAGGTAGCTCAGCCAGCCGAGTTCGGGCGTCGCCGACCAGCACGCGGTTGAGGGAGAGTTCGGGCTTGGTGGTCACGGGGCACCTCCTTCGGGCAGTGGTTGAGTGAGAAGCGGGACTGCTTCCGCGGTAAGGCAAATCTCGAAAAGCGCATGCGCCTCGCCGGGCAAACGCTTGAGGGCACGGCGGATCGCGTCGAGGCGGCGGGCCGACGGCACGAGCCACCAGACCTTGGGGTAGGCGCCGAGCTGACGTTGTTCCAGCCCGCTACGCCAGTGCGAGACGTACACCTCGCACTGGCGCACGATGGTCGGCAAGGACTCGGTGTCCATGTCCTGCTCGATGAACGCGAGCACCTCAAACTCGCCGATGCCGAGGCGAACGAAGGCATCGGGTTTGAGCACCACGGCTTGACCGCCGATGCCACCAAATCGGCGCCATGCCTCCGGCTCGCCGGTGAAGTCGATGAGTTCTGCGACCCCTAGGCGGCTGGCCTCAACGAGTTGTACATACAGCTCGCTGACTGCCAATACGTGTGACTGGAAGGCGGGTTTGGTTTCGATGACCCGGCGCCGGCGTCGAGGTTCAGCCGTCGAGTCGAGCGCGAGCACCGCGTGCCCCCAGCCGCTGAGGCCGATGACGAAGCCTTCGCTGCCTGCTCGCATCCCGCCAACTCGCCGCGAGAGCCGAACGACGAGGTCGAGTTCGGCGAGGCGGCCGACCGCGCTCCTCGCCTTGCGAGCTTGGGTCGTGAGGTCCCCTGCTGCGAAGTGCAGCCTGCGGAGCTGTTTCCCAGTGAGGAGGCGGAGCCGAGCAAGGTCTCGGAGCATGTCGAGGTCGCGCTCGGAGAGCCGCTCACGAAGCCGGAGGGCTCGCCCGCGGCCACTCACAGGGCACCTCCGGCGGGGGCGAAGTGTCGGTGGCGTGAATTAGGCATCGTGGCTGGCCAGGTGGCTGCGTGCTTGATGCGATAGGTAGGGCGAGCGGTAGGAGAACGGCGCGTCACGATGTCCTCCTTCGCACGAAGCCAACACCTCCATCGGGGTTGCTTCCGCCGCCGTCCTGCCACCGTTGAACAAGCCGTGCGTCGATCTCCTCGGGTAGCACTCCGAACTGCTGCCGGATCGCTTGGCGTGCAGCCGATGGATCTTCTGTCGGCTCGCTGAGCGGCGAGGTGTTGACGATGAATGGGCGGCTTGTTGCGCCGTCGACGAGCACCTGCGCCGCGGCATGGAATGCCGGGAGGCGTAGCAGCTCTTCTGGTGTCATGTCTCCACCGAGGACACGGGCGAGTTCCTTGGCGTCGGCTTCGGCTGGCCGGTACACCATGCGGGTGCGGGCGTTGGCGAGTACGGCAGCTTTGAGGCTCGGTGTCAGCTGAGGCAGCAGCTGGTGCACCAACGTGAAGCCGCTCTCAAGTGCACGTGCGGTGGCCAGCATGTCGCCGAAATCCATGCCATCCACGAAGTTCTGCCACTCGTCCACGATGACGGAGACAGGCCTACGCGAGTCCCGCGGCACCATGGATTGCCGCTGGATGGCTTCGCGTAGCTGCCGAAGCAGCAGCGCGCCGAGCAGCTTGGCCGTTTCCGGGCCAACGGAGCCGGTATTGAGGCTCACCAGGACGATGAGCTGTTCGTCCTTGAAGAGATCATCGAGTTGGAGAGCTGGGGCCGTCTGCCCGAGAAGATGGCGAAGCGGGCCGCGAGCAGTCCACGCCCGCGTCTTGTTGAGGATTGGCATGACGATGCGGGAACGTTCCAACTCGCTGAGGCTGTCGAACCAAGCTGCCCACGGCGCAATCGTCAGCGGGTCACTCACCTTCGCGAGCACACGGCGGCGGAAGCCGTCGTTGGTGAGGATGGCGGGAATGTCGGTGAGCGTGCCGTCCTTGAGGCGCGCAGCCATGATCAGGGCGTGCAGCAAGATGTCGCTGCTGCGTGGCCCGAGCGCAGTGCCGAACAGCTCGCGGAACAAGCCGAGCAAGGAGTCCGCACGCCGCTCGGCGTCTGCGACCGGCCCGGCAAGCGGGTTGAACCCGGTGACGGGTCCCGAAGCGCCCGGTTCAACGAGGCGAACACGGGGCCAAAGCTCCTTCGGCAAGCGGGCCAGCACATCGGTCACCAGGTCGTCCTTGGGCTCCACGAGGAAGATCGAGCGACCGGCCTTGATGTCTTGGAGCACCCACCTGGCCAAGGTTGTGGACTTGCCGGCGCCGGTGGGCGCAACGAGGTGCACGTGCGAGGCCAGACTCCTTGCTGGAACTCGAACGGCTTTGTCTGTGCTCCGTGGGTGCGTGCTGGTGCCGACGATGCGTTCAGTGGTGGTTTCGGCATCTCGGTCACCAAGCAAGAGCGAACGAGATGGCGGTCCAAGCGCGGTGTCTTGCCCCGGTGCCTGTACACCGTCGACAGGCCACCCCAGAAGAGCGGCAAGCTCGGCGGCGTTCACCGTGCCGCTCCAGCTTCGCGGCCGTCCGGCTGGCATGAACAGGCTCTTGGCGATGTTCTTCGACTGCCAGCTGTCGACCACGCGGTTATTCGGACCGGAGGCAAGCGCGAGGGCGCTCACGGCTGGCCCGATGAGCTGAGTAGCACGGTGCGTGCTTGTGGCGAGCGCGCCTACGCGTCCCCGGACGCCGAACAAGGGCTCGGCAACCTTGGTGCGCCAGGCAGCTTGATCCCCGCTGGTGGGCTTCGGCATGGGCCTGAGCCCGAGTGCTTGCAACGGCGTCAGGCGCGCGGGCGGCATCGAGCGCGAGTGGCTCGGTCCCACGATCCACTGGAGCACCACGCTTTCGCCCTGTCCCAGCCGTTGTCGAAGGCCCAGAAGCCCGGTGGCGATGGAGGCCGCAGTGTCGAGCCGGAGCGGGTACGCCATGTTGGTAGGCCGCACTTCGCGTGCGGTGGTCGGCAGCTTCCTCGGCGAGTCCTGCACTGTCACCAACGCCAGGTTTGGAATCTGCGCCGCCAAGTCTCCGGCGAAGTGGCGGCCGAGACGCTCGTCGTAGCCAACGAGCCAGCGGGCGGACTCCTTCGACAGCCACAGTTCAAAGAGGACGGTGGGTTGCAGGCTTGCGAGCCCGAAGCGTGGCCGTCCCGCGAGCGCACGGACGAGGCCGGTGGCGGCGGCCAAGCTGAGGTTCCGCGGAGGAATCACCTCGCGCCACATCAAGTCACTCATGGCTTTGCTCCTCAGTGAGAGCGTCGCCACCGCCTTCGCGAACCTTGGCGCTCGGCGACTTCTTCTCCTCCGCCAACTGCAAGCGAGCGAGGGCGATGCATGCGCGGGCCAGCGTGAGAACGGCCGGTTGTACATGAGGACTTGCTGTAATTACTACATTGGGTTCTTCGGCTGACCCGGACATGACTTTCCTCCTTTCGATAGCTCGAAACGAGGTTGGAGTACACGCCAGCAACACGCTCTGCGCTTGACGAGGCTGCGCAGTCTATGTGTAAATGGAGTGTAATCCTCGTTTTCGAGGGTTCTGATATGGACGTGGGCTCTGCGCCGCTGTGTGCGTCGTAGAGGTGTCCGCCAAGACTTTCCTCTACGAGTTGCCGCATGTGGCGCCCCGCAGTCCAGTTTCATTATCTGCTAGAAATTATCTGATTCATACAGGTTTTGCTTATTCGACAACACCGAACGGCGGCCTCTGACCACTAGGTTCGATGTAGTCGAATGCGTTATTCCTGTTCGCGCGCAGCACGTAGCGGCTACTGCCTGCGTGACCAGACCCAGCGCACGACGGCAACCACGAGCCAGATCGTCATGACCAGCCCGCCGAGCCCCACGATCCATGACCAGTACGTACGTAGGTACGCCACTGTGATTTCGAGAACCATGAGCGCGCCGCACAGCACCAGAATGGCGCGAAGGACATAGTGAACAGGGTCGCGTAGTGGTGACTTCTCGTTCATGGCGTCCTCCTTGCTGATCTGATTGCTACAGGGTCTCTGTGGCTGTTTGCTTGCTGTGGTTGGACGTTGCGTTCATTGAGACGGCTGATCGGTGCCTCGGTGCGTCATGAGGCTGGCGAAGAGCGCCCGCGCGACCGATCCGGGCGAGTCACCGCGGTGGATCGGTGTGACGGTGATCGAGGGATCGAAGTGGTGCCAGCTGGCGTCGCCCCCGAGCAGCACCGCATGCACCCCACCGGGGAACGCCGCAAGCTGCGCGAGCACCTCGTCGACATCGGCGTCGAGCAACTCGAAGTCGCTCAGCACTACAAGCGTCGCTTCGTGTTCCGGATGTGCCTGTGTCAGCGCAACAGCACGGCGCAACGACGGACCCAGCTGGCTCGACCCGTAACCGATCGTCGGCCTGCGAAGCCCCTGTTTGAACGCCCGAGTGGAATGTGAGGTGAGCGGACGCGGGGCGACATCGGCATCGCAAGGGGAATCGAAGTGCAGCACGGCGGCCAGCTCGCGCCGTGAACCTCGCCGGGCAACGGTCCTGAAGGCGTTATCCATCTCGATGTAGCGGTTGGCGAGCGGATCGGTGCCGCCTGAGGCGGTGATCGACGCCGAGTCGTCGGCCACCGCGATCAGGAGTGTCGGCACCGCAGCAGGCCGGCCGGGGTCGCCGAGGTCGTAGCCGACCGTTGTGGCGGGTTGTTTGCCGAGCATGCTCAAGGACGTTCCGCCGAGCAGGTGAGGCTTCAGGAGCACCGAAGCTTGGAAGCGGTGTGTGGTGTTCATCGGGCATCACCTCGCCGTGCACGCCAGCCAATCGCGCCGTGCGATTCGCCAGGCGCGAAGCCGTGCCCAAGCACACCAGGGTTGTTGCGCTGCACTCGCCAGCCGAGCGACTCGACCCGCTGGGCCGCGGCCTCGCCGCGCAGCTTGGCTTCTGCCTGGATTGAGCTAGCAGTGGCGGCGTGGACGGCCCTGCTGGTGATGGCTTTGTGGTTCGCAAGCGCGAGGTAGCGCTTCTCAGCGAGAGTGACGCGCTTGCCCATCGACGCGAGGAGATCCGCTACGTCGTCGGCCGCCGAGTAAGCCAGCAGCCCGGATGCAAGTGCCGTAGCAGCAGCGAGCAAGCCGAAGGTCAGGCCGGAGATGTTGCCCTCGATGGCGGCCCTGAGCGCGAAGATGCCCACGGCCACGAGCGCCACCACCAGGAGCGAGAGGGCGCCGACGAGCTTCACGATCGCCGCGCCACCGTTGGAGCTTGAGAAGAAGCGCTGGTAGCGGCGTTCATCATCAGTGAGCGAATTGGGATCGCGGCGACGGACTTGCGCCATGCGCATGTCTTTCAGCTCTGCTCCAACCAGGCCTGAACAAGCTGCAGCCAATCCGGAAGCCAACGCCTGGAAGAACGCGATCATGGGGACATCGCCGTTCACCACCGCAGCTGACCACACACCGCCGGTGTCGCCGAGTACGAGCACAATCCAAGCGATCCAGTAGCGCAGCTTCTCGCCCGGCCCTCGCCGAACGTATGGAGCGAGCACCTTTGTGGCGTGCTGGCGATCCGCTTGTGCTGCAACCACTTCCTTCCCTGCTTCAGCGAGGACGAAGTTGGTCGAAGCGGCGGGCGTCTCAAGTCCGGCGGCGCTAGCCGCGTGTTGGCGGGCGGAGTTCTCACCGCTCGCCAACCACGCTGACTCCTGCTCGTCGGCGAGTGCCGCGTACTCGTGTTCGGCGTAGGTGGTGCCCAGCTGAGAGGGGCGGGTGTGGGCGCCCACGGTGCCGAGGCGCGGCAGCGTGATCTGATCGGCTTCCTTGGCCCAGGCCTCCGAGGGGTGACCTGGTGCCGCTGGGAGCGTCGTTGTCGACTTCATCGAGTGGCGGTGGCGTAGTCGCTGACGGCCGCGCAGGTACCGGCCTCGGTGCGCTGGCAGAGCTTGGTGTAGTAGCTGACCAAACCCTCCACAACTGCGGACGGCGGTGCGCCTTCAGCAACGCGACCGAGGCCCGCGATGACCACGGAAGCACCGCTGAGCTTGGGAACGGCCGGTTGCTGCGCCAGAAGTTCGGCTTCCTGCTTGTTCAGGGCTCGGGCACCGAGATCCACTCCGATGTTCTGGAATCCGTCGGAGAGAACAGTCAGATCCAGGCGGTAGTCACCGCCGAGCTGCTGCTTCCATTCGGCCGCCAGCCGGAGTTGCGCAGTGATATCAGAGCCCGACTGCGGCAATGCCTGCACGGCCGGCGTGTAGGCCGAGCGCACCTTGTTCATGACGTTGGTGATCGCTTCTGGTACCCGCTTCAAGCGGGCGTTCTCCGTGGCACCGTCCATCTTGAGCGGGCCGTCGAACAGAATGATGGTGGCCGCGCTGGAGGAGCTGAAGACCACCACTCGCAGATAACCCGAACACACGGCAGTACGGCGGGCGACGGCTTCTACAGCCGTCATGCGCTCGGCGGCAATGGCGTCTGAGTTGCTGGAACCGGTGCCGTCGATCTGGACGAACGAGGCAGGCGGAGCTGCCGGGTCGCAGGACTTCAGCAGCTCCTGGTTCGCGCCGAGTTCGCCGCGGGGTGAGGACTCAGAACCGCAGGCGGCGATAGCTAGGGCCAACAAGAACGCGAAGAAGAATATGGTGGCGTAGGAAGTACCTCGCTTGAACGCCACTGTTACTTGAACGTCCGACATGATGATTGATCCCTTCAGTGTCGATTTGAGGGCTGGCGAAAGCTGGGGGTCGACGGCTCGTCGACCCCCATAACGACTACGATCTAGAAGGACTGCGTGCCGGCGTTTCGATAGCGCGCAGGCTTGTGCTCTCTGGCTTGAGTACGAAGCGTGCCTCGTTGCGCCTTCTTCGGGTTGACCACGAGGGGAATCGGTTCTGCAGCGCCGATCGCTGCATTCTGCAGAGCGTGAGAAAGTCGCTTCATCCGTTCCCGCTGGATGTCGAGGATCGCGCGCTCATCGGCATGGATACGCCTTGTGTAACGGTTTCGCGGGATTGCTACACCTGCTCTCGGCGGTCACTCTCATTTCTCGGTGCCATGTCAGTCTGAAGTGCGCGCTCACGAATGTTGAGTTCGAGCTGCTTGGCGGACTGTTGTCTAGATCGACCGTTCATGAACTGTTGATGCCACGCCATTCCGGCAAGCGCGCCCACGCCAAAGCACAACGTTGCTGCCAGTAGTGCGATCAAGAAAAAGATCACTGCTATAACGCCCTTCTTGACAAGTAAGGCAGTTCGAGGTTGTCGAACTGCCTTACCGGAGGTCAGACGAGAGTGATCAACGATGCGAGAAGCTCGAACCAGAAGTGAATCTGCATCTCCATGCTCCTTTCTCCATTTTCACCACGTCTTTGTGGATGCTTAGGAGCATGAAGCTGAAAAATATCGAAAAAAATACGAAGAACATCCGAAAAGTGTCGATACCTCTGTCGTTGATTGAAGTGTGTGCGTCTTTGGAGACGGCTCCCCGCCGCGCAGGGAGTGGATCCACAAAACTCCCTGCATCGCTGGGTGTACGCCGCCTTGACCGTTTGAGAGGGTCGTGACCACGGCTAACGCAACACCTAGGAGGCTGCGGTGCGCGAAGAGGACGCCATCAGGGCGGCTCAGCAGATCGGCTTGGCGCCGGGCGAGCACGTCACCATGCAGACGGAGGGGCAGATCAACAACCCGCACGGTCACCACCGCGACGACACGGGCCCGCAACACGTCGATGGCTGGTATGTGGAGAACAACGGCGGAAACTATTCCGCCAGGAAGATCCACTCTGACGATAGGTAACTGCGCACACACGAGTTGGGCCGCACCATGGACGGGTGCGGCCCAACTCGTGTGTGCGCAGTTGCAAAAAAATAGTGGATCGAGTTAAATTGATAGAATGACAATGGTAGAGGAGTATCTGCGTGAGGTAGATCTGGCTGAGAATCTATACGAATTCCATCATGAGGCTTTTATGGATCTAGATGCGACTGACCGGGAAGCCTTAGTTGAATACTACGGCTTGGAAGTAGTCGATATTCAAGACTTTCGCAAATATCGAAACATTGTGACTTCTCAGAACGCGCGGCTGGAAGAGCGTGCGAAGGCTGCCTATAGAAGGCTTGCCGCTAGTTTGGGCATGTGCCTATGAGTAATTCAGATGACTCGCCTGTTGGCCGTCGAGACACAAGCCCTGATACGGCAGGAAATCGTTCGGTTCTTCTTATACGCGCTAGTCATTTAGCTGCCGAGCTTGCGCGTATTCGGCAGCGTGGAATCGGCGGCCTGGACTCAAAGTCGCACAATCAGAACGCGGTAACGTGCCCCAAATCGACGCTCCTTGCGGAAGAGTATTGCCATATCCGCAGATTTCAACTCCATGGTCGCGATGCGCTAATTGGCCGACTGATATGGGATACGGTCATGGAGTTCGGTCAGCGTGGAAATGAGCGTGAGGCAGAGCTACTGCGCCATTTGTTCTTTGGTGTTCAGGAGGAGCCGCCTTCGTTGCGACCTGTCGGATCACCAGGCGGCCTGTTGCGTGATACTCGAAAAAGGTATGGTCCTGCAGAGGAGCAGCGCTTCGCGAACTTTCGCCGCGACATCTTCGAGCGTTTCAGCGCCTTTGTAATCGCGTTCGTGCAGGAGCTGCTTGACGTCGATCAACGCGCGAATACGTTGTCAAGCACGCCTACGATTGTGGGTGCAGATTTCTGGCCAGTTGGAAAACCAAAGAGCCTAACCGGGATTTGGCACAGCCACTACACCTACACGAGTAGTTCGAGGCCTGGGCAAGTATTCGAGAGCGAGCATTATATGGTGCTCAAGCAGACCGAAAACGTCATAGTTGCCGAGAGTATCGCCAATAAGGAACGGTCAGATGTTCGACTGCTACTTCAGGTTGACGGCGCGATCGCCACCGGATCTTGGTCAGAGCAGACTTCGGGAACAGGTTACTACAGGGGAGCGATTTATCATGGAGCAATCCAGATGGTTGTTGATCCGCGCGGTCGCCGCTTAAGAGGTAAGTGGCTGGGTTTTGATACCGAATTCAATGTGAATATTGGTGACTGGACGCTAGCGTGGCTCACGGGAGAGGTTAACAAGGCTACGCAGGCCGATTATGTTGACAAGGTTTAGGCGGCGGGCTCTGCGGGGCCCGTGATTACTGCAACCACCGTCGAGTCTTTCAAAAGCTCGCGCTGCGCAAGGTTAAAGATTCCGTACATCATTTTAGCGACGTACGTCCATTCGAGTTGGATTCCATGCCGTTCGGAGAAATCGTGGATAAAGTTCGTTAGCTCCGCGTTCCTCTTTGCGAATCCTCCAAAGTGATAATCCTGTTCGATACGCCAGTTGTGAGTCAGGGAGCCTGTTGCGCGCTGCAGTTCAGAAACTTCTTGATCTAGAAATGACGCACCTTTGAGTGCGGCGAAGCCGCGAGCATGCTGGCCGTCCTTGATCCCCATGGAGATGCCAGCGAGTGTTCCGCCAGTTCCACAGGGACAACAGATCAGGTCGAATGGAATGAGAATCTCTTGCGGAATCTCAACGCAGCCTTTTACTGCAAGGTCATTGGAGCCCCCCTCGGGAATTAAATAGAAGTTGCCATACTTTTGGCGAATAGACTTCAGAAACTGCGGAGTCTTTTTGTTTCTGTAGGTAGTACGGTCGACGTACTCTAGTCGCATTCCGAGGGCCTCAGCGCGAGCCAAGGACCAATTTAGCGAAGCGTGTTCTTCGCCCCGAATAATGCCGATGGTTTTGAATCCGTATATGACTCCTGCGGAAGCGACGGCGCGGATGTGGTTGGAGTATGCGCCTCCAAACGTTAGTAGCGTCGAGTGTTCTTCCCTGCGAGCAGCCTCAATGTTATATTTGAGCTTTCGCCACTTATTTCCGGGGATCTCATCGCTAATCAAATCGTCGCGTTTTAGGTATAGTTCGATACCGGAATTTGTGAGACGGTCGTCTCTAATCACAGACAGCGGTGACGGCACCTGAAGGTGCAGAGTATGCGACGAAGACGTTGGATCCATGTGATCATTTTACACTACTTGTAACGGTGAGCGACTGTTCGTAGATACAGCTTGAGTGAGCTGCTTGATCCTTTGCAGCTCGGGCGTGTTGAACTCGAAGGAGCCGATTGTATGGCGGGGCAAAGTGGCCAGCGCCGACGACTAGCTGGAGTAGCGGCTGACGCTAGGGCGCGGGGCCTGCCTACTCGCGAGATCGTCGAGCATTTGTGTACAGAGTTCTCCGTCAATGCACGTGTTGCATGGCGAGTCGCTCACGGGATGAGCCAAAAAGATGTCGCTGACGTCTGGAGTGCAAAGTGGCCAGAAAACTCGAAGACCTTCAAAAACATCTCCTATTGGGAGCTGTGGCCATCGAAAACGGGCTACAAGCCGTCACTTGAGGTGCTAGGACACTTGGCGGAAATCTATGAATGCAGTGTTTCTGACCTGCTGAGTGATGTTGGGACCTACTCGAGTAACGTCGGGCCGACTCTGGTCGACTCATTGGAAGAGTGCGATGAGGAAAACGCTGTTGAAAAATGGCAAACTGTAAGCGTCCGAGCTCTTCTTAGGCTCGACTTGGATTCGGTGGAAATGTACGAAGAGCGGTGTATAGTTGCCACTAGAGAATTGAGCGTTGTTGATACTTCGATCAGTGTTCCCCGACACGTCGAGGACGCCCTGGTTCCGCATGGAATTGATGTTAGCTTGCTTTTTGGGGGAGAACTGGTTGTGGTCAAGAGGTCGTCAGAGTCGCAGTTTCGTTACGTGGTAGACCTGGCGGCACCGATACCTCCTGGAGGAACGCACGTCTACGCAATTCGCGTTCGAATTCCTCGCGGCCAGATGATGGCCCCGCATTTCGTTCAGATCCCTCTAAGGAAGACCGAGAGTTTTACGCTGTGGGTTCGGTTCGGTCGCGATAGAGTGCCTGAACGGATATGGAAGTTGGATGGGCTTCCTCCAGCGTCGGTATACGAGAAGGTATCACCTGGTGAGGTTGTTGTGCCGGATAGACTGGGTGACCTGTCGCTGCACTTTCAAAATGTTCGTGTAGGGCACACGTACGGGATACGTTGGAGTGAACCTGGTTAATGAGTGTGGTTCACTCGCTGGAGATGCGTTCGACCCATTGTGTCGTCAAGTGCTCCAGCTCGGCGAGGCTGGATTGGAGGGTTTCGAGCTCCTCTAGTGTCGGGCTTTTTCTTCCGGCAAACCCTTGAGCTGTCATCTGGAATGTAATGTTTGAAAGCTGACTGATCACGTCGATAGCCTTGTGGACGTATCTGGATTCGTTGGTATCTGCCGTGGGCATCTGTTCGCCTAATTTCCTGTGTCTGTGGGTGCAATTTGCTGCCGAGTGCCTGGTGGAGATTGCGTGTTGGTCACCGGCTGTGGAGGACTACGTTCGCGGAAACCTATTGTGGAGATACTTCCGGGATCGGATAGCGGCGCGGCACCTGCTCACTTGCCGATGCCACGCCCCTACCCCTGTTTGAGCTACTAGGCGCGTTCAGCTGGCTTGCGGTCCTCGATACGCCTCGAACACCGTCTTCACCGCGTCAGTCACCGGCAGTTCGTCCTCGATTGGTGCCCACAGGAACTCGTCGTGCTCCTGCAACACGACGGGCTCGGTTGCTTCTACGGCCACCACGAAGTTGAACTGCCTGCTCTTCTTGCCACTGCCCGAGAGGTAGTCGAAGCTCCCGAGGTACGCCGTAGCCACGGCCACCTGGAGTCCCGTTTCTTCTTCTACCTCGCGTACGAGTGCGGACTTCAGATCCTCGCCGGGCTCCACCTTGCCGCTGGGCAGCTCGAAGATGCCGCCCATGAAGTCGTCGGCGGGTCGCTTGAGCAGCAGCACCTTGCCGCCGTCTTCAACGATGGCGCCAACTACGAGCTGCACGACGCCGTCGAGTTCGGCTTCAGCCACAAGCCGCGTGAGCAGCGTGGAGTCGATCATGTTCATCCCTTGAGGTCGTGGTGGTGCTCGACCACCTTCTTGATGCCACTCACGTAGGCACGCGCGAGCGGCACATCTTCCTCCCGGTGCCAGACCGGAAGCTTCAGAGTGTGGTGGTGGACCGTCTCGGCCACCGGGAACTGGCCCGGCCAGTACTGCACGCGCTCGAACTCCGGCTGGAACGGGAACAGCGCGGCCGGGTCCTGGATCAGCGGCAGCTGGTTCAGGGGGCGGGTTGAGCCGGGCTGGTCGACCTCTTTGAGACCCTCGGCGAGCAACGCCTGGTGGAAGCGCTCGACAGGGAGCCCGCCCAGTTCATCCGGCACGTAGGTGAGTGGCAGGCCGTACCAAGCGGCCTGGTGCTTGCTCGGCAGCTGCGGTACCGAGATACCAGCAACTTCTTTGAGTTCGTCGCACATCAGCTTGGCGATCTCGGCGCGGCCGGCAAGGTACTCGTCGAGGTGAGCGAGCTGGTCGAGCGCGAAGCTTGCTGCCAGCGGGTGGATGCGGAACTTCAGTCCCGTCCCGGTGACGGCGAAGCGATGCAGTGCGGAAGTGGGCGGGATCTCGCTGCGGCAGCGCTTGTTGTAGTGCGCGAACATCAGAGTTCGGTAGAACACCTCGTCGTCGTTGGTGAGCACGAAGCCGCCCTCGCCCGCCGACAGCGGCTTCGGTCCGTTCATCGAGAACGCAGCGGCTTTGCCGAAACTACCGACCTTCTGGCCGTCGAGGCTGGCGCCGTGCGCATGGGAGCCGTCCTCGATGAGGGCCAGGTGGTGCTCCTGCGCGAGGGCTCGCAGTGCTGGCACGTTGGCTGGGATGCCCCACATGTGCGTCGCCACGATCGCCGCGGTGTTCGGCGTGATCTTCGCGGCCACCTCGGTCACGGAGATGTTCCCGGTCTCGTCGCAGTCGGCCAGCACGGGGATCGCGCCGAGGTGCAGCAGTGGCGTGGCGGTGGCGAAGAAGGTGTAGGCGGGCACGATCACCTCGTCGCCAGGCTCGATGACGCACGCGGCGTAGGCAGCGTGCAGTGCCGCCGTGCCGGAGCTCATCAAGACGGCGTGCTTCACCCCGAAGTAGTTGGCCAGCGCGTCTTCCAGCTCCGCGATCACGCCGGAGCGGTCGTAGATGGAGATGCTCTCGGCGAGCTGCTCCGCCACCACCTTCTGGCTGCGATCGGTGATCGGGGGCCAGCTGAAGTGCGGCCCAGGCTGACGGATAGCCGCATCACCACCGAGCAGTGCCAGGGGCGAGTTCACAGCAGCTCCTTCGGGTTGACGTGAGCCTGCGAACGGGCGGACTCGTAACAGCTCTGGATGAAGGCCAGGTGGGCGAGGTTCTCGCTCGGGCCGCTGACGTTCTCCCGCATGCCCTCGATCACCCGGCAGAAGTGGTTGATCTGGCTCACCGCGGCCGAGGGCCAGGCCTGCTCGCGGGAGAGCGACTCCACTACGTCGCCGCCGTTGGACAGCCGGCGAATCCGGCCCCGTTCGAGGTGGACGATGCCCTTGTTCCCGATAAGCCTGATCTCTTCAGCCTTCGGCCCGATGAAGCGCGACAGCAACAACGAGCCGTACAACCCGCTGTCGTAGCTGAAGTGGATGAGCGCTGTGTCCTCGGTGTCGTAGCTGCGATCCGGCCGGGCGCTCGTGGAGATGTCGGCCAACAGCCGATCCGGCAGGCCGAAGTACCAGAGCAACATGTCGACCAGGTGGTAGCCCATGTCGATGATGCAGCCGCCACCTGCCCGCTCGGAGCGGCCCCGCCATCCTTCTGAGGGGTCGGTGGTGTGCATCGTGTAGGTGGCGTTCACCATCATCGGCGTACCGATCTGGTCCGCCAGCTGCGGGAAGCTGGTGTAGATCGGGTTGAACCGCCGTTGCAACGTCACCATGAGCCGGATGTCGGCCTCCTTGCAAACTTCCGCTAGTTGCTTGGCCTCGGTGACTGAGGTGGCGAACGGCTTCTCCTTCAGCACGTGGATGCCGTGCCCTGCCGCCAGTTCAACGACTCGACGCCCTTCGCTGTGCGGCACGCACACCACGACGAGGTCGAGCTGCTCAGCGGCGAACATCGCTTCGGCGTCGGTATAGCCCGACACGCCGAGCTTGAACTGCTGCTCCCGGAGAACCTCGCCACTTGAGTCGCAAATGGCGACGAGCTCGGCGGCGTCCGAGCCGAGCAGGCCCGGGATGTGATCTTCCAGGGCTTGCTTGCCGAGGCCAACCACACCAGCACGAAGCTTGGTGGCTCGCTCGACTACTTGAAGCCCGCGCTGACGCGCGAGCGGCAGCTGTGCCAGTTCGGTCATAAGCTGCGACTCCCTCCTCTGTAGGACAGTGCTGACCAACGCCGCCCCTGCTCCGAGGAGCTGGGGCGGCAGTAGCGGGTGGTGTAATGCGGTTTCTTGCCGCTTTAAGAGCGGCGAAAAGTTGGGTTCTCGCCTGAGTCCAGGTCTCTCAGTCCACTAAGGACCCGCTGGAGTAGCTGCGGATCTTGCATGGCAACACTGGCGCGAGCAGGACCTTGAAGCCGCTGACGCCGCGGGATGCCGGCCGGGGCGTCAAGCCCAGCCGCTTCCTGTGCCAGGCTGGTGCGCACGGCGCACCACATCACTCGTCGGCCTCGGCCTGGAAAGTCGTAGCCACCATCCTCGCCTGTGCTGGCCGGGAGCGAGTGCGGTGCCTCCGTGTGGGAGTCCCAGACCTCAACCACCACGGCTCGTGGAACAAGGCGCAGGCGGAACGCGAAGCAGTTCACAGGGGCCGCGTCGCTGTCTGCAGCGGTGATGGCTTGCTGGACAAGCGCTTCGGCGACGTCACCAAGCTCCTCCTCACACGCAGGAGCGAGCTGCCACTTGATCGCCGCGTATTCCACCAGAAGGCGAGCGCACGTGATCGCGCTCGGCACGGCCACGAGCTCAAGTTCGTACACGCGAACCTCACCGCGGGGCTGAGGAAGGTGTGGCACCACGACACCAGGTTCGTGAGCTTGTAGAAGAGTCATGGCGTGGCTCCCGTGCCGTGCGCGGGAAACAGCACCAGCACGCGAGTGCTGTTCTTCGACTCCACTAGCTCCTTCATGGCGAGTTGGACACCCTCGGCGTGTCCAAAGTGGTGCAGTGCAGGCACAAGAACGTGCGAAGCCTCGCCGTTGTCGAGTGCCACCAGCAGCTCGGTGAAGGCAGCAGTGTGCAGGAAGAACGTGTCCACCAGGACGCGGGTGATGACGAAGCCCTCAAGGCTGGCGTACGCCGCCATGGTGCGGCGCAATACCTCGATGCGGACGTCGGGCGTCTCCGGCCTTACCCGGAGGTAGCAGAGGAGCGGTCGTTTTCCTGATGGGTGGCAGGATCGGCGATGGGCGTCGGGAGGTGCACAGCATCGCCGACCCTGCCGGTCTGGGAAGTTCACAGTTACAGCACCGCCAGGTTGTGGTCGGCCAGCACTACTTGCTGGCACGGCCAACCGGTGCCGCAGATGACGCAGCACTCTGCGGAGTTGAGGTGATGAGCAAACACCTCGATGGCGACCTCGCTGAGGCGGTCGAGCACAGGAAGTGGATCGAGAGCACCATCGGGCGTCAGCGTCTTTTGCCTGGTCATACCCTCTCCCGCCGCCGTTGCCGTCCGGCCGGGTGTGGCCGTACTCTCACCAAACCGGTCGTAATGGGCCAAACACAGGGCGTATAGATCGGCGGTTTCCGGACATGAACCGGACGCCGGGGCGATGACCTGGCCAAATGGGAGGCCTGGCGCACGGGGGAGAGGGGCGACGATGGACGAGGAACCCAGTCCGTTCGCCAGAAGGCGCATCTTGGCGGGGCTTTCCCAGGAGGTCCTGGCCGAGCGCCTCGGCATCGATGTACGCACTGTGCGCCGCTGGGACACCGGTGACTTCGTCAAGGGGCCTCAGCCGTGGATTCGGGCCAAGCTGGCTCGTTGTCTTCAGGTCACACTTGAAGGACTCGACGAGCTGCTGACGGCTACGGTCAAGCACGAGGCCTTGGTGGTTGAAGGCGAAGTGGTTTCGCCTGAGATCACCACGGTGTCGCCAGGTGCGGTGATGCTTCCGGTTCTGGTGGACGGCAAGCCCGTCCTGCTGCCCGTCGATCCGAAAGCCCTTGCGCGGAGCGGGTTTCCCACGCTCGCCACGGAGAGCCGAGAGGACGCGATGAGCCCCCTAAGCCGCCGTTCGCTGCTGAGGTTCAGCGTTCTCGCCTCGGCTCTTCCCGCGCTGGATGTTGAGGCGCACCAACACATCGTCGCGGCTATGGAAGACGCCCGCCGCTATCTGGATACCGATCTGGTGCAGCGGCTGAGGGACCAGCTGGTGAGCTGCAAGTCAAGCGACGGCGGCTCAGAGGCGATGAAGACGCCGCCGCTGCCGATCGTGCTCGGAATCCTTGGTGCGATTGAAGAAGCCGCACGCGAAGTGCAGCCAGGCGTTCGGCACCAACTGCTCTCGCTCGGTGCGGAGTGCGGGGAGTTCGCAGGTTGGTTGTACCGGGATGCCGGCGATCTCACCCGAGCCTTGTACTGGCATGACCGCGCGATTGAGTGGGCGCAGGTGGTCGGGGACACCGCCATGCAGGGCTACGTGCTCCTCAAGAAGGCACAGCTCGCTTACGACGAGCGCGATCCGCACCGGATGCTCGACCTGACACAGGCCGTACGCGGTGGCTCATGGACCTTGCCGCTCCGTGTGCAAGCTGAAGCAGCACAACAGGAAGCGCGCGCCGAAGCCATGCTCGGGGCGTCGCTTTCGTCCGTCGAGCGAAAGCTCGGCGAGGCGCGGCAGCTGCTCTCCGACAGCATGAAGCAGGAATGCACGCTCGGCGCGCACTACAACGACACGCTGCTCACCATGCAGACGGCCGTCTGTTACACGGAAGCTGGGAAACCACGCCGGAGCGTCGACCTCTACAGCGAAGCACTTACCGAGAACCACTTCTCCTCGCGTGACTACGGATTCTTTCTGTCCTGGATGTCGGCATCCTTGGCGCTCGCCGGCGAGCCCGACGAGGCGGCGAGGATGGGCTTGGAGTCGGCGAAACGCGCGAGCAGCTCCAGCTCGCAGCGCACGCACCGGGAGCTGGAACGTGTCATCGAGGTACTGGCGCCGTGGCAGAACCGCCCAGCGGTCAAGGAACTCCAGGCCGTCGTGTAGCTCGTTCTGGCGCTGAAGTTGCTCCAGTTCAGCGCCGAACTCAGCGATTCTTGCTGGTAGATGGCCTACGTTCCTTCTCGCGTTGGCTGGTAGTCAGCAGTTCGCTGCCAAGCGCCTCCAGCCTGGCGGCGTGACGAACTCAGCCAAGGAGCCGAAGAAGCTCTTCTTCACCGTCGCCGAGGCGGCCAGGGTGCTGCGCGTCGACCAGGCCACCATCTACCGCTCGATCCGCGAAGATGCCTTTCCTGCAGTCAGGCTCCGTACGCGCTACGTGGTTCCGGCGGCTGCGATTGAGCAGATGATCTCCAACGTGATGGAGTCCGGCGGAGTGCTGGATATAGCGGAGATGACGCGGCAGCGCCGGGACGCGAGAGAGTTCGAGCGCCAACAGCAGCGTGGGCGCGGATGGTAGTCAGCTCAGCCAGTTGGTGACGGCCTCGATCACCTCTGCCTGCCACTTCTGGCTCTGCGGATGTGTGTACTCCGGGTCATCATGAACAGCGAAGCCGTGCTGGGAACCTTCGAGCTCCAGCAGCTGGTGCTCGCAAGTGAGCTGGCGGTTGGCTTCACGGGACGACTCCACCGGGATGAAGGTGTCCTCGGTGCCGTGCACGATCAGCGTAGGGGCCACGATCTCGCCGAGCACCGTCCGAGGCTGCAACCAGAACACCTCGTTCAGGATCGGCCTGCCGAGCTTGAAAGTCGGCGAGTGGCCGAGGTAGCCCTGCTCGAGGAGCTGCTCGGCGCCTCGGTCGTTGATATAGCCGTTCTCCCAGGCCTTCTTCTCGTCGACGAAACGCTTCCGGTAGTCGATGAGCGGGTTGAACAGCACCAAGCGGCTGAGCGCCTCCGGCCGCTTCGCCGCGTAGTACGCCGCTGTGCCACCAGAGAAGCTGGCGGCGATGATCGAAGGCGGCGTCACGCCCGCGAGTTCGTTCAGGTGGTCGAGCCCGGAGTCGATGGCGTTGAGCACCGCGGAGAGCGACAGGTCTTCTTGGCGTCCTTCGCTCTCACCGTGGCCGGGAAGGTCGAACCGCAGCGAGGCGATGCCGGCCTCGGCGAGAGCCGCGGCGAGTCGCGTGAAGAAGCCGCCCTCTTCGCGGGTGACGCCAGCACCATGAACCAGCACTACAGCGTGTTGCGGTGAGCCATCAGGCGCGTCGAATGTTCCCGCGAGCTTCAAGCCGTCATGCGTGCGCACGGTGGTGTTGGTGCTCCGGGTGCTCATCCAAGGCTCCTTGAGTTCGAAGGTGACCTCTTCATGATTCCCACTCGCGGCCATACCTAGCTACCTGGTGAGGTAGGAAGTACACCAAGCACCACGACGCGCGCTCCAGAGTTTGTGCTGTTCAAGCACAGTGATGTCCGGTTCCTGCCCGCAAACCGTCCTGTTCACAAGATCGCTGAGCCGAGACTCTGGCGTCTCGGGCTTGAAGCCAAGATCGGGTGCTTTAAGCCACGTGGACAGGTGCGTGAGGGGGCGCTGCAGGTGGCAACGAAGACCGGTTTAGGGATCCTGCCGATCTTGGTGGTGGGTGGAGCTGTCGTTCTCCTTGGCCCGCAGCTCGTGCCAGGCTTCCCCGATCTCCTCGGCGACCTCACCGCTGATACCGCCGTCGCCTACCAGGTGGCGCCCGGCGCCAAGCCCAAGACCGACAAGTGCACCGCGGACCAGCTGCTGAAACAGCGCAAGTGCGACAACTTGAAGGTCGTGCTCATCGACGCAGCCAAGATGCCTTTCATCGCGCAGAACATCACGCTGGCGTGGGCCGAGGGCAAGCCGTTCGCTCTGCACAAGGGAGCGCCTGGTTCAGACGCAGGCCGGCGCGCTGCCGTATGCGGCAACTTCAAAGCGCAGTTCGCGAAGGGCAGCTGCGACGAGTACGCCTTCGCCTCGAGCGCCGAGGGCGGCATCGTCGCCAACGTGCGCATCATGGAAGTGCCCATGCGTGAACAGAACTGCCAAGGTGGCACCCTTCGGCAGGAGTACCGCCGGGCTGGCATCGTGGAAGGCAGTGCCTTCACCGTGGTGATCACCAACCCGGAGAAGATCGCCACCGGGCCCTACACAGGCGTGGATATCGCGAAGGAGCAGTCGTGCGGGAGCTGATCGACCGCTACCAGTGGGCGCAGCAGCTCGATGTGGTGATGACCTTCGCCATCATCCGTGGCCGCAGCGTGAATGAGGTGGTGCGTATCTACGGGGGCCACCCCGAGCAGCGCCAGCTCATGACCATGGTCGAGGCTGAGGATGCTGGCCTCGACGACGGCGACGACTTCCACTTCCAAGTCTTCGAGCACCAGGACGCCGTGGTTGCGCTGGAGAACAACGGCTGGAGCGGCACTGTGCCAGAGATCGCTCGCCGCGCCTCCGCAGGCGATGGCTACTTCTTCTCGGTGCACTGGAACGGCAATGGGATGTTCCGCATTACCGAAGCCCACGCTGGCACGGTGACGGCGTACTTCGAGCCGACGTTCGGCGCGCAGCCAGCCGCGCCCGACGACGTCATCCCGGAGTGGGGAGTTGGACTCCAGCTTCAGCCCGACGAACTCCGGGCGGCTTGCCTTGCGCTCGTGGAGCAGCAGACCGATGTGGCCTTTGACCAGGAGTGGTTGGTGAAGAAGCTCCCTACCTTCCGCATCCCGGACCCGGATGAGTTGTTGCGGGAAGTGGAGGGCTCGCGAACGCCCTAAGCGGTTTGCAATTAAGTCTATTGTGTGTCTAAATTGGAGTAGGGTGAAGCGGCGTTGGATCGCCGCCGTGTCCGCGGCACATGAAAGCTTACATCGGAACTATTTCGAGATGTGAGACGCTTGCATGGTCAGTTCGAGTCTGGCCCACCCTAAGGACTCATCACTTATAGGCAAGATCCCCAGCCGACAAATCGGCTGGGGATCTGCGGCTGTCGTGCTAGTGCTGGGTGATCTGACCGGTTCCATGATCCGTCGAGTGATCACCAGTCGTGCCCGGGTTGTCCCAGCTGCGGTGCCATCCATCGCCGTACACAGTGACGTGCTCAGACTGAGCCTGCCCGTCAAGCGGGATGTTCCCGTAGGCGCCAGGTGTCCCGTTGATGCTCTGTCCGTTGGGCACCTCGCCACCAGGGCCGCGTTGATAAATCGAACCTTCGTTGTCTCCCATTACTTCACCTCCTCAGTTCTGCGTAGTACCGGCGGGCCAGTCGGCGGCCGGCCAGACACATTCTTTCGAGGCAGCTGGCGTGCTGTACACCCCGTCGCACGGTGATTAAGCCCAGAGTTACTCCCCGTGTGGCAGGGAGGTGAAGTGCTTAGAGTTCGAAGTAGCGAGCAGGTGTCTAAAACAATCCGCAAATCGTGAAGATGCGCTGCTCAGGGCGATGGGTGGGTGGTCGAGCATCGGGTTGACCGGCCTGCTCGCAGTGGTGGTCATCAGGTGAGGGGTACCAGCTCGCCAGCGCCCTGCGATCATCAGGGCGCTCAACGGTGGACATCAAGGAGCGGTAGCTCGTCGCAGCGGGCGTTGAGTTCTCACCTACTGCGGTGGGAGTCTTGGCAGATAGTCCTCAACGTCGAAGCCGACTGCCTGAAGCCGAGTCCGTGCGATCTCCAGCTCATGCTCGGCGAACAGTTCGGCGTAGCGTGGGTTCAGTACGAGCGCCTCGATGCTGTGCTGCAACATGTTTTCTCGGCGCAACCGCTCGAACCCGTCGGACACGTTCGGCGTACGCAGGAGCGCGTGAGCTGTTACTTCCCCGCCGTCCATCACGACCATGTTGAGGAACGCTTTCGCTTGGTACCTGATGGTTCGCACGAGGAAGCGGTAGCCCTCCCGCGTTGCCTCATCGAACTCCCTCGACAGCTGTGCGCGATCAGGTGCGGCAGCGCTGGTCATCACGACTCCTCTCGACAGGGTGGCTTGCGATGCGTTGGCGGAGTACAAGCAAGAAGCTGGCAACAGCGGCGGAGTTCGTGCCTGCCGCGGTCGTCCACCAGCTCACCATCTGAACTGCCACCACCGTGTCGACCAGGGCGACGAAGAACACCGCCGCCAGCAGTTCGAGCCGGCGCCGGTCTAGGTCGCGGCCTTCACGGCGGTGCACGCTGGCTGCGTCGTTCCGGTGAACCTTCGCGTTACCGCTGAAAGCCCGGTGTCGGTGCACCAGCTTGCAAAAGCGATCTTGCTAAAGTCACCGCCTAAACCTGAAGCCCGCAACCAAATGGAGTACGTCCGTGGCGCAGAAAGTTCTCGTGCAACTCATTGACGATCTCGATGGCACCGCCGCCGAAGATGTTGAAGCTGTGAGCTTCGGCTTGGACGGTGTTACCTACGACATCGACCTCAAGAAGGACAACGCAGCCAGGCTCCGTGACGCCCTGGCGGACTTCGTTGCGAGGGCCCGCCGGATGGGTGGCCGCACCAAGAGGGCGACGAACACCAGCCGCACCATCGTGGCCGAGTCCCGCACGAAGGAGCAGACCAAGGCCATCCGTGAGTGGGCCAAGGCCAACGGGCACGAACTTTCCGAGCGTGGCCGTATCCCCACCAGCATCATCGAGGAGTTCGAGCAGGCTCACCGGTGATCATGTTGTGGCTCAACGAGCCCAGAGCGTCTGCTGCGCCGGCAAGTCAGTAGCATCGAACTCCGCCCTGAGATGGAGAGCCATGTCTGACAGCAGTCCGATTGAGTGGACAGAAGCGACGTGGAATCCCACCACCGGCTGCGATCGCATCTCGAAGGGCTGCGACAACTGCTACGCGCTCACGCTTTCCAAGCGGCTCAAGGCGATGGGCGCCGAGAAGTACCAGACCGATGGCGATCCGCGGACCTCCGGCCCAGGCTTCGGCGTGGCGATCCACCCGGATGCGCTCGAGCTCCCGTACCGGTGGCGACGGCCGCGGGTGGTCTTCGTGAACTCGATGTCTGACCTTTTCCATGCGAAGGTGCCCATCGGGTTCGTGCGTGACGTCTTCACCGTGATGCGTGAGACGCCGCAGCACACCTACCAGGTGCTCACGAAGCGTGCGTCGCGTCTTCGCCGCATGGCGGATCGCCTGGACTGGCCCAAGAATGTGTGGATGGGCGTCTCCGCGGAGGACGAAAGTCAACTCGCCCGCGTGGATGATCTACGCGAGGTCGGTGCTGCGGTGCGCTTCATCTCCGCAGAGCCCTTGCTCGGGCCGCTTCCGTCGCTGGAGCTCGAAGGCATCCATTGGGTGATCACTGGTGGAGAGTCGGGGCCTGGTGCGCGGCCGTGTGACCCGCACTGGGTGCGAGGTATCCGGGATGCCTGCGCGGCTGGCGGCGTTGCGTTCTTCCACAAGCAGTGGGGTGGCCGTCATCCGAAGGCTGGTGGCCGGGAGCTCGACGGACAAGTGCACAACGAGATGCCGGCCGTTCTGAGCGGGATCTAGGAAGCGGGCGTACGAACCTCGGTTCCGTAGGTGATGCGGCCGGGCTTCCTGGTCTCTACCTTGCCCTGTGCTCGCAGGGACTCGATCGTTGGGATGATGTGCTGCTTGCGAAAGACGGTCTCGCACAGGGTGTAGTCGATCAAGGTGCCGACCTTGCGGCCGTGTAGACCGGCTTTTGCGATCTCAGGCAGCACAAGCCTGCCGAGGGGCGCGAGCTGTGGCTCGTCGACGGCGAAGAGTGCCTCTTCTTGCTGATCCCGAGGGTCGCGGAAGCCGACGCCGTATGCACGGTCGACCTCCCAGAGCGCGTCCTTCATCTTTTCCACGCCGAGCTTGTGTCTGGTGCCGAACACGAGATAAAGCACATTTCCGCGGCGGTCGACCAACTCGAAGTCAAGCAGGAAGCCGAAGCCCGCTGACTTCAAGGTGTGCCGGTAGCAGTCCAGCAGATGCCGGCGCTTTGTCGGACCATCGGGCAGATCTGCCACCTGACGCCAGGCCCGGTCGCTGCCGAAGACCTCGTCAGCAGAGTCGCCCAGTTCGGTCACGAAGCGCACGAAGTACTGCGGCTCGAAGGTGACGATGACCTCGCTCGAAGGGTTCGCAGCCAGGCGTTGCAGCAGCCGGAACGAGACTGGTGCGTTGCCCCACGAGTCGAGAACCGCGAGGATTGGCTGGCCCCAAGCGTTGATCTTGGTGAGCTCGTCTTCGAGGATCTCTTCGCACTTGCCCTGCTGCACTTTGATCGGCATCGAGGGGGCCGCGCGTGGCGAACTGGCCACGACTGGCGCGAGCTGCTCGTTGAGGAGCTTGATGCACCGCGGATCGTCGTCGATGAACAGGAACCGGCTGATTTCCCTTGGTAGCAGGGACCTCCTGGTGGAGGGCTTGGATCGCGATCACAGGTGATCCGGGCTCGCCGCCTTCGTAGATGCCAGGCCCTGAGAAGCCTTCTGCATAGGTCGCAGATGGATAGCCGTTCGCTCCACTGATGAGGATCGGAAACCAGCGACGCAGGTAGTGCCTGTAGATGTCGTGCTTCGCGGATGTGTGCTCAGGGATCGGCCAGGGAACGTCACCGTGCACCGGCATGCTGACCTCCTCGTGCGCGCACTCGTTAGGCACCATACCTACGGTGAACTCGTGGAGGATCGGCAAAACTGCACGTCCGCCTACCGGCGTACGGCTATCGATCAGGTGATCGACAGGGGTCCGGGCGGTTGGCATTCATGGGACAAGCCAGCTCCAGCGAACTTGCTCCGCTACGGCGCAATCTTCCGAGTGTTCGCGCCGCAGGCATCTCCCTGATGTTCGCCGTCCTTACATGGCTGCCCAGCGCTGTACTTGACGCCAGACCAGTACACCGGGGTCAGGCTCGATACCTGACGACCACCTTCGCTCGGCCTGCGTACCACTGCGAAATCGCTCGTGTACTGCGTTCCATCGGCGCGTGTGCCTCGAAGGTGGAGAACAGATACCCGGTTCAAGCTGAACTGACCAGCGTCTGCCGTGAACCCGGTTACCGCTGGGTGAGCTCCGCCGGTTGACGGAGCTTGGGCGCGAGCATCCTCTGCGAGCTGCCGGCACACGGAAGGCTCGGTGGCCAGCGAACGGCAAAGGCCGTCGTAGTCGCCTGCCTTCGCGTAGGCAACCGTCTCTTCCAGGAGGATCTCGGCGTCCTCCTGCGTTACTGGCTCTCCGACATTCGACTGACTGGCGGCTTTCCAAACGGCAACGCCAGCGGCGGTGAGCAGAAGGATCGCAACGACAGCAAAAAAGATCCTGGTGGATCGACGGCGTTCGTCCTTCATCTCATCCCCCTACTGCAGGTAGCTGGCCGCTACCGTAGAGTGCGTAGTATGCGGCCAGCTACCTATTCAGGTCAACCGCACAGGTCGAAACTTGGGGGAATCAGGCTGCACGGCGAGTAAAAGTAGTAAGCTTCGTTGTACATCTCAATTGCGAGCGTGTTTTCAGCGCCAAACGCCTCTACGAATGCGACTTCGCGGGATTCTCCGTTCCAGGCGTCGCCGATCCACGCAGCGATCATGGTTCCA
Organism: Lentzea miocenica; assembly: GCF_033949945.1. NCBI lineage: Bacteria > Bacillati > Actinomycetota > Actinomycetes > Pseudonocardiales > Pseudonocardiaceae > Lentzea > Lentzea miocenica. The sequence goes on from NZ_JAXAVW010000003.1 coordinate 26,597, forward strand.
GGATCCACGCCGGGATACGGATTGAGCCTTTCGCAGACCCTTGTGGTGTGACCAGCGGTTACCCCGCCCCAGCCAACACTTAGCGCTCTGTCGTCGCAGTTCGGAAGATCGACCGAACCTCTAGGGCTCCAATCGTTCCAGTACAGCTTGGGAGAATGAGCGAAGGTCAGCTGCTGGGTCTGTACATCGCAGCCATCGAGCTCGTAGGTGTTGATTCTGTTCGTGTGGGTGCAAGTTCCGTAGACCTTGTAGCCCCAGTTGAAGCGTGATTCTCCTGGGTAAGACATTCGTGCCCACGCTGAACATGTCAGCATGTCTCCGATGTTTGCTGGATCTTCCTCATCGGTGAGGCTGAAACAAGACGGTTGCCGCCACGGTACCTCTTGCTGGACAGTGACTTCCCCTGGCGCAGCCAGCTTCTCAACCTCAGTACCTGAGGGGGAAGTATGCTGAACTCTGGCTCCTACTCTCGTGCTGCCGTTCGGCATCTTGGTGATAGATGCTTCAGGAGTCGGTACATCCTTCCGATGGATGATCCGTACGCCCGCGCTCTGGCTTACCTTGTAGTCCGCAGAGTTCAGATCGATGCCGTAGCGAGCCTTCGCTGTCTGCGTGAAATTCTGCAGTGAAATCCGATCTGCAGTGCTCACGAAGTCCGCTGCCTGCGCACTCGTTGCAGTCAAAGTTGCCGCAAAGGCAACCGCCACCGCTGCCATTGCTGATATCTTCTTCATGTCCCCCCTCATTGAGACTACACCAGCATATTATTGCCGCGCCGTCGCGTGTATACCATATCTGTGTCTGGCGGCAAGCATGCGAAGGATCCCGCATCGGAAAGATGTCGGGCCAGCTGTAAGGGATAGCTATGCTGCGTCCTCCGGATGGCGGGACTTCTTGGTAGCCTTTCGGTTGCTCGCCCCAGGAAAGACCATATTGATCAGCTGCTGGGCGGCGCCATAGGCCGTCTGGGTGACTTATTCGCAGTTCTTATGCCTAATCCGACGCTAAATTCTTGATTTAGCTAACGAGTCGACTGTGTGCAACTGTGTATCCGCTTGCGCGATTTTCGGTATGTGAACCGAGAATTTTGGAGGATCGGGCAGCTGTGCTACCTGGCCAGCTCTTCCTCAAGCCTCGTGATCACTGCGGTGAGCGTCGTTTGAAGCGCTTCGGCCACCAGGCGCAACTCCACCACGTCCAGCCGGCGCTCGCCGGACTCGTACTTGCTCACGAAAGACTGTGGTTCGTCGAGGCGCTCGGCTACCTGCACCTGGGTCAACCCGGCCTCGGTGCGGATCTCCCGGAGAAGTGCGCATAGCCGCTGGTACGCCGCCGAGTAGATCGACTTGTCCATCCGGAAAGCGCACAACCGCCGTTGCAAATATCCCAAAATCGGATATCGCCGCCAGGGTGGTCGATCGGCCGCTTTCACCGGATTCCCAAGGGGGTGGCGAGATGCGCATCGCGATGAGCGGCGGCGGGGGCGGCACCTGATAGCTCGCCAGCACACGCGAGAGCCCTGGGTGCCTCTAACACCCAGGGCTCTCGCCTTGTATTGAACCCGAAGCGGCCGGCGGCCGCCCCTGCGCCGGGCTTAGGCCGCCTGTCCGTTCGACGGGTTCGTGACTGTCGTGTTCTTCGGCTTCGTCACAGACGGGATGTCAGCGAACTCGAGCTTGATGCCGAGGTACGTGAGGTCCTGGTTCAGGCGCAGCAAGCTGACCCTCGTGAGAGGAAAGATCTTCTCGACCTCCCACGGGCGGCCACCAAGCGCCAGCACCACCGTCCGCGGCCGGTCGGTGACCGTGCGGGTGTTGTCGAGCGCTCTCACCTTCTCCCGGAGCTGCTGCAGTGCCTCAGGCTCAAGGCGCTGCGACCATGCGGACGCCTGCGCCTGGTTGAACAGATGCCCGAGTTCCGCGGCGCGCGACGGCCATTTGATGTGGATCAGCTCGTCGTCCGGACCGATGCCATCCGCGAGTTCCAGCTTCGGGTGCATCGCCGTCTTTGCGAAGTCCTGATCCAGACAAAGGAAGCCCGGCTGTGCCGCCAGCTCGTCTTCGCAGTAGCGGTGCTCGTCGTCCTTGCCCTTCTGCCGCTCCCATACCGGAAACAGCAGCGAACTCTTGTTCGCGATGAGCTCGGCCAGCTGCTCGTTGACCCTGTCGATGGAGTCCTTGCTGAGCTCGTACCACCGCCCCTGTTGTAGGCAGAAGGTCTTGTCGCCGATGGTGGTCTCGAAGGCGATCCACTTGAACATCGAGATCGGCCGGCAGAGCTCCTCCTGGCCCTGGTTGTCCTCGCAGGGCACGAAGCGTGCTGCTTCCAGTTCTGCGAGGCGAGCTCCTTCGGTGATGTGTGCGAACCGGGCAGTGATCTCCTCGACGCCGAAGTCGGCGTTGAGCAGCAGCGGGCCGAGACCCCCGATGCTTGTGCTGATGAAGGAGTCAGCCTCCTCCACCACGCCGTGCACCGCGGCAGGCCAACAGATCCCGATGGAGCCGAAGCGCTCGTCACCGCTCAGCGCCACCGCAAATCGAGCGTCGAGCTCGGCCTTCAGCGGGTGGTTGGAGCTGACCGGTCGTACCTCGTTGAGGAATCGCAGCGGCGAGTTCTCGTCGCTTGAGTCCACGATCCCTGAGATCGCACGCAGATCCGCGATGAACTCTTCCGGAGAGCGGCCTACCTGGATGTGCAGCGAGTTGCCGCACTTAATCTGCCAGGCTCGCCCGTCAGTCGCAGCGTGGTAGGTGAGGCCCTCCAGGTTGGCAGGACCTGCCAGCCTGGTGACGATTTCACCCGCAGGCTCAAGCCCGAAGCCAGAGAGCGAGTGTCCCTGGGGGAACGAGGTCTGCTTGCTGCGGGAGCTGGTGTCGAGCGAGTTGCTGTTCAACGTGCGCAGCTTCACGGGGTCGAGGCGACGAATGCCGAACCGCAGGCCGAAACCTTCGTCGAGCAGAACGTCGTCGAGCAGATGCCGCGCGCTGGCACCCCAACACGCAGCGATGACCCAGTTCGGGTCGATCTCGACAAGAACCACGGTGAAGGGAGTCATGGCGGACAATGCGAGGTCGAGGCCGGTCACCCGTCGTGGGTGTCGAGCCCACTTGGCCTCATCAACGATGCGCACACCTGCGAGAACGTGCGCAGGTGCGCCCGCGATCTCCATGGCGTCGTCGAACTCAACCTCTGCGCCGTCGGCCAGCTTGAGGTAGTCGGTAAGGGGGAGGCCGGCCGGGAAGCGATAGAGCGCTGCGGGGCCGGTGGGAAGAGCTGTGCCTGTCAAGTGAGTCGTCCTTGCCTTGCAACGACGAGCGCAGCCAGATGGCGTGCGCCCGCCGTGACGTTGAGTCTGATGTGTACGGCCGTGGCCGTACGGCAAGTGAGAGCGCTGACCGCGCGACTGCTTGTGTGCCAACGGTTGCCGGGATCGTGGCTGAGCAAGAGCCCGGCAACCGTAGTGCCTCAAGCGTTGATCGCGAAGACGTCGTGCCCGACGTTTCGGATGCGCAGGAGCGTCACCAAACGCGACTGTGAAGAGAGAGAAGGTCGATCGACCTCGACGGGGCTTGTGCGCAGGCGAACACCTGAGCGGCCGATTCACTCGGCCGAGGCTCTAGTGGAACGCGGGCAACAGCCCTAGACTCAACGCGCTTCCTCCGGAATAACTTGCTGGTTGCTAGGCCAGGCGGATGGGGTGGAGCTTCACGCGGCTCCCTGTTCCCGCAGGGGGCCGCGTTTGTGTGCTCGGGAGATCCTGGTGTGACCCGAACGTGATCAGGATGCCTCACACGAACGGGTGGCGTCTGCTTCGGTTCAAGGTTCTGCGCCGAGCGGCAGGTTTTGCCGGTTAGCTGGAGGCTGAGTCTCGTCGAGCTAATAAGCGCTACGCAAGTCGACGCGGCGCGTCGCAAGTAACTCGAAAGTAGGTACCGGCCGTACGGTTTGGCTGACAACCTTGTCAGCTGCTCGCGCTAAGCCAAATATTGGCCAATCAATGGCCAATATTCTCGAATTCAAGGAATTGTGACGCAGGGTGCTCATTCGATTGCGTGATTGGGATCACAGAGTCGACCGATCAACGGCGCGCAGCTGCCGCTCGCCGCAGATAGGCGGCGCGCCGCGCCTGGTACGTCGGAGGTGTCCTGCGGGGTGTTACATGGCGACGGTGACGGTGAGCGTTGGTGTCGCAGGACGTGGCCCCGAAGGCCGGTGGTCTGTTCCAATTCCTTGGTATGCAGTCTGCGTCCAGGGAAAGTTGGTTAGTATTAACAATTAATGCAATGCTTGCTACAATCGATGGTGAATGAAGGACACGCTCGACCAGCTCTATGAAACTAAGGCACAGCTCATCGCCGTGCTCTCGACGGTTATCGGCATCGGTTTGCTGATGCTGAACAAGTGGCCGCCAGCGGTCGAGTGGCTTCTTGCCTTCCCGCTACCGATCCCGCTCGGTGAGCTGGGCGCGGGGTTCTTCGGCTTCGGAGTGCTGGGCATCTACTTCCAGATCCTTGACCGTGCCGCAGGTGACAGGCGTCTGGACAAGCTCATCAGCAAGGCGATTCGACACGAAGCCCCAGCCTTCAGCGGCGCGGTGATCGACAGCCTGGCCTTCAAGCCAGAGACGCTGGAGACGATTGCTGCCTCCGACGACCTTCTCGACCGGGTTGCCGCCAACGCTCTTGCACTGCGGCTTAAGGACAAGGAGCTGGCGCAGGATCTCTACACGGATGTACGTGATCAGGTGATCAACGCCGCGGAGCGGTGGCGTGATGTCGACGTGTCAGTGTCCCTACGGCCGTGGGCAGGCGGTCCCGTCTCCGGCCCTGGCTCGATGTTCGCGGCCACGGTGCGGTGGGAGTACAAGGTGCGGTCTGCGAGCCCTACCTTGCGCTTCGCCTGCGTGGCGGGCGAGCGTGAGTATCGAGAGATGTTGCACGACCCCGCGAACACCGCGGTGTGGCACTTCGATCTCTCGGGTGGGCTTGCTGCAGAAGATCCCGACGTCTTTGAACTCGTCAGCCTCTTGGTGGACGGTAAGGAGAGGGAGATCCAGCGGACCTCAAGAGATGGTGCGCAGGTTTACACGGCCAGCCTTGGTGAGAAGGTGCCACCTGACCAGGAAGTCACTCTCTCCTACACCTACCGAGCTCTCGTGCAGCGGCATGGTCACGAACTCTACCTTGACGTGCCGAGGCCGGCGAAGGGGTTGCACGTGCAGCTCGACTACGCCTCGGCAGGCATCCGGCGCATGAACACGATCGACTACATCTCCAGTAGCCAGCGACCTCGCGTGGAGCACTCCCGCCGCACGGATGACGCGAAGACCGTGAACATCAGCTTCGATGGGTGGACGCTGCCGCGGGCGGGGGTCGCGTTCGTATGGGTGTTGAACGACGAACTGTAAGGCAAGGCTGCTACTCGTCCCCGCTCATCCGAGCCATCTCTCGACGTACGAAGTCTTCGAGCCCGCTAGCTGGATGGAAATAGACCTCGTCCTGTGCCGCCGCGACCTGGACCTTGTTGAGATGTTCCACTATGTCCGGCGGAACGACCCCACGTGCGTTAATCGGACTGGTTGCCACCGTCAGGCTCGGCCCGAGCGGCATCACCATGCTGTGCGCGTCATCGACGGCTATCCCGCCAAGAAGCCCGACCTCCTGGCGGTCCTGCCGCGTTGCAACTGCCGGCACATCACCGATGAGGAAGTGCGCCTCACGTGATTCGAGGAACTCCAAACCATGTCGATGAATAAAGGTCCGGACCTTCTCGAACGCTCGCTCCTGCTGCATACGGAAGAGGAAGCCAGTGTCATAATCGGCTTCAGTATTGGCGTGGAGCTGGTCGATAGCACGGTCAGCCCAGTCGGCGCCTGTCAAATAAAGACCCGTTCTTGCAAGAGTGAACTGCCTAAGTACCTCGATCTGACCACGAAGAGCATGACGGCTCGCCGCCTCGATCCAGCTCCAGGCCTCCTTATGGATCACGGCGGACTCTTTACCCCGTACGACATGAAGAGCCATGACCTCCTTGATGATGTCAATCAGATCGGGGTGGCTTAGTATTGATCCGTCGTCCGCTGCAGCAAGTGCTACAGGCAACCTGGTTTCGATACGACCCCAGGTCTTCTCTGCGTCTTCCGAGGCGTAGCGGATGAAGTTATCGACCTTGCCACACCCTTTCGGGCCGGTCAGCTTCGGTCGCCGCTCCAGGTGGTGCAGATCCATTCGCGCCAGCTGCAAGCCAGCCTTCTCATCCTCAATCCGTCCGAACCTATGAAGGACGACGCGAGAGACGACATGCTGGCTGGTGACGTGCTTATCGAGGTGTGGCGCAAGCTCAGCCCGCCGTCGCCGCAGCAGGGCGGCGTACTCCTCGGCGGCTGGGTCTGGGGCCAACATGCACGAAGCATGCCAGGTCTGAGCTACTTTTTCTTCTCCTCCGCTTCCGCCTGCCAGATCTTCACGATGTTGGGCTGGAAGCCTCCAGCTTGAAGCCGGAAGCGCTTGCCCTGCTGCACACCGATCGCGATCTCTTTGAGCCGCTCAACCTCGCGGAAGTTGAACCCGTTGCCGAGCGCCCATATACACAGCTCCTCGACGTTGTAGCGATAGCCAGCCTTGTGAAGCGCGCGTAGGGTCTCGACCGCGTCACGGCGGTCCATGGGTCCGGTCAGACTGTTGCCGTGATTGACACTCATTTCTAGGTATTGCATCGCGACCTCAACCACCGGGTCGAGCGTGACTGTGCTGCTGGGATGGACTGCACCGTCCACCACACTGCGCGCTTGGTGTCCGGCCAACCACGTGCGCTGCACCTCGTCCGAGTCGCCCCACTCCATGACGCACAGCGCCGTGATTCGTGACCTCAACCCGTGCGTCAGCAGCTCGAAGACGTCATCCGTCGGCCATGCCGCGAGTACTGGTCCCTTGGACCACCCGGAGCTGCCCAGGTTCCGCGGTGTCGCGGCGGCGGCACCAGCCGTCAACCTGTTGAGCAACCGATCGCCTTCTGAGCTGGGCTTGTCGGGGAACAACAACAGCGGAGCACCTTGCTGCTCAGCCAGCCATTCGGCGGCGTAGCGCGCCATCGCCTCACGATCACCGAGACTCCACGGAACGTAGTACACGTCGTAGTCCACTACGCGCTTGCTCAAGGTGCCTCCCAAGTAGGTGAGCAATTCTAGTCCTCCGACGGTCGGAATGGCTCGAACGCCGGGCGGTGTTCGGACGTCTCACAGTGAGGAGCCAGCTGACCAGAACCTCAACCTCTCTATATCGGTTCCGCGCCTGACACGTTACTCGCTAACCCTTTCGCGTAAGACCGCAACCGCTGAGGTGTTAGCATGCTCCGGTCCTGAGTTCGGCCCAGGCCGGAAATGAAGTGAGGGCGATGCATCATGGCGAAGCTGGTTCGTCGACAGCACGTAGTGTCGCAGTTTTACCTGAAAGGCTTCGCAAACGAGGCTAACCAGCTGCGGCGCGTCGTCCTACCTGGGGATAAGAGTCATATTGTCTCCTCCTCGGATGCGAGCGTCATAAGAGATTTCTATACCGTGACGCTCCCCGACGGTTCACAGTCCGACATCTTCGAGCGCACCTTCAGTGAGATCGAAAAGCCCGCAGCGGATGCGCTGCGCAGCGTTCGCGAAGGCGAGTGGTCACTCAGAGATGAGCCTCGGGCGGCACTATCCTTATGGATAGCTCTCCAGCACCTCCGAGGCGAAGATGTTCGTTCCAGTCAAACGCAGTTCAAGGCGACACTGATCAGATTGACTGTTGGCGTTTCCGGTAAGGCCGCCCTGCGCGAGATCATCGAGAAGGCCGAGGCTCGCACCATCTCAGACGAGGAACTTGAATGGGAGTGGCAGGACCTTACCAAACCTGGCGGCCCGACGCTTATGCCGGAGATTAACGGGCATCTCAAGGTGCTGATGTCCTTGCACAACGGAATGAGTCGCTATCTCTACGACGCGCATTGGACTGTCTTTCGGTTTACTCGCCGGGCATTGGTGACCTCTGATCGCCCTGTCGCCATGACCGTAGCCCCGGACTACCCACCTGAACACGGCGTAGGGATTTTCACCGCCGATGCATTCTTGGTCCCACTTAGTCGTCGCGCCGCCGTGATGATTCAACCTCGCGACAGAACTCCAGATGCCAACGCACCTGACTTTGAGATCGCCGGAACGGCTATGGTAGCCAGATCCATAAACCAGGAAATCGTTCGCCATGCAAGCCGCTCGATCTACCATCACCCGGATGATTCGCCACTCGAAGGCTTGTACCTGCCCCAGCCGGGCCGCCGTGACCCGAACGCCGATATTGGCAGCGGGCTAATCAAGGAAGAAGGTCTCTTTGCCGGACTCAGCAAAGAGCAGCTGAAGGCCTTCTCTCCCCCCTCTCCGTCGGCGAACGATTCAAAAGGGATGACCATCAAAGACCTGCCGTGGCCGATCCCAGGTCGCATCAAGCCAGAACGATAGAGCCACTGGAAGAAGCCCGTTGCGCAGTCGGCGCAACGGGCGAGGGTCAGTACTCCATCCGCAAGCACTGCTCCTTGGTGGCTGCAAGCAGCCGGGCAACGAACTTGCTGAACTCGCTGGCCTTGATCCGCGGCCAGAGCGCCGTGCGACCCACTGCAACGTCATGGCGGATGACGAGCCAGTCGTCTCCGCCTTCTTCCATGCAGATGAAGCAGGCGTCGCGGTAATAGAAGGCGGTGCCGAGCACCCACCAGCATTCTCCGACGCGCTCTTCCAGCTCGGCCAGCGTGAAGCAGCCGATGAAGCTGTCCTTCGAGAACGGAGGATCGACTGCGTCGTGCAGCGGTGGTGTGACGCTGCCGATCTCGTACCAGGTGTCGAGCAGCCCCGCAGGCAGCTCGGGTACAACCCGGACGTCGGCGATCACGTTGCGCCACTCCAGCCCGATCTTCAGCGCCAGCCGGTACGCATCCGTCCACTCGAGGACGGTGCCGAGGGTGGTGTGCCAACTACGCGTGCCTGCCTTTCGGGCTTGCACGCGGTACTCCGCGGTGTTGAACAGCAGCTTTACTAGCTCTGCGGGCGCGTCCTGATCATCACCTTCGTGATCGGGAGGGCCCACGATGAGGCCGCTGCCCATGATGACGTCCTCGCCGCGGAACAGCTTGTTGTGCATCCGCAGCAGCATGGTGAGGCGGTGGTTGATGGGCAGCTCCTGGAGCTTGCCCTCGTCGTTGAAGTAGACGCCCGCGGCAGGATCGCTGAGCTGCACCGCTTCCAACCTGCCGCCTACGATCCGGCGGAACGCGCCGGCGTCGTGCTTCTCGAGTTGCTCCAGCCTGATGGGCTCGGAGAGGTCCGCTGGGACCACGATGGCTTGCACCATGTGTGCTCGCTTATGAACCGCATGACCCTTGCCTGGCGGGAGGGTTCGTATCCACGCCAGGCCGCACGCTCTCTGCACCTCGAGCTTGCGGCGGGGCGTCGATGATCGCTCGGTAGTTCTATTTAGCCAGGTCGAGGCAGCACCGCATATGGTGGAAATTGCAGCATCCAGTCGTCACTGACGTGGTATCGCTCGCAGTGTTACCTCTAACGGGGTTGCAGTCCTATGCCGAAGTTCACCCGTTTGGCGTTCAACGTTGAGGGGTGCGTAGCCGTCAAGGTAAACGCCGTCCTTCTATATAACCTCAGGCTAGGGGCAGTGCTGTTGTCTGAGTTTCTTACTAGGTATGGAGCCATCCTCCTGCTCTTCGCCATGATGCTGGCCTACAGTGCTTTCGCGCACTTCGGTCTCTTCATGGCGCTCGGCGAGTATGCGGCTGCCTTGACACCTCAGGTCGACGGGCGCCCATTTGTGATGCCGAGGCGTAAGCTCATTCGAGCCTCTTGGACCGGCGTTGCCGCCGGGGTCGCCATCGCCTTGACTGGATATGCGGCCCTGGCAGAGCGTGTAGGGGAGGTTTTTCTTCTCAGGCTCCCGGAGAGCGAGCGAAGAATCGGGTTCAAGATTTTTGTCATCGTAGCGCTGATGTATGTCGCATTTAAGTCATTACGCTCGCTGAGGGCTAGCTATCTTGCGTACCGTCAAGGGACCAACTTCCGAATCTGGCTCCGGGGTGTTTCAGACAATGGCTTGAGTGCGGCTCATGTTACGTACCTGCACGGGTGGGTATATCGGGCAATAGGCAGCGTGCTGTCGACTGTATCGATGTGCGGCCTGTTTATTCTGGCCGTGCTTGTAGCGGCGCCAGGAAAGAGTGATGCCTTTAGTCGAAGTGACGGGATTAGGGTGGGTGCAGTGCTCGCGGGAGTGGTTACGCTCTCGCTTCTGCGAAAACTGCTTGTTCAACTGTGGACTGTGCTTCGCCCTGAGTCTGCTCTCGCTGATCTCTGTACGAGGACTACGATTGCTTATCGAGTGCCTCAGAAGCGAGAAAAGCAGAAGAAGTCGCAGCCGGCGAAGCATGAGCGCAGGTTCGTGCTGCATCGTCCTGGTGCATGGAGGGATGAGCAGCACGAGGACAGCTTTAAGATTGCAAGCTTGATCGAGTGGTCGGTTCGGCGTGCTCAGGGAAGATTCGCGCAGTACGACTATGAGCAGATAGTGCTGACAGCTCGTCAGCTGGCACAATCGCTTCGATTGAACGCGCTGCAGGTGGCGGATGGCCCGGCGGCCGACATCGCCTATCAGGAGCGTAGGTTTCTGGCGCTGCAGCTCACCACCAGCCGCAATCCGCTGGACTTCGTTGAGCGCATCGGAGTAATGACGGCCGGGGACCCGGAGCCACCAGTGTTGCCGCGTAGACGCGCAGCGCGCTTTGTCGAGAGTCTCAGCGGCGGCATTAATGTGCATTGGCCCACGCTGAAGACGTTAGGTATTGTGGTTGCTATCATCGCCTTCTTGTTTTTTGGAAGGTTTACAGATGCTGTCGGGCTGCTTAAGTAATGGGGTGAGTGTGCAGGTCAACTGGGTAGGCGTGTTGCCTATAGCGTCAGCCATCGTCGCGCTGGGCTCGATGCTCTTCTCGTTTCGTTCAAGCCAGATCGCGAGAAACTCACTAAAGCTGACCCAACGGGCGGCACAGACCGCCTACGAGACAGCAAAGGCGGATCCGCCGCCGGCAGTCGGCATGAGCATCGACGAGATTCAGTATCGGCTGGCTGATGCACCGCCTGTTGAAGAAAAGCCTCGGGAACAGCTAAACTTCTTTGAACTCGTCGAAACGCGGTTCAAGCTTGAAAAGCTAGACGGCGTAGCTGTTGATGCTTGCTTGGAAGTTGTTGTGCGGGGAAGCCTCACTAACAACACTCGTCACGATATCCTGCTGACGCACAAACCATACGGCCGAGACTGGGTAAACCGGGATGGCGAGTGCAGCGTCGTGTTCAAGCGAACCAACGGGCGGCTGTTGAAGCCTGGTTCCAGTGACGACTTTGAATGTATTATCGGCCGGTCGGCTGTATCTTGGAGCAGTATAAATAGTCGGCTCACGCTAAAACGTTTCATGCGGCGTTTTGATCTCAGTGATGTCCGCCGTCTTGTGCGATGGTCCGATGTTGTAATGCTGAGCATCGAATACTTTTTCATGCGGAGGTACTTCACCGAACGGTGTGAGTTCATGTTCGTATGTGAGCCGCGCTTCACGGAACGTGTGGCAACGGTATGGCGGGTTCAGATTCGCCAGAGTCCAGTACTTAAGGAAGAAGCCAAGTCGGGCGAGCCGAAGTACTCAGTGCTCGCTGGCCACTTGCACGGGCCGTTTGATGACTCCATCCTCTTCTATCGTGGTGAGTTCGACTCAACACTGGCGCAGATCAAGCCGTCAAAGTTTGGTCCCATGCCTCCAGGGATCGAACGGTAGCTGGTGTCGTGAGGGTTCACCGCTTCTGCGCCCTCTCGTGTGGCCCTCGCATCGGTATCTCAGCTTCGTGTAGCCGTTCACGCACCGTCTCAGCGCCCACGCCGAAGTGCTTAGCGATCTTCTTGCAGCTCCAACCGTCGGTGTAGAACTGGGCTGCTTCCCTGACCTGCTCCTGCGTGAGTGCTGAGGCTGTGGTGTCGATGCCGCGGGAGCGTAGGAGTCTGCCGATAGTGATGCGGTGGATGCCGTAGTGCTTGGTGAGCTGGTAGACGCTGGAGCCGGCTTGGTACTGCTCGACGAGCTCATCCACTTCGGCGGGCTTGAGCTTGCGGAGGGTCTTGAAGGGCTTGGGTGGCGGTGCAGGGCCTGCGCCGTTCGGCGTATCCGGCCAGGTCTTCGCAAGATCAAGAAGCCGCTGAACTGGGGTGGAGTGGTTTGAAAGGGCCTCAACTGCTCCCACCACACTTATTCTTCGGGCTCATCGCGCCGCTTGGGCGGCTTCTTCTCTTTGCGGTCTTTGGCCCGGATGTACGCGGAAGCGACTTGAGTGGCGGCGGCGCTCGCGATCACGGCAACGCCGAGTGCCGGAACCGCGCCCACGCCCAGCACGGTGGCGACTCCGGCAATGGGAATCGCGAAGGAGGCGGCCCCTGCCAGCGCTGCGGCCACGTCACGGGCCTGGTCGCCCTTTTTCTTTTTCTTCTTACCATTCATAGACCTGCACCCCCGCGGCAACTGCCATGAACAGGATGCCGATACCGGCGGCGTTCGCGAGGATGAGCCATCCGCTTCCTCCGGGACCCATGCGGTTCAGCTGGGCGTTGGGGCCGTATGCGAACGTGCGGAGGAAGAACGGCAACAGGATGCCGCCGGCGATGATGGCGCCGTATCCCCAGGCGATCGCACCCACGTCCGGCCCGAGTGGCTTGCCGCTTCCTGTTGCGGCGATGACCGAGCCCGACAACGCGAGTACTGCGGAAATGGTCCAGTCCGACCAGAAGAGCCCGTCGTCGACACTGAGTCCGTGGCGACTCCCCGCACGATTTGTTCGACTGCTTCCCTTCATGATGGTCTGAAGCAGCGCTGTGCCACCCGCGATTGTCACGGTGATCAGGAGTTCGCGGAGCACATGCACCTCGCTTCAATGCCCACTTCTGTCAGCTGTGGGCATATCGCGTCGTCCGCAAAGGCGTTACGGTCGCTCCGAACAAGGGCTGAGGTGTCGACCGGCTATTCCATTCGAGGTTGATTGGGCGCATTGGCTGACGCCGGGAGCGCGGGGTGCTCCTCGCCCGATCGACTCGGACAGCTGGAACGAGTCGGTGTGGTGCCGTATCTTGTTCGCGTTTGTCGGGGACGTTTGGGCCCGCCACCTCCGAAGGACGACGACCTGTGAAGCGCAAGGGCAAGGCCGCGAAGCCCGTCAGCACCACCGTCACCCAGGAGCAGATCAAGCTGCTCGCCCTCGTGGAACAGGGTGGCGTGCACCGCGGTGCCACGAGCTGGTACCTCGAGCACCGGCCCGCCAAGCAGTGGGACGCGGACGACCTGGAGGTGCTGGCGCTGCGCGGGTGGATCGCGTGGGTCAAGCCCGAGCGGGCGATGGACCACGGGATGGCGGCGCCGGTCGACATCACGGTGCAGGGGCGCGCGGCGTTGCAGCACCACCTGCCGGAGTGGGTGCTGGGACGGAAGGCCATTGCCGCCTCTCCGCCGCGGTTGCCTGCGGTAGAAACGATCGGGGTGCTGGACGCACTGCAGTAGTCGAGTTCTGGAGGCTGCCCGACCATGTCGAACCTGCTGACCGGCGGCGATTTGCGTGCACGCGAACACCATCGGATCGAGGACGACGCACGAGCAGCAGGACCACTGCACGCGGTGACGCTTCCCAACGGCGTGCGGGTGCAGGTGGTCACGGTTGGGCTTGAGCTGACTCGCGCGTTGCTCAGCGATCGCAGGTTGTCCAAGGACAGTGATGCTCTGCAGCGCGAGATCAAGCGTCAGCTCGCCGCGCTGGGCAGCCCGCAGGCGGACCTTGCCGGGCTGTTCGGGCCGAGCATGCTCAACAGCGACAACCCGAAGCACGCACGGTTGCGCGCGCTCGCGGTGAAGGCGTTCAACGGCGCGGCGGTGCAGCAGCTCGCGCCCCGCATCGAGGAGATCACCGCGGCGCTGATCGACGGGCTTCCGGCCGGCACGGAGGTCGACCTCGTCGACGCGCTGGCCGTGCCGATGCCCATGCACGTCATCGGCGAGGTGCTCGGCGTGCCGGAGCAAGATCGCGCGCGGGTCCGCACGTTGATCGAGACCATGATGTCGATGGACTCCGAGGTCTCCCAGCCCGCGAGCGATGCGTTGGGCGGGTACTTCCACACGTTGCTCACGAGCGATGTCCTGGACGAGAGTTCGTTGTTCGGTGCGTTGGTTGCGGCCGACGACGACGGTGACCGCCTCACTCACGACGAACTGATGGCGATGGCGTTCCTTCTGGTCGTGGCGGGCCACGAGACGACGGCGGCCCTCATCGCGAACGTCGCGCACGACGCGTTGGACAACGGGCTGTGGGAGAAGGCGGCGGCTGACCCCGATCTGGTGCCGGCGCTCGTCGAGGAGACGCTGCGGCAGAACCCACCGGTCCGCAGCGCGACGCATCGCATCACCACGGAGCCGGTCGACATCGACGGCACGACCGTCCCGGAGGACACGCTGCTGCTGATCAACCTCGGAGCTGCGGGACGGTGCCCGCGGGCGCACGAGGACGCTGCCGAGTACCGGGTCGACCGCGATACGACGGGGCATGCGACGTTCGGGCACGGGCCGCACTTCTGCCTCGGGGCGGGGCTTGCCCGGCTGGAGACCGAAACCGTGCTGCGTCAGCTCACGGCCAGGTTCCCGCGCGCCGTGTACGCGGGCGACGGGCAGCCCGCGGTGACGCACAACGACATCATGAGCAGCCTTAAATCGCTTCCGGTCGTCCTCCGTCGCTGAGACGCTGGCCTGCATGGAGATCATCCAAGGGGGACCTGAGCACGTCGACACGGCCGCGCTGATCTGGGCGCACGCGGTCACGGCGAGGGACGGCTACGACGAGGTTCCTTCGCTCGCGCAGGCACGTCCCGGCATCGAGAACGCGCTCAAGAACGAGCCGTCGCTGCTCCTGCTCGCGCTGGAAGGCGATGAGGCGGTCGGGTTCATCGCCGGCGGTCCACATGAGACGAAGCCGCGAGAGGCGAACACCGCCTTCATCAACTACGTGGGCGTCCACCCCGATGCGTGGGGCAGGGGCGTTGGTGAGGCGATGCTGCGCGCGTTGCCCGATGCGTTGATCAAGAACGGATACCGGAACGCCGAGCTGTTGGTCTTCGTCGACAACATCAGGGGCGTGCGGCTCTACGAACGCCTCGGATGGATCAAGGTCGGCGACCCTGCGCCGCATCCGCGCAACGGCCGGGTGGAGCAGCGCTGTTCGTTCTCGCTCGCATTGTGGGACGGGGGGCGTGAGAGCGTTTAGCCGGGGATTAGGGGATCAGCCCCAAATACGTCTGACCAGGGCTATCCCCCAGTCCATTTGAGACGTAACTTTCTTCCATGTCCGTGCGCACGTTCGCCGTTGTGGTCGGCCTCGCCTTCTTGCTGGGCGGAGGTGCGATCCTGCTCGTGATGCTGGCCGTCGAGGCGCCGAGCGGCACGCTCATCCCGTGCGGCAACGGGCTGGGCATCGGTTTCGACGAGCCCGCCGCCTCCGCGGTCAGTCCGGCCTATGTGGACATCTGCGCCGACCTGAGGCATCGCCGGCTGCTCTGGTCGTTGCCGCCGATCGGCTTCGGCGTACTACTGCTGATCGGCTCTTTGGTCGCTTCACGCAACGCTACTCGCCGGTAAGGTCGCGGCATGACGTGGATGGTCTACGGCGCCAACGGCTACACCGGACGCCTCATCGCCGAGCTCGCGGTCAAGCGCGGGGAACGGCCGATCCTCGCCGGTCGCACGCGGGAGAAGGTCGAGCCGATCGCCGACGCGCTGGGGCTCGAGCACCGGGCGTTCGACCTGAGCCAGGCGCAGGCGCACCTCGAGGACGTCGACGCCGTCGTGCACTGCGCCGGACCGTTCGCGCACACCTCCACCGCGATGGTTGAGGCCTGCCTGAAGACCCGCACGCACTACCTCGACATCACGGGTGAGATCGACGTCTTCGAGTCCATCGGCCTGAGGGACATCGACGCGCGCAGGGCGGGCATCGTGCTGTTGCCCGGCGCCGGGTTCGATGTCGTGCCCACGGACTGTGTCGCGGCGATCCTGAAGAACGCCCTGCCGACCGCCACGCACCTCGACCTCGCGTTCGTCGTCGGAGGAGGAGCGAGCGCGGGAACGACCAAGACGTCCGTGGAGGCTGCCGCGGTTGGTGGGCGGATCCGCGAGAACGGCGACCTGAGGAGTGTCCGCATCGGACACCGCAGGCGCACCGCCTACTTCCGGTCAGGACCGCGTGAGGTAGGCAGTATCCCGTGGGGTGACGTGTCTACTGCATACCGTTCGACCGGTATACCGAACATCACCACGTTCACCATCGTGCCTGGCGTGCTCGGACAGCTGCAGCAGGTCTTCGCCCCGGTGTTGCAGGCGCCGATCGTGCAGCGCGTCGCGAAGTCCGTCGCCGGGAAGGTGAAGGGCCCTGACGAGCGCAAGCGCGCGAACACCAGGGCCGAGGTGTTCGGCGAGGCGTGGGACGCGCAGACCAAGGTCGAATGCGCGATCACCACGCCGAACGCCTACAGCCTCACCGCGGACTCCGTGCTCCGCGCCATCGGCAAGATCAACGGCGTCGCGCCGGGCTCGCACACGCCGTCCAGCGCGTTCGGCGCTGACTTCGTGCGCGAGCTCGACGGCGTCGTCGTGAGCGAGGTCCGTCTCACCTGACCCAGCGGGTTGATTCAGCTGGTCACTTCTTGAGGTGCTTGGCGACGCTGTCCACGACACCGCCGACCGCGTCCTTCACCTTCTCCACGCCGTCCTTGAGCGCCGCCTTCGCCTGGTCGGCGCGGCCCTCGTCGGCTAGCTGCTGGTCGCCGGTGACCTCACCCGCGGCCTCCTTGGCCTTGCCGCCGAGGTCCTCCGCCTTGTTGCCGATCTTGTCCGACAGCGACATCGCGTCCTCCTGAGCCGAGTTCGTTGACGCCTGTTCGACAGCCGTCACCGCCAGGACGTCACGCCACGGTCGGGTGAAAACCGGGTGAGGGTGGTCACGACCGGGAAATCTGGGAACCGCGTGACGTTCCGCGATCGAACGTGTCCATCGGGCGACGAAGCAAATACGGGCGGGAGTGTGCGCATGAGCGTGGCAGAGGCAGCCGCACTCGACGACGCCACGCTGGTGGCGAGGTCCCGTGACGGCGACATGAGGGCTTACGAGCAGCTCGTGCGTCGTTACCAGGGGCCGATGTACCGGCTGGCGTTGCGCATCGTGGGCAGCACAGGTGACGCCGAGGACGCGGTGCAGGACGTGTTCCTGACGGTCTGGCGACGCCTGGGGCAGCTCAACGACGACGGGGCCTTCCTCGGTTGGCTCTACCGCACGACCACCAACCAATGCCTGAACGTGTTGCGCAAACGCAAGCCGCACACCGACACCGAGCTCGACGAGCACGAGTCGGCGGCACCACGCACCCGGCCCGAACGCGCCGTGGAGGTGAACGCGCAGCTCGACGCGCTGCAAGCCGCACTGCGCGGCCTCACGCCGGAACAGCGGGCGTGCTGGGTGCTGCGCGAGGTCCACGGCCGGTCCTACGACGAGATCGCCGAAGCGATCGGCACGACCCAGCAGTCGGTGCGCGGCAGGCTCGCGCGGGCACGGGCACAACTCGCGGAGGTGATGGCGCCGTGGCGGTGACGTCCGACTACGCCCTGCCGTGCGGGCGGGACGTGGAACAGGTCTGGGAGGCGATGGACCTCGCCGACGAGCACACCCGCACGTGCCCGCACTGCGCCGCGGTGCGGGAAAGCCTTCAGGTGTTGCGGGCGGCGACCGCGGAGATGGTCCGCGAGGAGGTCGAACCGCCTGGTGACCTGGTCAGCCGGGTGATGTCGGCCGTGCGCGCCGACGTGCGACGGGCGGACGTCGTGCCGCTGCCCGGTGACGGTCTGGCGCGGATCAGCACACGCGCGGTCGCTGCGGTTCTTCGGTACGCGGCGGACGGTGTGGACGGTGTGCGGGCACGAGGGTGCCGGGTGGTGGAGGCGCCGGAGTCGACGGTGGCGGACCCGTTGATCGAGGTCGAGCTCAGCATCGCGATCACGGTGGGACGAGTCACGCACGAGACGTACGAGGAGGTGCGGCGCAGGGTGCTGGCCGCGGCCTCCGCACGGATCGGTGTGCGGCTGGCCGGCCTCGACCTCGTCGTGTCCGATGTTCTCGAGGGGTGAGCGAGTGATCGAGACAGTCGTGTCCACCCCAGCGGTGGCGGCGGTCGCGGTGCACGCGGCCGAGCAGGTGGCCGGCGTGCGCGTGCAGCCCGGCGTGGCGGGTCTGGTGACTTCGGTGGTGCGCGCGGCGCGGCAGCAGATCAAGGGACTGCGGCCCGCGCCCGTGGAGGGAGTGCGGGTGCGGTGGTCGGGAGCGGCCGTGGTGCTGGAGGTGGACGTGGTGATCTCGGGTGAGGACCAGGCCGCGGCCGTTTCTCGTGCGGTGCAACGGTCTGTGCGCGCGCTCGTGCCGGAGCTCACCGGTGTCGAGGTGGAGTCCGTGTTCGTCACCGTCGTGGACGTCGCATGTTGATCGTGGCGGAGTTGTTGAAGGCGCTGGAAAAGGTGGAAGGGCTGCGGCCGTCGACGCCGGCGTCCGCGCCCGCTCGCTCGTGGATGCCGTGGGACATGGACGGATTGGCCGTCGACGTCGAGGACGACCTGGTGTGCGTCCGGGTCGTCGCCACCCGGCTACCGCTGCCGCTGGCGGAGGCCGGTGAAGTGCTGCGTGCTGCTCTTGTTGGCACGCAATGGGAAAACGCGGTCATGCGAATCGTTGTGACCGATGTGGACAAACGTGCGCTTGATCACCTGAACGGGGCGTGACGTTCTCGTCGCGAGCCGTGTCTTTTCTGATGTGGACACTTCGAGGGAAGGGGTAGCGATGAGCACGCAGACGGTGGAGAAGAACGGTGTGGCGGGCGGAAAGCTCGTGACCGACAAGGGATCGACCACCATCGCGGACGTCGTGGTGCAGAAGGTCGCGGGCCTCGCGGCCAGGGAGATCCGGGGTGTGCACGCGCTGGGCGGCGGCGCGACGCGTGCCCTGAGCGCGCTGCGCGACCGCATTCCCGGCGCCACCGCGAGTGCGGGCCAGGGCGTGTCGGTCGAGGTCGGCGAGAAGCAGGCCGCGGTGGACCTGGAGATCGTCGTCGAGTACGGCGTGCCGATCGCGGAACTGTCGAAGTCGGTGCGCGGCAACGTGATCACCGCGATCGAGCAGATCACCGGACTCGAGGTGGTCGAGGTCAACATCAACGTCAACGACGTGCACATCCCGAGTGACACCGAGGGCGAAGAGCCCGAGACCACCCGCGTGCAGTGAGGGGGAGCGCCATGAGCACCACCGCACTGGGCCTGCTGACCGGGCTGGCGCTCGGCCTGGCGGCCGCGTTCGGCGGCTTCAGCGCGTTCCTGCTCGTGCTCGTCTTCGGCGCACTCGGCCTGGTCGCGGGCCGGGTCGCCGAGGGCAAGCTCGACCTCGCGCAGCTGCTGGGCCGCGACCGGGACTGACAGGGAGCTGACGATGACCGCAACGCTCGCTGTGCAGCCAGGTTCGGCCCCGGGACTGACCACCGTGGCGGACCGGGCAGTGAGCCGCATCGCCGGACGTGCCGCGCTGGAGGTGCCGGACGTGCTCGGCGCCGCGGTCACCGCGCGGGTGACCGGGGGAGTGGCCGCGCTCGACGCGCGTCTCGACCTGCGGTACCCGGCGCCGGTCGCGTCGACGGCGGCTCGGGTGCGCGCGCACCTGGTCGAACGGGTCGGCGCGCTCACCGGCCTTCAAGTGTCCGTTGTGGACGTTTCGGTGGGGGTGCTGCGGGCTCCCGCGGCACCGGTGCGGAGGGTGGTATGACTCGCCGCTCCCGCCGGGCGCTGCCCGCCACTCTCACGGCACTCGTCCTGCTGGCCGCTTCGGTGCTGGTCGCGGTGTCCGCGATCCAGCTCGCGCTCGGCGAAGCACCGTTGCTGTCCTACGACGCGCTGGCCGGTCGGTTGCACGACACGACCTGGTCGGCACCCGAGATGGCAGTGGCGAGCGGGGTCGCCACGGCCATCGGGTTGGTCCTGCTGCTCGTCGCGGTGGTGCCGGGCCGAGCCAGGACCGCACCGCTCGACGACCGCACCGCGGTGTCGGTGCGCGGCCTGCGCAACGCCCTGCGGACCGCCGCCCACGTCGACGGCGTCGAGTCCGCCGCGGTGAAGGTGCGCCGCCGCAGGGTGAAGACCGTGGTCCGCACCCGGCGCTCCGTGCCCGACGGACTTGGTGACGCCGTCCGCGCGGCGCTCGAACAACGCGTCGGCGAGCTCGCCCTGGCCCGGCCGCCGCAGGTCGTGGTGCGGGTCAAGGCCCTGAGGAGCACACCGTGAACCGTTTCCTGCTCGGCCTGCTGGGGCTGATCCTGCTGGCCGCGGGTGCCGCGGCGGCCGCTGTGCACCTCGGGTTCGTCCCGGGGATCGACCGCGACGCGGTGCTGGTGCCCGGCACGGTGTTGCCGCCGACGTGGGTGCTGGTGGTGGTCGCGGCCGCGGCGGTGGTGATCGCGCTGCTGTGCCTGCGCTGGCTCATCGCCCAGGTACCGCGCCGCAGGATCTCGACCTGGAGCTGGGCCGACGACGCCGGCGCCACCCGCATCACCACGGCGACGGCCGCCGCGCCGTTCGCCGACGAGGTGACCACCTACCCCGGTGTGCGCAAGGTCGAGGCGGCGCTGACCGGCCCGCACACCGCGCCACGCCTGGCCCTCGTCGTCCGCGCCCATGGCGACGCGGATCTGCGTGGGATCCGCCGTCGCATCGACGACGAGGGCCTGCCACGCCTCCGTGAGGCACTGGGCACGCCAGATCTCCAGGCTACCGTCGAGTTCCGGATGACAACTTCCAAAGCCGACGCTCGCGTGCACTGACATATCGGCGTGAACGGCCGATATATCAGTGCAGTGCGGGGGACTAGCGGGGTGCGAGCAGGCTGGTGATCTCCTGCGACGCGGACACGGTCAGCAGGTGCTGGAGGTTCTCCGGCAGGTCCTCGCCGCGCTTCTGCTTCGCCTCGGCGTAGAGGCGGCCGGCGCGGTAGGAGGAGCGGACCAGCGGGCCCGCCATCACGCCGAGGAAGCCGATCTGCTCGGCCGTCTCCTTGTGCTGGACGAACTCCTCCGGCTTCACCCAGCGCTCGACCGGGTGGTGGCGCGGGGAGGGGCGCAGGTACTGGGTGATGGTGATGATGTCGCAGCCCGCGTCGTGGAGGTCGCTGAGCGCCTCGGTGACCTCCTCGGGGGTCTCGCCCATGCCGAGGATCAGGTTCGACTTGGTGACCAGGCCGAACTCGCGGGCCTTGGTGATCACCTCGAGGGAGCGCTCGTAGCGGAACGCCGGGCGGATGCGCTTGAAGATCCGCGGGACGGTCTCCAGGTTGTGCGCGAGCACCTCGGGGCGGGACTCGAAGACCTCGGCGAGCTGTTCCGGGACCGCGTTGAAGTCCGGGATCAGCAGTTCGACGCCGGTGCCGGGGTTCATCTCGTGGATCTGCCGGACCGTCTCGGCGTACAGCCACGCGCCGCCGTCCTCCAGGTCGTCACGGGCGACGCCGGTGACGGTGGAGTAGCGCAGGCCCATCGCCTGGACCGACTCGGCGACGCGGCGGGGTTCGTCGCGGTCGAGGTCGGCGGGCTTGCCCGTGTCGATCTGGCAGAAGTCGCAGCGCCGGGTGCACTGCTCGCCGCCGATCAGGAACGTGGCCTCGCGGTCTTCCCAGCACTCGTAGATGTTGGGACAGCCGGCCTCTTCGCAGACCGTGTGCAGGCCCTCGCGTTTGACCAGACTCTTGAGCTCCCGGTACTCGGGGCCCATCTTCGCCCGCGTCTTGATCCACGAAGGCTTCTTCTCGATCGGCGTCTGGCTGTTGCGGACCTCGAGCCGCAGCAGCTTCCGACCCTCAGGCACCACAGTCACGTCCTCACCCTACGCTGCACCCCCGCGTGTCCGGCGTCACGCACATCCGACCCGAGGGTAAGTGCTGAAACCAGGCTTCCGGTGGAGCCCGGAGGTGACGACCGGGCCCGCCGGTGCCTTCCCCGCTCCCCTCCCAGGCGAAGGCGCCGGCACCCCCGCGGAGGCCGTCGTCAGGGCAGGTCCGGCGTGATGCCGGTCAGCTTGATCGTGAGCTCCCACAGGCGGTTCGCGGCGAGGTCGTCACGGGCGGCCGCGGTCATCCGCGAGACGGCGGGGTAGCCGCGCATCCCGTTGAAGCTGTCCGGGCCGTAGTACTGACCGCCACGTGCGTCGGGGGAGGTGGCGGCGTAGAGCTGCGGCAGCGCGCCCATCTCGACGGACTGCGAGAACAGGTGGCTGATCTTGCCGCCGATGCGCAGGAACAACGAGTTGTGCGCGCTCGCCATGTTGTTGGTCAGGTCGGTGACCGTGACGCCGGGGTGTGCGGCGATGGACGTCACGTCCGATGAGCGCCGATCCAGCTCACGTGCGAACAGGATGTTGGCGAGCTTCGACTGGCCGTACGAGCCGCGGTAGCTGTACGGGCGACGTTCCCAGTTCGGGTCGTCGAAGTCGATGCGGCCGTACTGGTGCGCGAGAGAGGCGACCGTGACGACGCGTGCGCCCGGACGTTGCCTCAGTGCGGGCAACAACAGCCATGTCAGGGCGGCGTGGCCCAGGTGGTTCGTGCCGAACTGGCGCTCGAAGCCGTCCACGGTCCGGCCGTTCGGGACGGCCATGATGCCCGCGTTGTTGATGAGAACGTCGAGAGCGCCGACCTTCGCGGAGACCGTTTCGGCGGCGGTGCGCACCGAGCTGAGGTCGGCGAGGTCGAGTTCGAGGACCTCCGCGGACCCGGTGACCGCTCTCCTGGCCGTCTGGCCTCGCTGGACCGAGCGACAGCCCATGATCACGTGGGCGCCCCTGGCCGCGAGCACCTGGGCGGTGCGCAGGCCGAGACCGGAGTTCGCGCCGGTCACCAGGACGGTGCGGCCGGTCTGGTCGGGGATGTCGGCTTCGGTCCAACGACTCATGGAGTCATTCCTACCGTCCGGTAACTGCCGAGCGATAGGTGTGCGTCGAGTACCGCTCGCAACACCGGCTCGTCGGCGGCCAGTTCCGCGGTGACGACGTGCTCGTCCACGGGGCCTTCCAGTGCGGCGGCCTCCATGCGCGCGGTCAGCTTGTTCTGCCAGCGGTGGTCGAGCGCCAGCAGGAGTTCGTGCAGCGACCCGAAGACGTCCGGATCCACGATCAGCGGTGCGGACGGGTCGCGGCGGGCGTCACGCAGCACGGCGTCGAGCGCGTCACGGCGGCGGTAGTGGTCTGTCCAGCCCATGTCTCGTACCCCCGGTCTCTCGCATACCCTCGGTATGACACGACCATACCACCGGTACGTACCGTCGGTATGTGAGATACGTTTCGGCCGTGCGAACACGACGTGCCGAGTACTCGGAGTCGACCAGGCAGGCGCTGGTCGACAGCGCGGTGGACCTCTTCACCAAGCGCGGGTACGCGGGCACCTCGCTCGACGAGGTCGTCAAACGCGCCCGTGTGACCAAAGGCGCGCTCTACCACCACTTCAGTGGCAAGCAGGCGTTGTTCGAGGCGGCTTTCACGCAGGTGGAGACCCGGTCGATCGAATCGCTGACCGCGGTGGTCACCGCCGAGGGCGACGCGTGGGAGACGGCGACCGCCGGACTGCGTGCCTATGTCCGCAAGTGCCTGGAGCCGGAGTACCAGCGGATCATCGTCCACGAGGCGCCGGTCGTCATGGGCTGGGAACGCTGGCGTGAGGCGGAAGAGCACTTCAGCTTCGGTTTGCTCCGCACGGCCGTGCAGTTGCTCGTGGATGCCGGTGAGATCGACGAGCTGCCCGTGGAGATCATGGCCCGGCTGCTGTTCGGGGCGCTCTCCGCGGGCGCCAGCACCATCGCGAGTTCGTCCGATCCGAAGCGCACCGGGCGAGAGGTCGAACGCGCGATCCTGCGCGTTTTGGAGGGTTTGCGCAAGAAGTAGTCGAGTTCGGCCCTAGCGGCCGGGCGCAACGTCGATCACCACGCGGACAACGAGGTGGTCAGCATCATGATCGAACCGGTCAACACGCGCCTGGGACTCGACGGCAAGATCGCTCTGGTGACGTCGGGAACGCATGGTCTCGGCCTTGCCATCGCGAGCAAGCTCTGCGACAACGGCGCACACGTCATCATCACCACGTCCCCCGGCGACGTCGACGCCGAACGCGCCCTGCTCGTGCTCGGGGGCAAGCCGGGCTCGGCGTCCGTGGTGCCGCTGGACATCCAGGACGAGAACGCCGTGCGGGTGCTGCTCGAGCAGGTGAAGCTGGAGCGCGGGCGGCTCGACCTGTTCGTGCACCACGCGGTCTCCCCGGACATGACGCCGCTGCTGAACGTCGTGGAACCGCTCGCGAAGGCGTTCGTCGACGGTGGCCGCGTCGTCGTCGCCGGCTACACGGTGACGCCTGTGCACGGGGTGATCCGCACGCTGGCGCTGGAGATGGCCTGGTACCGGGTGGCGGTGAACGCGGTCGTGACGACCGTGATCGACAACGGCCCGATGAACATCGACCCCGAGCTGGTGGACCGGCTCGCGATCAAGAGCCCGTCCGGCCGGGTGACGCTGCCGGAGGACGTGGCGAACGCGGTGGCGTTGCTGTGCGCCGACGAGGCCGCGTGGATCCAGGGTCAGGTGATCACCGTCGACGGCGGGCTGGAACTGCTGGAGCGGTGGGGAGAGACGCGCTGACGATTCGTCGTGTCGTCCGGCCCGGCCGAAGTCCTTCGGCCGGGCCGGTCTCGTCGCCGGCCCCGTTCACACACGTGATGTGAAGAGGTATTGCACCCGTAATGCGGGTCGCTGGAGTTCCGCTCGCGCGTGACCGGAGTCGTGTCTATCTGTCAGCGCCCAGTGACTGGACGTCATCAGCCTATAGGCATCACGAATTGCACCTAGCGCATTCGGAGTAGTAAAAACTGTGCTCAGCTCAAATGCTTGTCCGGCACGGTGACCGAGTGTAAAACTCGAAAAGTGGGCAGGGGGACCCAGCAAGGGGGCTGATGATGATCAGGGTCTTACTCGCCGAGGACGTGCAAATGGTCCGGGGCGCATTGGTCGCCTTGTTGAATCTCGAACCAGACATAGAGGTGGTCGCCTCGGTGGCCACAGGTGACGAAATCGTGCCCGCTGTCGCAAAGAGCCAACCGGACGTCGCCGTCCTCGACATCGACCTTCCGGGTATGGACGGCCTTTCTGCCGCGACGGTCATCCACGACACGGCTCCCGGTACGCGCACCCTGATCCTGACGAGTCTCGGCCGGCCGGGAACCCTGCGCCGCGCGCTCAACGCCCGCGTGAACGGTTTCATCCTCAAGGACGCCCCCGTCAACGAACTCGCCGACGCCATCCGCGGGGTGTCCGTCGGCCGCCGGGTCATCGATTCACAGCTGGCCCTCTCGGCGTGGGACACCGACGAGTGCCCGCTCACGCCGCGCGAACTCGAAGTGCTCCGGCTGGCCTCCGACGGCGCGGACGCCATGGAGATCGCCACCACGCTCTTCCTGTCCGTCGGCACCATCCGCAACTACCTGACGGCGGCGACGGGCAAGCTCGACGCCCGCAACCGCGTCGACGCGGTCCGCATCGCCCGCAAGGCCGGCTGGTTCTGACCTGGTTCAGGCCCTGCTCAGGCCGCGGTCGGGATCGAGGCGTGGACGTGGAAGCGGTCGGTGCCCACGTGACGGGCGACGAAGACGCCGCCGGCTGCCTGGACGCGTTCGGCCTGGTTGCGGACACCGTTGCAGTCGGAGGAGATCGGCCGGTCGGTGGCGCCGTCGTTCACGACGTCGAGTTTCACCGCGCCGTCGGCCTGGCTGACGGTGATCTCGCAGTTCTCGGCGTCGCTGTGGCGCAGCACGTTGGTGACGGCCTCGCGCAGGACCGTGGCCAGCACGGTCTCGATCTCCTCCGGCAGCGGGCTGTGGTCGAGTTCGACGCGGACGTCGATGTTCGCGGCGGCCAGCACGGTCTTCGCCGAGACCGAGGTGTCGGACAGCGACAGGCGGCGGTAGCTGCGGGCCAGTGAGCGCACGTCCGTCAGGGCGCGACCGGCGATGTCCACTATGTCGACCAGGTGTTCCTGGGTGCGGTCCGGATGCTCCGAGATGAGGCGATGGGCCAGTTCGGTCTTCAGCTTGATCGCGCTGAGGCTGTAGCCGAGCAGGTCGTGCAGGTCGCGGGCGACGCGGAGGCGTTCTTCCGCCAGTGCCGCGCCGGCCGGCTCGGGAGGTGCGTGCGGGCGGAACGCGATGCCGGAGACGAGCAGGCCCGTCGCGGTCGCCACGATCACGGCTTCCAGCAGCGAGGACGGCGGGGGCCAGGACAGAGGGGGCGGGGCTTGCAGGAGGGCCGTCGCGGCGATCGTCAGGCTGAACGCGGTCCAGCCCGCGACAGGCTTGAAAAGGGCCAGTGCGTTGCCTGCCACCAGGCCTGGCGCCGCGATCCACATGTGATCGACCAGCAGGTACGGCAGGAACGCGAGCACGGCCTGTGCTGCCAGCGCGATGCGGCGGGTGGGTGCGTTCAGCTGACCGAATTGGAGGGCCTGCAGTGCGAGAACCAAGGCCAATGCGATGAGATATATGGCGGAATGAGTCGTTTCCCGGTCGCTCAGAAGCAGCCGCGCCAGGTCGGCCAGGCAGATGCCCGCTACTGCGGCGTGGATGATCCCGCCGGGTCTCGCCGGTTCGGACGACTCATTCACGATTCCCCCAAGGGACCGAGCTCGCTCCTGCGGCTTCTCGGCGAACCCAGGGCAAATGCTAGACAGTGCAGTCCCGTCTCGATCAACTTCTGAACCGGTCCAGATGATACTGCCGCAGTTCCTGGTTTCAACAAATTTCGCTCGAAAGGACCAGTATTTATCGTGCTGATCACGACGGGTGTTCAAGTGGTTACCCATAGGATTTGTTTGGGTACGTCCGGCCCCGTGAATATCTCACATCGGCAGCGGTAGTTCGCCATCTCGGAGTCGTGCCGCGCTACGTGGCGTTCGATAGCCCCGCTCAGGTGAACTTGATGGCACGACAACAGCAAGCCGCCGCTGAAACTGGAACTGGGGAGGGCTCCCATCATGGAGATCAAAGTTCTTGGACCGCTGGAGGCACGGGAGAACGGCATCTCGATCACGCCGAGCGCCGTCAAGCCGCGGCAGGTGCTCTCCCTGCTCGCGTTGCAGGCCGGGCACGTCGTCACGGTGCCCACGCTCATCGAAGAACTCTGGGGGGTGACGCCGCCCAGAAGCGCGCTCACCACATTGCAGACATACGTGCTCCAGGTGCGCCGGCGCATCGAGGCGGCGTTACCGGAGGGCAGCGCGGGCGCGGCGAAGAACGTGCTCGTCACCCGCTACGGCGGTTACATGCTCGACGTCGCGCCGGAGACCATCGACGTGCGCAGCTACGAGCGGCTCGCCGTCGCCGGTCAGCGTGCGCTGGAGGTCGGCGACCTCGAGTCCGCGTCGCGGTTGCTGCGTTCGGCGACCGACGTGTGGCGCGGGCCGGTGCTCGTGGACGTGCAGATCGGTGTGCGGCTGGGCATGGAGGTCACGCGGCTGCAGGAGTCGCGGCTCGGCGTCCTGGAGTCCCGGATCGAGGCGGACCTGCGGCTGGGCAAGCACCAGTCGTTGCTGAGCGAGCTGTCCGTGCTGACCGCGCAGCACCCCATGCACGAGAACATGTGCGCGCAGTACATGCTCGCCCTCTACCGCGCCGGTCGTCAGTGGCGTGCCCTGGAGGCGTACCAGTCGCTGCGCGACACCCTGATCGAGGAGCTCGGCCTGGAGCCGTCGGAGCGCCTGCGCCAGCTGCAGTGCGCGATCCTCAGCTCCGAGCCCACGCTGAACGGTCCGACGTCCGCACTTCAGCTGGAGCGCCAGCTCGCCGGTTGATTCGCACTCGACCGGGGAGAGCAGAAAAGTGGATACCGTCACCGGTGCGAGTTCGCTGGTCCGCGCGCTCGAGGACGCCGGTTGTGAAGTGATCTTCGGCATTCCCGGCGGGGCCATCCTGCCGGCGTACGACCCGCTGCTGGACTCGATGAAGATCCGGCACGTGCTCGTCCGGCACGAGCAGGGGGCCGGGCACGCCGCCTCGGGTTATGCGCAGGCGACGGGCAGGGTCGGGGTGTGCGTCGCGACGTCGGGTCCCGGCGCGACGAACCTCGTCACGCCGCTCGCCGACGCCTACATGGACTCCGTGCCGATCGTGGCGATCACCGGCCAGGTCAACCGGGCGATGATCGGCACGGACGCCTTCCAGGAAGCCGACATCCGTTCGATCTCCCTGCCGATCACCAAGCACGCGTTCCAGGTGACGGATCCGGCGGACATCCCGGCGGTGATCGCGGAGGCCTTCGCGCTCGCCGCGGGAGGCAGGCCGGGACCGGTGCTGGTCGACATTCCCAAGGACGTGCTGGCGTCTACAACGACGTACACGCCGGCGCCGCCCGTCCCGACCTCGCGGATGGCGCCGGCGGCCAACGAGATCCGCCGCGCGGCCGGGCTGATCGCGTCCTCCCGCCGCCCGGTGTTCTACGTCGGCGGGGGAGTGGTCCGCGCCGGTGCCGCCGCGGAACTGCGGACACTGGCCGAACGCACCGGCATCCCGGTCGTGACCACGCTGATGGCGCGCGGCGCGTTCCCCGACTCGCACCGCCAGCACCTCGGGATGCCGGGCATGCACGGCACGGTGCCCGCCGTCGCCGCCCTGCAGCAGTCCGACCTGCTGATCGCGCTCGGCACCCGCTTCGACGACCGCGTCACGGGCGTGCTGGAACTGTTCGCCCCGCACGCCGCGGTGATCCACGCCGACATCGACCCCGCCGAGATCTCCAAGAACCGCAAGGCGGACGTGCCGATCGTCGGTGACTGCCGGGACGTGCTGATCTCGCTGAACGCGGCCGTGCGGCAGGCTCCGGTGCTCACGTCGTGGTGGGCGTACCTCGACGGCCTGCGCGACCGCTTCCCGCTCGGCTACGACTGGCCGGCCGACGGCAAACTGGCTCCACAGCACGTGATCGAACGCATCGGCACGCTCGTCGGCCCCGAGGCGATCTACACCGCGGGCGTCGGCCAGCACCAGATGTGGGCGGCGCAGTACGTGGGGTACGAGCGGCCGGGTTCGTTCATCAACTCCGGCGGTCTCGGCACCATGGGCTTCGCCGTTCCGGCAGCCATGGGTGCGCAGTGCGGTGTGCCGGACCGCGCGGTGTGGGCGATCGACGGTGACGGCTGCTTCCAGATGACCAACCAGGAGCTCGTCACCTGCGCGCTGGAGGGCATCCCGATCAAGGTCGCCGTCATCAACAACGGCAACCTCGGCATGGTCCGCCAGTGGCAGAACCTCTTCTACCGCGGCCGCTACTCCAACACCGGCCTGTCCACCCACAAGCGCGTACCGGACTTCGTCGCACTCGCCGAGGCCCTGGGCTGCGTCGGGTTGCGGTGCGAGGACAGGTCCGAAGTGGACGATGTGATCATGCGCGCCGTGGAGGTGCGGGACCGGCCGGTGGTCATCGACTTCGTGGTGGGCGAGGACGCCCAGGTGTGGCCGATGGTGGCAGCGGGAACCGGCAACGACGAGATCATGACCGTCCGCGGCATCAAGCCCCTGTTCGACGAGGACATGTGATGACCAGACATGCGTTATCGATGGTGCTGCGCAACGTCCCCGGCGCGTTGTCCAGGGTCGTGGTGCTGTTCTCCACCCGCGGCGTCGACGTGGAGTCGCTCAGCCTCGATCCCACCGAGCGCGGCGACGTCTCCAGGATGGACGTGGTGGTGGGGCTGCCGGCCGGACGTTCTCCCGATCAGCTGGTGAAGCAGCTTTCCCGGTTGGTCGACGTGAAGAGCGTCGTGGCGGTGGCCGATCCCGCACGGGACCAGATCGGCGCCTGAGAGGAAGAGGCCTGCCCCAAGCCTCCGGGGCAGGCCTCTTCCTGTTCGTCCACAACGAGAAAGAGCCCGCTCTCAGCCGAGAGCGGGCTCTTTCCGTTGGCGGGTCACACCTTCGCGGGTGCGTGCTTCAGAACCGCCGTCGCGTACTTGGCGAGCGTGTCGCCGGGGCTGGGACCGTCCAGCGCGCCGAAGATCTGGCTAGCGAGCGGCTGGCCGTGGCGGTGCAGGTCGGCGTGCGTCAGCGTCACCTTCGTGGTGGCCGGGCCAACGGCCTCGAAGTCCACCTTGATGAGCGACGCCTTCGAGTCCTCGTAGATCGGCTGCCAGCCGGGGCCGACGCGCCAGGTCATGACGAGGCGGTTCGGCGGGTCCCACTCGGTGATCGTGCCCCAGGCGATCTCCTCGCCGTCGGCACCCGTCTCGTAGTAGCGGCCGCCCACGACGGGCTCGATGGTGATGGCACGACGGTCCTTGACGAACACGTGCTTCTCCGGCCACCAGTCGAGCGGGTGCTCCGCGAAGATCGCGAACGCCTGCTCGATCGAGCACTCGACCGTGACGGACTTGGCGACATCGGGAGTTGCGTCCGACATGAGCCCTCCAGGTGTGATGGACAAATCGGACCGAGCATCCGGGAAACCACTGCACACCAACTAGAAACCCCCTCGAACTGGTGCCGTGACCGCCGGCTTCGCCGCGTCTTCAGCTGCTCAGCAGGGCGCCTCGCGGCACCGGCCCCACGCCCACAGCCAACCAGGATGAGGACGTGGGGCCGGCACCACGATGCACCCGTCTGACCACCGGAATACGGGGCCAAGCCGACGGCCACGGCACCAGAGGTCCTCCACTCACCTTCCACCACCCGTGTGGAAGGTGAGGTGTCACAGAACACAGGAGGAGGGAGTCGTAGTGTCCCCAGTCAGCGTGAACACCTACATCGAGGTGAAGACCTTCTACGCGCTGCAGATGCGGCTGCTCGATGCGCTCGACATCGAGGGGTACGCGGCTACCTTCACCGAGGACGGCGTCACCGACCACGCCCACCGCGGCGAGAAGGTCGAGGGCAGGGCCGCGCTCATCGCGGGCGCCAACGCCGCGCTGCCGCGGTACGCCGACGGCGCTGTGCGGCACTGGAACGACCACTACGTGATCGAGGAGATCGACGAGAACACGTTCGACGTCTCGTACTGCTCGCTGGTCACCAGGACCGACAAGGCGGGCAACGTCACGTTCGAGCCCACGTTCTTCATCGAGGACGTGCTGGTGCGCGTCAACGGCGAGCTGCAGGCCAAGTCCCGGACGATCCACCGGGACGAGCCCTCGCCCGTCGCCATCGCCGCCAAGGCGGCAAGGGAAGGAGCCGCATGAGCGACACCGGACTCGTCCCGGTCGCGGAGAAGGTGAGCGCGCTCGCCGCGGAACACGCACAGGAAGCCGACCGGACGCGCAAGCTCGCGCTGGAAGTCGTGGCGGCCGTGCGGGAGGCCGGGTTCGCCCGGCACTTCGTCGCGAAGTCCTACGGTGGTAGTGAAGGCGGCTTCGGCGAGCTCACGCAGGCCGTCATCGCGGTCGGCGAGGGCTGTGCCTCGACGGCCTGGTGCGCCTCGCTCTCCGCGCTGTCCGCCCGGTACGCCACGCACCTGCCGCAGCTGGGCCACGACGAACTGTGGGGCAGCAGCCCGGACACGTTCGTGGTCACCGCACAGCCTCCGCTCGGCAAGGCGACCACGGCCGCCGGCGGTCACCGGCTGAGCGGCCGCTGGGCGTACGTCAGCGGCGTCGACTTCGCCGACTGGGCCCTGGTCTGCGGCATGGTCGCTACCGGCGGCGAACCGGAGGCGCGGTTCTTCGCCCTGCCGCGCAAGGACTTCACCGTCATCGACGGCTGGGACAACGCGGGCATGCGCGCCACCAGCAGCCACACCGTCGTGGTCGACGACGTGTTCGTGCCGGAGCACCTGTCGTTCCTGCGCGCGGACTTCATCTCCGGCAAGAACACCACGAGCAGCCTGCCCGCGCACAACGCGCCGTTCCAGGCGGTCGGCGGCCTCACGTTCGTCGCCCCCGCGGTCGGTGCCGCGTACGGCGCGCTCAACGCGGCCACGAACGCCGTGCGGGGCAAGAAGGTCAACACCACCCAGGGCGTCGACCTGTGCCGGGCCTCCGCGCAGATCGATTCGGCGCGGTTCCTGGTGGAGCAGAACGCACAAGTGCTCGACGAGCGCACGTTCACGCCGAGGTTGATGGCGCGCTGCGAACGCAACGCCGCCTTCACCGCGGACAGCCTCGTCGACGCGGTGGGAGCCCTCGTCAGGGCCGCCGGCACGAGCGGGTTCAGCGAGAACTCGCCGTTGCAGCGGTTCTGGCGCGACATCGTCAGCGCGTCGAGCCACGTCGCGTTGCGGTACGAGACGGCGGTAGCGCGGACATGGCCAGCGGCGTTGATCGGCGAGTGAGGCTCGGCGTCGTCGGATGCGCCGACATCGCCCGGCGCAGGATGCTGCCCGCCTTCGCCGGACTGTCCGATGTGGATATCGTGGCGGTCGCGAGCAGGGACGGTGAGAAGGCGGGCAAGGTCGCGGCCGACTTCGGCTGCGAGGCGGTCACCGGGTACGAGAAGCTGCTCGGCATGGACCTCGACGCGGTCTACGTGCCGTTGCCCGCGGCACACCACGCCGTGTGGATCGAACGCGCGTTGACCGCCGGAAAGCACGTGCTGGCCGAGAAACCGGTCACGCCGTCGCTGGAGGAGACCGCCGACCTGGTCTCGCAGGCCAGGGAACGCGGACTCGTCCTGCGGGAGAACTTCCTGTTCCCGCACCACTCCCAGCACCACGAGGTGCGCAGGCTCGTCCAGGCGGGCGCGGTCGGCGAGGTGCGGGCGTTCGAGGCGGCGTTCACGATCCCGCCGCGGCCGTCCGGGGACATCAGGTACCGCAAGGACCTCGCCGGCGGGGCGTTGCTCGACGTCGGCGTCTACCCGCTCAAGGCCGCCGTGCTGATGCTCGGACCCGGCCTGAAGGTGCTCGGCGCGAGCCTGAAGGTCGACAGCACCTACGGCGTGGACGTCTCGGGATCGGTGTTGCTGGGGGCTCCCGGCGGCATCACGGCCCAGCTCACGTTCGGCATGGAGCACACCTATCGGGCGAACTACACGGTGTGGGGCAGCGAAAGCCACATCACCGTCGACCGCGCCTACGCTCCGCCCGCCGACCTCACGCCGATCGTGTCGCTCGGTGGCGACGAGGTGTCGCTCGAAGCCGACGACCAGTACACGAACGCGGCCCGCAGCTTCGTGGCCGCCGTCAGGACCGGCGGGCCCACCTCCAGCGAGTCGGTGGAACTGGCCCAGCTCGTGGAAGCGGTCAGGGAAGCGGCCAGGTGAACTGAAACCAGCCCGGACCGAAGCCGAACCGAAGTCAGCCGAAACGAAGAAGGGGCCCGGAGATCCGGGCCCCTTCTCTCGTTCTCACGCATCCGCGGGGATGTCCGGCCGCGGGGTCGAACCCGGCACGCCGACGCGCTTGTCCGGCAGCACACCGTCCACCAGGTAGGCGTTGACGATGGCGTCGAGCGCGGTGTTGCCGGCGAACGCGTACACCTCGTGGTCACCGGAGTCCTCGACGACGACCAGGTGGTGGCCGAGACGTTCGGCCATCGCCACACCGCCCTCGTAGCGGTCGTACTGGTCGCCGTCCGCCTGCACGCACAGCCCCACCGGATAGCCGACCCGCTTGAGGTACGTCGGCTCCTCGAGGTTCTCGAACGTGCGAAACGCGCCGACCCACGGCTGAGCGCGCAGCACGCCGAAGCCGTACGGGTGGTGCTGGCGGTGGTAGCGCATGTCGGCGAAGTAGACCTCGAGGTCGTCGGGCCACTCCGTCTCCATCGTGATGGCTTCCAGCACACCGATCCTGAGCTCACCGGTCGTGTCCTGCGGGCGCCACGTGCCGTTGCCCGCGATCAGCTGCTGGGCGGTGGCGACGTCCTCGGCCTTGCGCAGGTCGCCGACCAGGTAGCCCAGCGAGTCCCACTGCGCGCGGTCGGTGGCGCGCGTGCCCACCGCGCCGTCGAACAACGTGCGCAGGTGGATGGCGCCCAGCTCCTCCAGCGAGGAGACGACCTCCTCGACGGTCTCCAGCACCGCGGCGGCGGACCTGCCGAGTCCGAAGTGGACGTTGCGCTCGGCCGTCCACTGCGCCCACTTCTGCACGTTGCGGTACACGGCCTCGGCCTGCGTGACGAACTGCTCGCGCCAGGTCCAGTTCGGGTTCACGCACGAGTCGAGCACGCTGCGGTCCAGGCGCGCCGGGAACATCGACCCGTAGACCGCGCCGACGAGCGTG
Source organism: Lentzea miocenica (assembly GCF_033949945.1). Taxonomy (NCBI): domain Bacteria; kingdom Bacillati; phylum Actinomycetota; class Actinomycetes; order Pseudonocardiales; family Pseudonocardiaceae; genus Lentzea; species Lentzea miocenica. Next base: position 60,995 of record NZ_JAXAVW010000003.1, read on the forward strand.
CCGTACGCGTACCCGACGAAGCTGATCTGGTCCTCGTCCAGCACGCCGCGGATGACGTCCATGTCCCGCGCGATGTTGCGGGTGGTGATGTGCGGGCGCAGGTCGCCGCCCGCCCGCGCGCACGCCAGCTCGCGCTCGCGCATGTCGATGGCGATCTGCTCGAACAGCGAGTCCGGCGGGCGTGAGTCGAACGGCGCCACGGGCACCGCGACCTCGCTGTAGAGCTTGGTGGACTCGCCGATGCCGCGCGGGTCGAACCCGATCAGGTCGTAGGCCTCGCGCACCTCGGCCGGGAACTCCAGCGGCAGCTTGAGTCCCTCGCCGTTGTCGCCGCCGGGGCCGCCGTTCACCGAGAGCAGCACACCCCGGCGCTTGTCCGGGTTCGTCGCGCGCAGGCGGGACAGGGCGATCGTGAGCTGAGCACCTCGCGGGTCGCTGTAGTCGCGCGGTACCGAGATGGTGGCGCGTTCCAGGCCGTCTTCCGCCGACGGCGCGGACCATTGCGGTCGCTGTTCGTAGAACTCGTGCAGTGCGTCGGGCACGGTAAGACCTCCGCGTCGGTTGCGTCGGGTTGTGAGGGTCGCAAAAGGCCCTAGAGGGGGTCTCGAACGCGTTCGAGGGGAGTTCCAGGCGATCCCCAGGCGTCGCAGGCACCTTGGCTGAAGTCCGGCGAGCCGAATGCGTGGGGAGACACCGCGATGGCCAAGATCACCTATGTCCACCCGGACGGGACGTCGTCGGTAGTCGACGTCGAACCGGGCAACTCGATCATGCGCGGTGCCAAGCTCGCCGGCGTCGAGGGCATCCTCGCCCAGTGCGGCGGTGGCGCGACGTGCGGCACCTGCCACATCTACGTGGACAAGGACAACACCAAACCGTTGCCCGCCATGCACGACCTGGAGGACGGGCTGCTGGGCGTCACCGCGAGCCCTCGTCAGGAGAACAGCCGGCTGAGCTGTCAGATCCCGGTCGTCGAGGAGCTGGACGGGCTCGTCGTGCACCTTCCCGAGAAGCAACTCTGAGGAGCGTTGAACCATGACTCGACGGGTCGCCTTCGTCACGGGCGCAACCAGCGGAATCGGCCTCTCCGTCGCGGAGTCGCTCGGCGCGGCGGGCCACGCGGTGTTCGTGGTCGCGCGCGACGCGGAGAACGTCGCCTCGACGGTCAAGCAGCTGCGCGAGGACGGCTACGAGGCCGACGGCACCACCTGTGACGTCAAGTCCACAGAGGACATCCGCAAGGCCGTCACCAAGGCCGTGGAGACGTTCGGCCGCATCGAGATCCTCGTCAACAACGCCGGTCGCGGCGGCGGCGGGGAGATCGCCACGCTGGACGAGGCCATCTGGACCGACGTCATCGACACCAACCTGCACAGCGTCTTCCGCGTCACCAAGGAAGTCCTGTCCACCGGCCAGATGAACCAGGGCGACTGGGGCCGCGTCATCAACATCGCGTCCACCGGCGGCAAGCAGGGCGTCATCTACGCCTCGCCGTACAGCGCGTCGAAGCACGGTGTCGTCGGCTTCACGAAGGCCGTCGGCCTGGAGCTCGCGAAGACCGGCATCACGGTCAACGCCGTCTGCCCCGGCTACGTCGAGACGCCGATGGCCGGCAAGGTGCGCCAGGGTTACGCCAACCACTGGGGCATCACCGAGGACGACGTCCTGGAGAAGTTCAACGCCAAGATCCCGCTCGGCCGCTACTCCACCCCGGAGGAGGTCGCCGGCCTGGTCACCTACCTGACCACCGAGACCGCGAACTCCATCACCGCGCAGGCGCTCAACGTCTGCGGTGGCCTGGGGAACTACTGATGACAGACGCATCCGTCGTCATCGTGGGTGCTGGCCAGGCGGGATGCCAGGCCGCGGTGTCCCTGCGAGAACGGGGACACCGCGGCGCCATCACGCTGATCGGCGACGAGGGCGTGCTGCCCTACCAGCGCCCACCGCTCACGAAGGCCTATCTGCAGGGGGACATCGGGTTCGGCGACCTGGTGTTCCGTCCGGAGAAGTACTACGCCGAGCACGACATCACCCTCGTGCTCGACGACCCGGCAGTCTCCATCGACCGTGCGGCCCGGCAGGTTGTGCTGCGCTCTGGCCGTGTCGTCGAGTTCGGGAACCTCGTGCTGGCAACGGGTTCGCGTCCTCGCCCGATTCCCGGTGCGCACACGATCCGGACGACCACCGACGCCGACAGCGCCCGTCCGCACGGCCGGGTGGTGACGATCGGCGCCGGGTTCATCGGGCTCGAGTACGCCGCGGTCGCCAGCGAGGCCGGATGCGACGTGACGGTGATCGAGGCACAGCCCCGTGCGCTGGCACGGGTTCTGTCCGAGGAGACGGCCGAGCACGTCGTGCAGGTGCACCGGCGGCGGGGAGTGAAGTTCCTCTTCAACGCCACCGTGGCCGAGGTGCGGCCCGGCGAGGTCGTGCTCGCGGACGGCACGGTGCTGCCCGCCGATCTCGTCGTGGCGGGCATCGGCGTGGTGCCGAACGCCGAACTGGCCGCCGAGGCCGGGCTGTCGGTCGACGACGGGATCGTGGTCGACCCGTGGCTGCGCACGTCCGATCCGGTGATCTTCGCGATCGGCGACTGCGCGCGGTTCCACCACGGGGCGCGGCAGATCCGGCTGGAGTGCGTGCAGAACGCCGTGGACCAGGGCACCGCTGTCGCCGAGGTCATCACGGGGTCGGCGGAGCCGTACGCGCCGGTGCCGTGGTTCTGGAGCGACCAGTACGCGATGAAGGTGCAGATCGCCGGCGTCACCGACGGCCACGACAGCGTTGTGGTGACCGGGGACCCGGTGTCGGGCGCGTTCTCGGTGTTCTGCTTCGCCGGCGACCGGCTGCTCGGCGTGGAGTCCGTCAACAAGCCCGTCGACCACGTCCTCGCGCGGCGGTTGCTCGCGGCGAACTGCCCGATCCGGCCGGAAATGGTCGCGGTCCCCGGCTTCGACCTGCGCACCGCGGCCTAGCTGTTCTGGCGTCTGCAAGTACTACCAACACGAAGTTGGTGGTACTTGCAGACGCCTTTTGCGTCAGCGGACGTGGCGGAAGAAGGTCCGCAGCTCGGACACGAGGACGTCCGGGCGCTCGATGCCGGGGAAGTGGCCACCGACCTCGGCGTCGTTCCAGTAACGCAGGTCGGTGAACCTGGCCTCGATCCACGCCTTCGGCATGCGCGCGTCCTTCGGGAAGATCGTCACACCGGTCGGCACCGACACCTGGTGCATCGGCACCTTGTTGTGCGACTCCCAGTACAGCCGCGCGGCCGACGTCGCCGTCCCGGTGAACCAGTAGATCGACACCGCGTCCAGCAGCTTCTCGACCGGAACCACTTCTTCGAAGGGCCGGTCGTGGTCGGTCCACGAGTAGTACTTCTCCGCGATCCACGCCAGCAGCGCGACAGGGGAGTCCTGCAGGCCGTAGCCGATCGTCTGCGGCTTGGTCATCTGGATGGCGGAGTAGCCGGCCTCACGAGCCTGGAACTCCTTCAGCGCGGAGAGGCCCGCGTAGTCGCGCTGGGTCAGCTCGACCTGTGCCTCGGGTGCTCCGGCGAACACCATCGTCAGGTGGATGCCGAGGAGCCGCTCAGCGTCGATGTGGCCCAGCTCCGCGGTGACGAACGAACCCCAGTCGCCACCGTGCGCGGCATAGCGGTCGTAGCCCAGCCCGGTCATCAACGACGACCACGCGCGGGCGATCCTCTCGACGCCCCAACCGGTCTCGGCTGGCTTGTCGGAGAAACCGTAGCCCGGCAAGGAGGGCACGACGACGTGGAACGCGTCGGCGGGGTCCGCGGGGTTCGTCAGCGGTTCGACGACCTCCAGGAACTCCAGCACCGAACCTGGCCAGCCGTGTGTGAGCAGCAACGGGGTGGCGCCGGCGTGCGGCGAGCGGACGTGGATGAAGTGGATGCCCAGCCCGTCGATCTCGGCGCGGAACTGGGGGAGGGCGTTGAGCCGCGCCTCGACGGCCCGCCAGTCGTACTTGTGCTCCCAGTGCTCAGCGAGCGAACGGACGAAGGACAGCGGCGCGCCCTGCGACCAGTCGGACACCGTCTCCGCGTCGGGCCAGCGGGTCAGCGACAGACGGGTGCGCAGATCGTCCACAGAGGACTCGGAGACGTTGACCTCGAACTCGGTGACGTTCATGCGTGGGCACGTTACGGCCGCGGCCTCGAAGGGCCCTCGAAGGCGGTTGAGCGGACATCCAGGGCATCTCCACGCGGGGCTGGCACGGTCAAGCGCGGCTGACGAGAAGGGAACCGCCATGACCAACGCCGAGACAGAGCTGACGCCTTTCCCCTGGCACCGCAAGTGCCCGTACCAGCCCCCGGAGGAATACGCGCAGCTCCGGCCGGAAACCCCCATCGCCAAGGTCGAGCTCCGCACGGGCCGCGAGGCCTACGTGGTCACGAGCTACGAGCACGTGCGCAAGCTCTTCACCGAGCCGGACGCGAGTTCCGACCGCGGTCACGAGGGTTTCCCGTACTACATCGACATTCCCCCGCAGTTCCGCACCGAGGGCTCGTTCATCGGCTGGGACCCGCCCAAGCACACGGCCTACCGCCGGATGGCCGCGGTGTCCGGTGAGTTCACCAAGCAGCGGGTCCGCGCGATGCTGCCGCGGATCGAGCAGATCGTCGACGAGCGGATCGACGCGATGCTCGAGCAGGGGCCGGTGGTCGACCTGGTCACCGCGCTCGCGCTGCCGGTGCCGCTGACGATCGTCTGCGAGATCCTCGGCATCCCGCACCAGGACCACGACTACCTGCACGACCGCACCGACAAGCTGTTCGGCGGCAAGTCCTCCGCCGAGGTGCGGATGGCCGCCATCACCGAGCTGAACGGCTACCTGGCCGGGCTGCTCGAGAAGAAGCTCAAGGAGCCGGGCGAGGACCTCATCAGCCGCATCGTCGTCCGGTTCCACGAGGCCGGTCTCTACGACAGCCGCGAGCTCGTCAACCTGGTCCGCCTGCTGCTCAACGGCGGCCACGAGACCAGTGCCGCGATGATCGCGATCGGCGCCATGACCCTGCTGGAGCACCCCGACCAGCTGGAGAAGCTGAAGAACGACTGGAGCCTGGCGCCCAACGCGGTCGAGGAGCTGCTGCGCTACCTGACGCCGGGCGACCTCGCGTCCTCCCGGGTGGCACTGGCCGACATCGACGCCGGCCCGGTCACCATCAAGAAGGGCGAGGGCATGATCATCTGCGGTGCCGCGGCCAACCGCGACCCCGAGGCCTTCCCCGAGCCCGACAAGTTCGACATCACCCGCCCGAACGCGCGCAACCACGTCGCGTTCGGCTACGGCGTGCACCACTGCATCGGCGCGGAGATCGCCCGTGTCGAGCTCACCGTGGTGCTCACCAAGCTGTTCCAGCGCATTCCGAACCTCAAGCTCGCCAAGCCCTGGAACGAGCTGCAGTACAAGGACGGCGCGGTCATGTACGGCGTCTACGAGATGCCCGTCACCTGGTGACATAGCTGCCCGACGAGAAGGGCCCGCCGGTTGCGACCGGCGGGCCCTTCTAGCGTGGCTGTTATCGAACCGCGCCAACGACGTCCTCCTGCGGCGAGGTCTGCAGGGGCTTGACCTTCGTGCGGCCGAACCGCCGCATGAACGGTGTCTCCACCCACGCGAACAGCGCCCAGGCGATCAGCAGGGACACCGCGAAGGCGGCGACCAGGAACGCCAGCGCGACCGGTGCGGACCACGCCTTGCCGCCCAGGGCGCCGAAAGCGTTGATCTCGGTGCCGAACGCCCAGTGCCCGTACGTCAGCACGAGCCGGTGCACCAGGTAGAACGCGAACGACACCTCACCCAGCCACACCATGCTCGACCGGGCGAAGACGGTCTTGCGCCCCTTGACGTCCGCGACGGCCGCGGCCGGGATCAGCAGCGCCAGCGGGATGATCGTCGCGCCGACGAACGCGTACAGGAACGGCACGAACAGCGAGGCGACGTAACCCACGACCGCGAGCGCGATGCCCCACTTGACGCCCAGGCCGATCCAGCGACCGGTCATGACGATCCGCGCCAGGATGATGCCGAGCGCGAACTCGAACAGGCGCGTGACCGGGAAGTTGTAGACGAACCAGATCTGGGCGTAGGACGCGGGACCCCACGGCCACACCGGCGTCGACGGCAGGACCGCCTTGGCCACCAGCGGTACCAGCAGCACCGCGAGGATCGCGGCGCCGGCGTAGAACCACAGCCGCGACGGCCGGATCTTGTTGATCAGCACCAGCAGGAACGGGAACGACAGGTAGAACAGGGCCTCGACCGACAGCGACCACGCGACACCGTTGCCGGACAACAGCACGTCGTAGTTCGGGACCCACGACTGGAGCAGGAACAGGTTCGCGACCGCGGAGGCCGGGTCGATCGCCTGGCGGAAAACCAGCAGCAGCACGATCGCCGCGACGAACGTGACGACGTGGTTGGGCAGGATCTTCGCGAACCGCCGCCGGAAGAAGTTCCCCTTCGTGTCACCGGGCCTGGCCGACCAGGTCAGCACGAATCCGCTGAGGATGAAGAAGAACGACACACCGACGAACCCGGCGGTGCTCGTCGCGATCATGTACAGGAAGCCGACCTCGGGGGTCCGGAAGAGGAACTCCAGGCTGCCGTGGAAGACGAAGACCATTGCCGCGGCGACGAACCGCATGCCCGTCAGTGACGGGAGTCTCGACGAACTCGCTACTTGGCTCGACACGGTGGGGACCTTTCGGAAGGACGTTGTCAGGTCGCCCGATGGTGAGAACACGTCATGGCGAATGGCTCGCGACCTGCTCGAAACCCTTTTCCTCAGTCACTTCCCGATTCGCGCTTGAGCGCACGCGGACACCGTTCCCGACGAGGAGTTCCCCAGGGAGGTTGCCGTGACACCGTCCACCACGGAGCTGCGCAGGCGGGAGGACACCGACCTCCCGACGAGGCTCGCGAAGTCCGCCGCCACCGAGCAGGGCGCGTTCCTGCAGACAGAGCACTTCGACCTGTGGCTGACCGAACGCTGGCTCGCCAACGCGTTCCGCGTCGAGCGCATCCCGTTCGCCGACCTCGACCTCTGGTACACCGAGCAGGAGACCGGGAACATCCGGCACCAGAGCGGCAAGTTCTTCACCGTCGAGGGCCTGAAGGTCGACACGGCGACGCGTTCGTGGAGCCAGCCGATCATCCGCCAGCCCGAGGTCGGCATGCTGGGCATCCTCGTCAAGGAGTTCAACGGGGTCCTGCACTGCCTGATGCAGGCGAAGATGGAGCCGGGCAACCCGAACCTGCTGCAGCTCTCGCCGACCGTGCAGGCCACGAAGTCGAACTACACCCGCGTGCACAAGGGCGCCAAGGTGAAGTACCTGGAGTACTTCGCGGAGGGCGCCCAGCGCGGCCGGGTGATCGTTGACGTGCTGCAGTCCGAGCACGGGTCCTGGTTCTACCGCAAGAGCAACCGCAACATCGTCGTCGAGGTGACCGAGGACGTCCCCATGGACGACGACTTCTGCTGGCTCACGCTCGGCCAGGTGAACGCGTTGCTGCACCGGGACAACCTCGTCAACATGGACTCGCGCACGGTGCTCTCCTGCCTGCCCGCACCGGGGTACGCCGAGCCCGCCAACGACTTCCAGGCCGCGCTGCTGGCCTCCCGCGACCCGCACGCCGGCGCGCTGTCGGCGACACCTGACGTGCTGAGCTGGTTCACCGGGCAGCGCGCCGACCACGACATCGACGTCTCGCGCGTCCCGCTGGGCGCGGTGCCCGGCTGGATCCGCACCGACGACGAGATCTGCCGTGAGGACGGGAAGTTCTTCCGGTGCGTGGCGGTGCGGGCGATCGCGGGCAACCGCGAGGTGACCAGCTGGACGCAGCCGCTGTTCGAGCAGTACGGCAGAGGCGTCGCGGCGTTCATCGTGAAGCAGTTCGCCGGCGTGCTGCACGTGCTGGTGCACGCGCGGCTGGAGGGCGGGTTCCTCGACACCGTGGAGCTCGGGCCGACCGTGCAGTGCGTTCCCGGCAACTACCACGACGCCGAACGCCCGCCGTTCCTCGACCACGTGCTCGCCGCGGAGAAGTCGAGAATCCATTACTCGACAGTGCATTCCGAGGAGGGCGGCCGATTCCTCGACACGGAGAGCGATTACCTCGTCGTCGAGGCGGACGAGTCGTTCCCGAGTGAGGTTCCGCCGCAGTACGCGTGGGTCACCGTGGGACAGCTGACGGATCTGCTCCGGCACGGCCGTTACGTGAACGTGCAGGCCAGGACGCTCGTAGCGGCGCTGAACGCGCTGGGCTAGCCGAGCTGGGCAGGAAATAATACCTGCGCGACATGTGAAAAACACGATCGGGTTACCCGGCTCCAGCGCGGTTCGAGTACCGCCCGATCCGGCTTGAATAGCGTGGTCGCCATGAAGATCCTAGTGAGTAGCGGTCCGTCGTTCGGCCTCTACTTCCCGGTCGTCCCGCTGGCGTGGGCCTTGCGGGCGGCGGGTCACGAGGTGCTCGTCGCGAGCCCGGAGAGCATGGCCGCAGCGGTCAACGGCTCCGGGCTGCCACATGTGGCCACCTACGGGCCCATGCAGATGCGCGAGGTCATGCTGCACGACCGGGCGGGCAACCAGCTCGCGCAGGCCGGCACCGAGGAAGGCCTGCTCGAGCAGGTCGGCCGCGGGTTCGGCCGGCTCGCCGCCCGCACGATCGACGGCATGCTCGCCATCACCGAGGCCTGGCGCCCGGACGCGATCATCGGCGAGGCGCACGCGTTCTCCGCCGGGGTCGCCGCGAAGATCCACGGCATCCCGTGGTTCGAGAACGGCATCGGCATCGGTTACCGCTCCGACATCGACGGCTGGACGGCCGTGGAGTTCGCGCCTGAGCTGGAACGGCTCGGGTTCGACGGGTTGCCGGAGCCCGACATGGTGCTCGACACCTGTCCCGCGCTCATCCGTCCCGCGGATGTCGTCGCGGGACAACCGATGCGGTGCGTCCAGTACGACACGCCCGCCTCGGTGCCCTCCTGGGTCTTCGAAAAACGCGATCGTCCCCGTGTCATGATCACGCTCGGCACCATCCTGCCGAACTCCCCCGCGGGCCCGGCCATCTTCAACGAGCTGGTCCGCACCCTGCCCTCGCTGGGTGTGGAGCTCGTGCTCGCGATGCCGGACGAGGCGGTCGCCAAGCTCGATCCGTTGCCCGACGCCGTCGTCGCCGCCGGGTGGATGCCCCTCACCTCCGTGTTGCCCGCCTGTGATCTCACAGTGCATCACGCCGGTGGGGGATCGACCATGTCCTCGCTGATCGCCGGACTTCCGCAGCTGCTCGCTCCGGGAGTCATGGCGGAGCAACGGGATTCCGCACAACGTCTCTGCGAGTTCGGTGCTGCCAAACAGCTCCAGTCGCAGGAGGTGGAACCGGCAGAGGTGCTCGAGGCCTGCCGGGCGTTGCTGGAGGACGCGTCCTATCGGGATCGGGCGGGTCAGTTGAAGCACGCGATTGAGGAAATGCCCTCGCCCGGCGCGGTAGTGCCGGTGATCGAGGACTTCGTCCGTCACCGCGCCGTCGGCGCAGCGGAAGAAACTGAGTGAGGAGCTATGACCCAGAACATCGACGCGGCGCCGGATTCAGGTGCGCAGAGTTGGCCGGGAGCCAACGCGACCCAAGGTGAGCCGTTCAAATGGCGCTGGCTTGCACTCGGCGTCATCCTGCTGGCCACCGCGATGGACATTCTCGACTCGCTGATCACGGTCATCGCCGCTCCGTCCATCGTGGCGGACATCGGTGGTGGCGCGACCTTCATCCAGTGGCTGGGTGCCGGCTACACCCTCGCCATGGCGTGCGGCCTGATCATCGGCGGCCGGCTCGGTGACATCTTCGGCAAGAAGCAGATGTTCATCGTCGGCGCCACCGGCTTCACGATCGCCTCGGCGCTGTGCAGCGTCGCGACGACACCGGGCGTCCTGGTGGTCGCCCGTGTGCTGCAGGGTCTCTTCGGCGCGATGATGCTGCCGCAGGGCCTCGGCGTCATCACCGAGGTGTTCCCGCCCAAGGAGATGGCCAAGGCGTTCGGCGCCTACGGCCCGATCCTCGGTCTCGCGACCATCGGCGGCCCGATCCTCGGCGGCTGGCTGATCAACCTCGACCTGTTCGGCACCGGCTGGCGGATGATCTTCCTGATCAACCTGCCGCTGGGCCTGCTGGCGATCTTCGGTGCCATCAAGTGCTTCCCCAAGGCCAACAAGACGGCCAAGAAGCTCGACCTCGTCGGCGCGCTGCTCGCCTCCGGCGGTGCCGCGCTGCTGGTCGTCCCGGTCGTGCAGGGACGGGAAGAGGGCTGGCCGGCGTGGACCTTCGTGTCCATCGTCGCCGGTGTCCTCACGTTCTTCGTCTTCGGCTGGTACGAGGGACGTCGCGACAAGAAGGGCGGCGAGCCGCTCGTCGTGCCGTCGCTGTTCAAGAAGAAGGCCTTCAACGGCGGTCTGGCCGCGGGTCTCGCGCTGTTCTCCGCGCTCACCGGCTTCTCGCTGGTGCTGAGCATCTACCTGCAGCTGGGCCTCGGGTTCACCGCGCTCGGCGCGTCGCTCGCGGTGCTGCCGCAGGCGATCGGTTCGACGTTCGGCTTCGCCGCGTCCGGCGCCGGTCTGGCCGCGAAGCTCGGCCGTCGCCTGATCCACATCGGCCTCGCCGGCATGGTCGTCGGCCTGATCGCGTTCTACTTCACGATCAAGCTCGGCGGCCCCGACGTCGGTGGCTGGGCGATGTCCCCGTCGCTGTTCTTCGCCGGCATCGGCATGGGTCTCGCGATGGCGCCGTTCTTCGAGCTGATCCTCGCGGGTGTCGACCCGCAGGAGACGGGCTCGGCGTCCGGCACGCTGACCTCGGTGCAGCAGTTCGGTGGCGCCCTGGGCGTCGCGGTCCTCGGCACCGTGTTCTTCGCGCTGGTCAACGGATCCGGCTACCTGTCGGCGATCGAGACCAGCATCTGGGTGGTCGTGGCCCTGCAGGTCGCGGCGGCGGCGCTGATCTTCTTCCTGCCGAAGATGCCGAAGCCCGCGTGGGACCCGAGCCAGTGGGAAGGCGGCGACGGCGGCGGCGAGTGGAGTGCCGAAGCGGCCGCGCAGTGGGGTGGTGGCGGCGACAGTGCCGCCGGCGCCGACAACGCCGCGGCCGACTGGAACGCGGACGCCAAGAAGTAAGCGCTACAACCGGATTGTCCGGAAGGCTCGCCGATCATCGCGATCGGCGGGCCTTCCGCCCGTAGTGGGCTCTTTTCAAGGAATCTTCGAGGGAGACTCAATGACCGCCGTGACAGAACCTTCCTTGGACGTCGCGCTCGCCGCGACGTACAAGAAGTCCATCAGCGAGCACTACAAGGATCTCGCGCTCAAGCTGCAGGTGGCGCTGAACACGCAGGACCTCAGCCTGGTCGACGGGCTCATCCACGACGACTTCCTCGACGTCACCGGCCCTCCCGGGATGTTCCCCGACGGCCCGGAAGGCGTGCGGCAGCACATCCTCTGGCTCAACCGCCGCTTCAAGGACGCGAAGTGGGAGGTGCAGCAGGCCGTCGCCGAGGGCACCACGGTCGTGCTGCGCGTCCGCTTCACCGGCATCGAGACCGAGGAAGGCCAGGCCGCACCCGTCGGCACGCGGTTCACCTACGCGCAGGCGCACTACTTCGAGGGCCGCGACGGCCTTCTGGTGCAGCACATCGGTGTCCGCAGCGAACAGGACATCTCCCAGTAAGGGACTTCCATGGACGTCATCGGACGTGGCTTCCTGGCCACGAACCTCGCACGTATCGCGGGAAAGCATCATGACGTCGTCGCGTTCGCGGCCGGATCATCCTCGACCGTCGCCACATCGGCGGACGAGTTCGGCCGTGAAACAGGCATCCTGCACGACGAGATCCGCAGGTGCCGCGCGGAAGGCAAGTTGTTCGTCTACTTCTCCACCGCGTCCGCGGCCATGTACGGCTCACCGGACTCACCGGGCACGGAGGACGGCCCGGTGTTCCCCGGCAACGCCTACGGGCGCCACAAGCTCGCGATGGAGGCGCTGATCCGCGCCTCCGGGGTGGCGTACCTGGTGCTGCGCCTGGGACATCTCGTCGGTCCCGACCAGCGTCCACATCAGATGATGCCGACACTGGTGGCACAGGTGCGTTCCGGCGAGATCGAGGTCTGGCGGGGAGCGCACCGCGACCTCGTCGACGTGCTCGACGTGGTGCGACTGCTCGACGCGTTGCTGACCATCCGCGTGTGCGGGGAGGTCGTGAACGTCGCGAGCGGTGTGCCCGTGCCGGTCGAGGACGTGGTGGAGCACCTGGAAAACCGGCTGCGCGTGTCGTTGCGGAAGACCTATCGCGACGCTTACGCGCGCCATGACATCTCACTGGCCAAGCTCACTCGCCTCGCGCCCGTCGTGCGCGAGCTGGGTTTCGGCCCCGACTACTACCGGCGCGTCGTCGACCGCTATCTGAGCGCCACGACCGGCGTGCCGCTCGAAGACCTACCGTCAGCCGGATGAAGGAGCAACGGCAATGCGAGTACTCATCAGCACGTGGCCGGCGAGCGGGCACCTGCAGCCGATCGTCCCACTGAGCTGGGCACTGCGCGGTGCCGGCCACGAGGTCATCGTCACCACGCCCCAGCACCTCGTGCCCTTCGTCAAGTCGACCGGCCTCGACGCGATCGCGCTCGGCGAGGAGCAGGACCAGAAGATGATGCTGCAGGGCATCATCCAGCAGGCCGGCGAGAACGCCTCTCCCGCCGAGGCGCTGCCGCGGCCGGACCGCCAGTTCTGGGGCAACATCGCCTACGGTCCCGCGGGCCGCACCGCGGAGGTCCTCCCGCTGCTGCTGGAGAAGGCCAAGGCGTTCGCGCCCGACCTGATCGTGGCGGACCCGATGGACCTCTCCGGGCGGCTGCTCGGCGGCATCCTCGGCGTGCCCGTCGTGCGTCACCGCTGGGGCGTCGACCCGTTGACGGAGGCGTTCGAGGAGACCGCCCACATGGTCCTCGACCCGGTGGCGCAGCAGATGGGCCTGACCGGGCTGCCCGAGCCGGACCTGACCATCGACCCGTGCCCGCCGTCGTTCCAGCTGCCAGGACTGGAGAAGGGCCGTCCCGTGCGGTACCTGCCGTCCAACGGGTTCGGCGCGGTGCCCGCGTGGGCGCTGGAGGAGCCGTCGAAGCCGCGGATCTGCGTGTCCTTCGGCTCGATGCCCAAGGAGCTCGGCATGCGCAAGGTGCTGGGCTGGGTCTACGAGGCCATCTCGCGCCTCGGTGACGTCGAGGTCGTTCTCGCCGTGCCGAACGGGATCGACGCCGAGGACCACTCGGTGATCGCGGACAAGGTGATCTCGTCCTCGCACCTGCCGCTGAACCTGTTCATGCGCACGTGCTCGGTGATCGTGCACCACGGCGGTTCCGGCACGGGCCTGACCGCGTTGAACGCCGCCACGCCGCAGCTGGTGCTGCCGCAGTTCGCCGACCACTTCCCGTGGGCGGAGCGGCTCGAGGCGACCGGTGCCGGTGCGGCCGTCGAAGGCGTGGAGAAGCAGCAGGACGTGGCGTTCATCCAGGACCGCCTGGAGGAGCTGATCCACAAGCCCGAGGCCAAGGAGGCGTCGCTCGCGATGCAGGCCGAGATCCACAACGCGCCGTCCCCCGCGTCGCTGGTGCCGGAGCTGGAAGCCCTAGCGGGCGTCTGATTCCTTCACCGCACGAGAAAAGCCCCCGGCTTCGGCCGGGGGCTTTTTCGTTGAACCTTCGCTCAGTCGTTGAGCTGGAGCACGACCGTGCCCGCGAACTTCTTGTCCAGCAACGCGATGAACGTCTCCGCGGCGACCGGCACACCGCCCTTGACGACCGTGTGGGCGAAGGAGATCTTGCCCTCGTCCAGCCAGCCGGAGAACGTCTTGTTCCACGCCGCCAGCTGTTCCTCGGTGTCGAAGGTGGCGAAGCCGCGGAACGTCAGCTGCTTGGCGATGGCGCGCATCAGGGCGAGGCGCGGGTGGTCGCCGTCGGTGCCACCGATCTGGCCGCTCAGCGCGCCGCACAGGGCGAACCGGGCGCCGGGCTGGGCGTGCTCGACGGCGGCCTCGAACTGCTCGCCGCCGACGTTGTCGAAGCACACCGTGATGCCGTCGGGGGCGAGCTCGCGCAGCCGGTCCAGCACCGGTCCGTCGTGGTAGTCGAACGCGGCGTCGAAGCCGGCCTCGTTCACCAGGAAGTCGACCTTCTCCTTGCTGCCGGTGGAACCGATGACGAGCTTGGCGCCGCGGGCCTTCGCGATCTGACCGGCCAGCGTGCCGACCGCGCCGGTCGCACCGGACACGAACACGACGTCGCCCTCGCCCGCGTCGGCCATCTCGACGATGCCGCGCCACGCGGTGGGACCGTTGGCGAGGAAGTACTCCGCGCCGGGCAGCAGCGAGCGGTCGAGCTTCTTCACGCCGAACTCGGGGCTCACGACCGCCCACTCGCGCCAGCCGTTGTAGTGCAGCAGGAAAGTGCCGACGGGCAGGCTTTCGTTGTTGGACACCACGACCGTGCCGACGGTGGTGCCCCACGGCGTCGCGCCGATCTCGTAGTTCGGGATCGGGAGGCTGGTCTCCTCGTTCATCAGGTCGCGGTACACCGAGCCGAGGAACATCCACTCGTTGCGCACCAGGACCTCGCCGTCGCCCGGCACCGGCATCGGCACCTCGACGAGCTCGAAGTTCTCCTGGGTCAGCCGGTCCGCCGGACGCGAAACCAGGCGCAGCTCCCGCGACGTCGCAGGAATCGCTTCGGCGCTCATACGGATCTCCTTAAGCCTTCACACAGTGGGGTTTCACCGTCCCCGGCCACGGCTTTGCGGGCCTTGAGAGGAACCTGAGCCATCTCAAGGCACGCGCGAGCGGGGGTGCAGGGGGCACTGGCTGACTAGGGGCCATGGCTGACTTCGACGTCATCGTGGTCGGCAGCGGCTCGGCGGGCGGCGTTCTGGCGGCACGGCTGTCGGAGGACCCTTCTCGGCGCGTGCTGCTGCTGGAAGCAGGGCCGGACGACCCCGTCGCGGGCCCCATGCACAACTGGATGTACCGCTCAGAGCCCCAGGTCGGCGGTGAGCCGCTGAACCTGCCGCGCGGCAGGATCGTCGGCGGTTGCTCGGCGGTCAACGCGTGCATCGCCCTGCGCGGTGCGCCTTCTGACTACGACGCGTGGCCCGACCCGTGGTCGTTCGACGTGGCGTCGCGGTACTTCGAGGCCGTGGAGTCGGTGGTGCCGATCCGCAGGCCCGCCGGCGACATGACGTCCACGAACCGCGCGTTCATCGAGACCGCCGTTTCGCTCGGCCTCGACCGGATCGAGGACCACAACGCGCCGGGCGCGATCGGTGCCGGACCGGTGCCGTTGAACGAGATCGACGGCGTGCGGCAGAGCACCGCGGTCACCTACCTCGCGGCCGCGAGGTCCAGGGACAACCTGACGATCCGGCCGAACTCCCTGGTGTGCAAGGTGCTCGTCCGGGACGGCAGGGCCGTCGGCGTGGTGCTGCTCGGCGGCGAGACGGTCTCGGCACAGAACATCGTGGTCGCCGCCGGGGCCTACGGCTCGCCGGCCGTGCTGCTGCGGTCCGGGATCGGCCCTGCCACGGCGTTGTCCGCGCTGGGCATCTCGGTCGTCGCGGATCTGCCGGTGGGGCAGGGGTTGCAGGACCACCCGCTGGTCACGGTGAAGCTGATGGGCCGCGGGCCCGCGCTGTACCAGGCGGTCGCGACCACGGAGTCTGGGCTGCAGTTCCTGCCCGGTGCCCCGTCGCCCGCCGAGACGACCGGCGCGAACCTGATCATCTCGGTGGCGCTGCTCAAGCCCACCTCGCGCGGCCGGGTGTGGCTGCGGTCGGCCGACCCGACCGACGCGCCGCACATCGACCTCGGCCTGCTGCGGTCCTACGAGGACAGAGCGCTGATCAGGTCTGGCGTGCGGGACCTGTTGCGCCTCATCGGCACCAAGCCGTTCGCGGAGGAGATCGACGGTCCGCCGCTCAACAGCCCACCGGCCGACCTCTCGGACGACCAGGCGCTGGACCGGTGGATCTTCGCGAACGCGGGCACGTACCACCACGCGGTGGGCACGTGCGCGATGGGTTCCGTTGTGTCACCCGACGGGCAGGTGCTCGGCGTGGACGGCCTGTGGGTCGCCGACGCCTCGATCATCCCGGAAGTGCCTGCCGCCAACACGAATCTGCCCACCATGATGGTCGCGGAGCGCATCTCCGCGGTACTGATCGAGGAGACCCGCCATGTCGCTTGAGCTGGACGCCGCAGCCCAGGACCTGCTGTTCCGGGAAGCCCGCACGGCCAACACGTTCTCGTCCGAGCCGGTCTCCGACGAGACGCTGCAGGCCGTCTACGACCTGGTCAAGTACGCGCCGACGTCGATGAACCAGCAGCCGCTGCGCATCGTGCTGATCCGCTCCGACGACGCCCGTGAGCGTCTGGTGAAGACGATGTACGGCCCGAACGGCGCCAAGGTCGCGCAGGCCCCGCTGGTCGCGATCCTGGCAGCGG
The DNA here is from genome assembly GCF_033949945.1 of Lentzea miocenica. Classification (NCBI taxonomy): domain Bacteria; kingdom Bacillati; phylum Actinomycetota; class Actinomycetes; order Pseudonocardiales; family Pseudonocardiaceae; genus Lentzea; species Lentzea miocenica. The sequence goes on from NZ_JAXAVW010000003.1 coordinate 77,556, forward strand.
ACCTCGAGTTCCACGAGCTCATGCCGAAGCTGTTCCCGCACTTCCCCGAGGCCAAGGACATGTTCGCGGACCCGGCGATCCGCGAGGCCTCCGCCGTGCAGAACGGCACGATGCAGGCCGCGTACTTCCTGCTCGGCATCCGGGCCGCCGGCCTGAACGCCGGCCCGATGATCGGGTTCGACGCCGATGCCGTGAACCGCGAGTTCTTCCCGGACGGCAAGCAGAAGGTGCTGCTGGTCATGAACATCGGCAAGCCGGGGGAGAACGCCTGGTGGCCGCGGTCGCCGCGGCTCGAGTACGACGAGGTCGTCACCGCCGCCTGACCCGCCGCGTGAGAAAGGCCCCCGCCGAACGTGGCGGGGGCCTTCTTTCAGTTCCTGGGCCGCGGAATCGCGACGGACGTGTAGGTCGTCTGCGGCGCGGCCTCGGTGGTGAACCTGCCGTTGATCACGTACAGCAGGTCCTCGTGCAGGGCGAGCGAGCTGGGGATGTCGAACCGGGGATCGCTCACCCGGCGCAGCACCTTGCCGACCGTGCCCTCGTGGTTGAGCCGCAGGAGCACGACCTCGTTGCGCACGCCCATCGCCACGTACAGCAGGTCGCCGTCGAGCACCATGCCGTCGCAGTCCATCAGGTCCTCGCCGCCCAGGTCGACGCTCGTGGCGCGGCCGGTCGTGGTGTCCACGTGGAACAGCCCGCCGGTGTTGGACTGGTTGACGAGCAACGCCGTGCCGTCCGGGGTGCGGCAGATGCCGTTGGCGTTGAAGCCCTGCTCCAGGTACCGAATGTCCCCGGTGAGATCCAGCTGTTCGACCTGCTCGGGTTCCGGCAGCTCGCCGTTGCCGCCCAGCGGCAGCTTCCACAGCACCGGCAGGATCGAGTCGGTGGCCCACGCGGCCGTCGGGGTCAGCGCGAAGTCGTTGACCAGGCCGGCGAGCGGGTAGGACGCCAGCGTGGCACCGGAGGCGGCGTGGATCACGTGGGCGTCGCCGGCGAAGCCGCCCGCGATGAACAACCGCCCGCGGCGATCTATCTTCACGCCGGCCGCGGCGGTGCCCGGTCCGGTGTGGACGGTCTTCCCCTCGCCGGTGATCAGGTCCGCGCGGTAGATGGACCCGTCGGCCAGCGAACCGAAGTACGCGTACGGACCGGGCCCGATCGTCATCGACTCAGGCCGGAATCCGTCCGGCAGCGCGATCGTCGTCATACCCGCCAGAAAACCGCAGCGTGCTCTAGGTTTGCTCGAACGCCACAGCGTGTTCCGCGCCCGGCGCGGCGAACTCCAGCAGCCGGCGGCCCTCGGCCTCGACCTGAGCGCTGTCGCGTTTGAGCAGCCGCTGGTACGGCGCCACCAACAGGGTTGCGGCCTGCTTCTTCTTCTCGATCTTCCAGGTGCCGCTGACGAACCCGTCGACGGTGAAGCCGCCGCGGGTCGAGGAACCGTTGAAGCCGGGGGAGATGATCCTCGTGCGGTCGGCGTGCGACAGGGCGATGTTGTCGAACTCCGGCAGGAACCGCGGTGGCGCCGGGGTGTCCTCGTCCGGCCGCGGCGAGTCCTCGTGGTCGAAGAGCGTCTTGCCGTTCTCGTCGCTGAACCGCCGCAGCGGCAGCCGTTCGACCACCTCTGCGAGCCGGGTCAGGCCGGACCAGGTCTGGACGTCCTGGATGCTCGCCGGCCCGAACGCCCTGAAGTAGCGGGACACCACCTCGGTGAGCGACGGTTCCGGCAGGGATTCGCTGCCGAGCCAGGTTTTCAGCGTGGCGTGGGCGCCACGGCCCGGTGCGAGGCCCCAGACGCCCCGTGGCGGGATCTGGGCGAGCGGGACGAGCAGTTGCACCGCGTAAGCCAGCGCGGTCGCCTGGTGGCCCGTCCAGCGCTCTTTCAGCAGTTTGCCGAGATCTTCGCGCGTGCGCGGTTCCTCTTCGAGGATCTCGCGGCCGCGTTGTGCCAGTTCGGCCGGGTCGATGCCCTCGATCTGCTTTCCGTTGTGGCCGGTGAAGTTCGTGCGGTCCAGCACGGGTTTCAGCAACGGCCGCAACAGGAGCGCGTCACGGGCGCTCACGAGGTGAATGGTGGCCCTCATCAGCACGAGACGGACCGTCGCGCGGCTCTCCAGGGTGGTGGCGAGGTCCGCGGGCTGAAAGTGGCTGATACGCGACCACAGGCCCACGTACGGCGAGAGCGGGACCTGGGACTGCATTCCCACCAGGTGTTCCACGACCTCGAACGGGGTCCTCCCGGTGCGTTCCAGGAGGAACTGCCGGGCCAGCAGTGCCCGGTTGAGCTGTCGTGCGCTGAGCTTCACCCGACCACGAACTCCCGCGTCGTCGCGTCCGGCGCCGCGAACCGCAACAGCGCGTCGGCCTCCTGCCCGACCGCCTTCAGGTCCTTTTTGGACAGCGGCTTGAACAGGGTCAGCGTGAGGGTCGCGGTCTTCTTCTGCTCCTTGAGCTTCCACATCCCGCGCACGAACCCGTCGACCAGCAGCGTGGCCGCGATGCCCGCACCGACGCACACCCTCTTGCGGATGTCGTCGTCCATCACGCGAGTGCGGTCGAAGTGCGACACCATCAGGTTGTCGTACTCGGGCAGGAACCTCACGGGCGCCGGCGTGTCACCGTCCGGCCGCGGCGCGTCCCGCAGGTCGTAGAGCTCCTGGCCGGTGTCCGAGACGAGGACCTCCAGCTCGGCGCCCATGTCCTTGAACACCTTGGCCATGAACGTGAGCCCGGAGAACGCCTGGAGGTCCTTGACCGTGGCCGGCCCGTACGCGGCGAGGTAGCGGCGCACCAACAGCTTCGGGTCCGGATCCTTCGTGAGCTTCTGGTCCAGGAACGGTTCCGCGAGCGTCGACGGCACCGAACCGCCCTTGCCCCACGGCGGCACGTGCACCAGCGGCACCAGGTACTGCACGGAGTAGGCCAGCGACAGGGGATCGCGGCCGGGGAACTTCTCACTCATCGCCTCACGCAGCTGAACCTGCGTGAGCGCCTTCCCGTTCAGCAGCTTGCGGCCGTGCTGCGCGATCTCACCGAGGTCCATGCCCTCGGTCTGGCGGCCGAAGAACCCCTTCTGCGCACGGTTGAGCACCGGTTGGAGCAACGGCCGCAACCACAACAGATCCGCCGTGGTCACGAGGTGCATGGTGTAGCGCATGAGCGACGACCGCACGATCTGACGGTCCAGGATGAGCTTCGACAACTCGTCGCGGTCGAACGAGTTCAGCCTCGCCCACAGCCCGACGTAGGGCGGGAACGGCAGCTGCGCCTGCAGCCCGACGAGCTGCTCGGTGGCTTCGAGCACGCCCATGTCGTGACGCTGCAGCAGAAGTTGGCGCGCGAGGGTCGCTCGGTTGATCGCGCGGCGGTCCAGCACGGGGAAGGCCTCTCTGTAAAACGCGGAAACGCGGCCGTCACCGGAGGCTACCTCTCCATCCGGTGACGACCGCTTCTGAAGCGAGGGTGCGGATCAGGCCGCGTCGCCCTCAAGACGTGCGCGGAACCACGACATGAACAGGTGGTCGGTGCCCGCGGTGAGGTCCTGGCCGCCGTCGATCGTGATGATCTGGCCGGTGACCCAGGAGCTGGCGGGGCTGGCGAGCTGGACGATCCACGGCGTGATGTCCTCGACCGTGCCGGTGCGGCCCAGCGGCATGATGTCCGCCAGCGTCGCGAAGATGCCGTCGGTCTCCTCCTCGTTGAGCCCGTTGGCCGCGTAGACCTCGGTGCGCACGCCGGCCGGGGCGACGGCGTTGACCCGGATCCCGAGCGGGGCCAGCTCGCGCGCCCACGTCAGCGTCAGGCTGTGCATGCCGGCCTTGCTGGCGGCGTACAGGGCGGCGCCGGGCTCGGGGTTGTGGCCCGCGACCGAGGAGACGAACACGATGTTGCCGCCCGGCTTGGCCAGGTACTGGTACAGCGCGCCGGTGAGGCGGACCGGGCCGAGCAGGTTGATGTTGAGCAGCTCGTTGCTGGCCTTCTCGTCGAAGTACTCGGCGAGCGTGTTGCGGAAGATGCCGGCGTTGTGCACGAGCACGTCCAGCTTGGCGCCGTTGGTCTCGACGGCGTCGGCGACGGCCTGCGCGCCTTCCGCCGTGGTGACGTCGGCGGCGACGGGAACGATGTTCTCGTGCAGCTCGGCGACCTCGTCCAGCCGCTCCTTGCGGCGGCCGGTGATGATCACACTCGCCGCGCCGAGCTTCGCGAACTCGACGGCGGCGTGCTTGCCGATTCCGGTGCCACCACCGGTGACGACGACTCGCTGGCCTTCAAACGGCTGGTCGGACATGGTCTGGTTCCTTTCGAAATGCCACCGGGTGTCGCATACATCCAGCCAAATCGGGCTGGTATCCCACTCGAACCGTGCTCAGGCCACCCGGAGGCGGCTCCAAGCTGTAGTCGGTCCCGCTGGAGCCGCGCTCAAGCCGCCCAGGAGGGCTTCGCGTCGATCTCCAGAACCGCGCAGCCCCAGCTGTAGCCGGCGCCCACGCCGAACAGCACGACCCGCTGCCCCGGCCGGGCCCTGCCGGTGTCGACCAGGTGGCCGAGCCCGGCGAACTGGTCGCCCGCGCCGAGGTGCCCGATCGTGCGGCTCCACTCCCACGTCGTGCGCGCGGGGTCGATGTCATAGGGCCGCAGGTAGTTCACGTCGAGGCGGCGCCTGCCGAAGTGCGGCAGCACCACCCAGTCCGCGTCACCGAGCTTCATGTCCGCGTCCGCCAGGGCCTCCTCGACCGCGGCGGCCTGGCCCGCGTTCGCCCTGTTGATGCCGAACGACAGCCCGTACTGCTTCGCGAACGCGTGCTTGGCGGCCTCGAAGTCCACCGGCATGCGGTGCGAGAACGGCGCCAGCCCCATCGGCTCGTCGCCCCGGTGCAACGGCTCCAGATCGGAATCAGCGTTGATGGCCAATGAAAGCAGCCGCGCGTACCCGCCTCGCCTGGACAGCACCACCGCGCTCGCGCCGTCGGCGTAGGGCGTGCCGGGGTCGGTGCGCCACCGGTCGATGCCGGGCAGGCAGAACCGGTCGGCCGTGGTCAGCAGCGCGTCCTTGCCGGGGCTCAGGTAGCGCACGGCGAGGTCCAGCGCCGCCATGCCGCCGTTGGACATCTGCCTGATCTCCAGTGCCAGGCAGCTGTTGCGGACGGTCTCGCGCTGGATGTAGCTGCCGACCGGCCACAGGTCCTGGCCCTGGTGGTAGGTCGTGGCGTGCAGGATGAGCTCGACGTCGTCACCGGTGCTGCCGGCCCTCGCCAGCGCCTGCTGGGCCGCCCTGACGCCCATCTCGGCCGCCGACTCGTCGGGGGAGTAGGCGACGCTGGTGACGTCCGTGCGCGCGACCAGCTTCGGTTCGCACTCGCCGGAGTCGATGGCGTCCTGCACGTTCAGCGTCGCGGGGAGACGGATCCCGTTGCCCCGCACGTAGATGCCGTCGACGCGCACTCAGGCCTCCTTCAGCGCACGGGCGACCCGCACGACCCGGTCGGCCTGCACACGGGCGGACTGCAGCGCGATCTCGCTCACCGGCTTGCTGTCCGAGCCGAGCACGTGGGAGGTGCCGTAAGGGTTCTCGTTCAGCCCCGGCGGCACGATGATGCCGCCGAAGTGGCACACCATGTTGTAGATGGAGACGATCGTGGTCTCCATGCCGCCGTGCGTGCTGCCACCGGAGGTGAAAGCGCTGTACACCTTGCTCGACAGGCGTCCCTGGAACCACGCGGGCCCCAGCGTGTCGATGAACTGCTTGAGCTGCGCCGACATGTTGCCGAACCGCGTGGGCGTCCCGAACACGACCGCGTCGGCCCACAGGACGTCGTCCACCTGGGCGATCGGCACGTCCTCGGTGGCCTTGAGGTGGTCCGCCCAGGCCGGTCGCGAGTCCACGACGGTCTGGGGTGCGAGTTCGGCCGCCCTGACGAGCCTGACCTCGGCTCCCGCCTTCTCCGCCGTCTCGGCGATCTCGGTGGCGATGCGGTGGATCGTCCCGGTGGACGAGTAGTAGACAACGGTGACGTTGACGCTGCGTTCCATGGCGGGATCCCTTTCGCAGGCAGGTCCCCACCACCGTTGCCGGTACACCTCGACGCGGCGTCGAGCGCGGCCTGAACGCCGAGAGATATGGTGTCTTGCCGGAGGGGCGTAATGATCAGGGTTCTGCTGGCCGAGGACATGCACATGGTGCGCGGTGCCCTCATCGCGCTCCTCAACCTCGAACCGGACATCGAAGTGGTCGCCGAGGTGAGCTCGGGGGACAAGATCGTGCCGATGGCGCGGCAACACCGGCCCGACGTCGCGGTGATCGACATCGACCTGCCGATCCTCGACGGCCTCAGCGCGGCCGCGAAGATCCGGGAGACGATGCCGTCGGTCCGCACGTTGATGCTGACGTCGCTGGGCCGCCCCGGCACGCTGCGCAAGGCGCTGGCGGCCCGCGTGGACGGCTTCCTGCTCAAGGACGCCCCACCGGGCCAGCTGGCCGGTGCGATCCGCGACGTGGCGGCCGGCAAGCGGGTGGTCGACTCGCAGCTGGCGCTCGCGGCCTGGGACCGGGGGGAGTGCCCGCTGACGGACCGCGAACTGGAGGTGCTGCGCCTCGCCGCGGCCGGTTCGGACGCGCCGGAGATCGCGGTCGCCCTGTCGTTGTCGACGGGGACCATCCGCAACTACATGACGACCATCATCACCAAGCTGAACGGCCGCAACCGGGTCGACGCCATCCGCATCGCGGACGAGGCCGGCTGGATCTGAGCCCGCACCCCGCCGAACGGGCAGACATCGGAGTCAGCCGAGCGGGATCTCGGCGTGCAGCCGGAACGTGCGCTCGGACGTGGGACCGGCGTCGAGGCTGCCCCCGAGCGCGCAGACGCGGGTGGTGAGGTTGCCGATGCCGCTGCCGCCGTTGCGGGAGTTCCGCTCCGTCACGGCGAGCCCGTCGTTGATGATGTCCATCGTCACCAGCCGCGGTGAACTGGACAGCACGATCTCGCAGCGCTCCGCCTTGCTGTGCCGCAGCAGGTTCGTCACGCCCTCGCGGAGCACCGTCGCCAGCGTCACCCGCACGTCCGTGGGCAGCTCGTCGCACGCGTCGATGCGCACGGTCACCTCGATGTCGGCCGCGGACAGCAGCGCCTGCGCCGACTGGGTCTCCTCGTTCAACGAGAGCTCGCGGTAGCTCAACGCCACCGACCGCACGTCCGCCAGCGCCTGCCGGGAGATGTCCAGCACCTCGGTGAGCTCCTGTCTCGCCCGGCCGGGGTCGATCGTCAGCAGCCGGTGCGTGAGCTCGCTCTTCAACGTGATCGCGGACAGGCTGTACCCGAGCAGGTCGTGCAGGTCGCGGGCGAACCGCAACCTCTCCTGCGTCACCGCCGCCGTGGCCAGCTCCTCACGCGCCTCGTGCAGCTCGGTCACCATGGACCGCAGCCGGGTCAGCGCGTACAGCACCAGGCCGTGGTTCGTCGCCGCCATCACGCCGTACGCGACGTCGATCGGCGGGTAGTCGAACAGGGCCTGGATGACGCCCTGCCCGGCGACGACCGCCACGAACCCGGCCCAGCCGACCCACCGGGGCAGGATCACCGCGGCGGCGCCGGCGAGGAAGCCGGGCACACCGCCGAGGTAGGGGTTCTGGAACACGAACTGGGGCACGTAGACGCAGACGGCCAGCCCCGCCAGCGTCGCGTAGCCGAGCATCGGGTTCAGCCGGGTGTGCGGCCGGCTGACGACGGTCAGCACCAGCAGGGCGATCACCGCGCTGCTCGCCGCGCAGGCCGCGAGCCCGGCGGGCCCGACCGCGTGGTTGTACGACGCCAGCATCGGCGCCATGAAGGCGTACCCGATCACCACCGCCGTGAGCAGCACCTGCGCGAACCGCGTCGCGATCGGGGTACCGGCCGGCCGCGGGTCGCCCGCCGGTTCCGCGGGCGCCGGTTCGGCCGGCACCTCGGCGTACAGCCGGTAGGTGCCGTCGGGGGAGGACTGGGCGAGCAGTGCACCGCCGACGGCGCTCGTGCGGGTCGCGAGGTTGGTGAGACCGCTGCCCCGCTCGACACTGGCCTCGGCAGGCGCACCGTCGTTGACCACCTCGATGGACACCGTAGGGCCGGTGCCGCGGACGGTGATCGAGCAGCGGGTGGCCTCGCTGTGGCGCAGGAGGTTCGTGACGCCCTCGCGCAGGACCGTCGCGAGCGTGGTCCGCGACCGGGGGGAGAGCTCGGCGCAGTCCGCCTCGATCGTGGCCTCGACCCCCGCCGCGGTGAGCACGGAGCGCGCCGACTCGATCTCGTCCGCCAGCGACAGCTCGCGGTAGCTCGACGCCACCGCACGAACGTCCGTCAGGGCTTCGCGGGCGATGCCGAGGATCTCGGCCAGCTCGCGCGAGGCGCGTTCGGTGTGCTCGCTGACCAGCTTGCGGGCCAGCTCCACCTTCAGCGTGATCGCGGAGAGGCTGAACCCGAGCAGGTCGTGCAGGTCACGGGCGAACCGCAGCCGTTCCTGCGACACCGCGAGGTCGGCGAGCTCCGATCTGGCGGTCTCCAGCTGCTTGACCAGCGAGGGCAACCGCGACAGGCCGTAGACGACCAGGCCGGCGACCAGTGACGCCGCCACGGCGTAGGCCAGCAGGCCGACCGGAACACCGTCCCCCGCCTTGGTCGCGGCGTTGGCCAGCGCCACCCCGACGAACACGAACCACCGCACCCGGCCGGGCAGCACGAGCAGGGCGCTGCCCGCGAGGAAACCGGGCATGCCTCCCCACGCGTAGGCGAAGAACGGCACCGGTGCGAACACCAGCAGCGCCATCGCGCCCAGGGCCAGGTACGCCTTGGTCGACCGCAGGTTCGCACTGGGCCGGGAGAACACCCCCAGCTGCAGGTACCCGATCGCGACCAGACAGGCCAGCGAGCTCACGATCCGCACGGGCGTGGCACCGGCCTGCAGGACGAAGATGAAGGCGTTGCCGAGGTAGTTGGCGAACACCACGCTGATCACGACATACGCCAACCGGCGGGACACCGATGAGCGTTCCTGTCGCAGCGTCACAGCAGCAGCTCCCACGCGAGGGTCGGGACGCGGCCATGATACGGGCGCTTCCTGGGAAGTCTCGCGTTTTGCGATCCGCGATCGGAGCAACATGGCGATGGCTCAACACCTCTGGACGACGACGAGTCCGGCTCCCGCCAGATAGGCGACCACATCTCCGACCAGCGTCTTCTCCACCTGCAACGCTTCCGCCACCTGGGCGATCGTGCTCTCGGTGTGCAGCAACGACTTCGCGATCTCGGTGGCCGGGGCGCTGTGCAGGATCACCTGATAGGCGAGTCCCGGGCACGCCAGTGCCTGGTCGCCGTTGAGCCGCTCGATCTCGGTGCGCGGCCTCATGGAGACGATGTCGTGGTCTTCGACGTGCGGCAGTGCGAACACCGCGTCCCGGGTGACCGCCACGACCGACAGGATCGGCCCGGCACCGTCGTTCAGCCCGAGTGACGGCACGACACAACCACCCAGCTGGTCGAGCGTGTTCTTGAGCTTGCGCCAGATCAGGCACGGGCCGGATCCGGTCTTCCACCTCACGAAGTTCTCGTGCAGCGCGGAGATGTTCTCCAGCGCCACCGGGCCCAGGCTCATCCGGTGCAGCGCCTCGCGCACGAGCGGGCTCGTGTCGGCGATCTCGACCGCACCCCACCTGCCGTGCACGGTCAGGTGCTCCAAGCCCTCGTCGACGACGGCGTCCTCCAGCAACGACCACAGCGGCCGGCCGACCGGGATGTGCGACTGCGTGGGCACCACGGCGCCTCCGCTCTGACAGGTGAGCATCACATGAACAACGGGATCGGGTTGAGCTCTTCGTACCTTCTGGGCCTGGCCAGTCGACCCAGTTGTACCGGCACCTCGTAGAGGCGCCCTTGAGCGAGTCTCGACCAGAAGTGCCGCAGCCCCGGCACGACCACCCGGACGACCGGGAGCCCGACGTCGGGCCGCGTCTGGTCCAGCACCAGCACCTCCATGCCTTTGGCCTCCAGCGTGCTCTGGATGTCACGGATGTCGTCGGCCAGGTCGGCGCGGTGGACGTACCCGTGGTGGAACACGTCGTGGGCGGGCACCGACGGGTCGGGTGCCAGCCAGGGGTGTTCGGCGAGCCGGACGGTCTCCATCCAGCGCCGCATGTCGACGTCGAGCAGGGACAGGTCCACCGGCTCGCACATCGAGGGCATGCACTGGTTCAGCTCGGCGAGGGCGCGCCGGGCCGCGATGCGCGGGTCCAGGTGCGCGCCGCAGCCGAACATGATGTCCTCGCGCGGCCCGTCGCCGGTGCGGCGGGACACGGCCACCATCGTCGGAACGCCGAGATCCGCGGTGACGTCGAGGAGCCACACCTCACGGCCGAGAGCCGCGTGCACGTCGCGGAGCTCACTGATCCACGGGTCGTGGAACGAGTCCATGTCCATGCCGGGCACCGGTGTGCGGTTGTACCACCAGATGGCGACCGCGTCCCGTTCGACGAGCTCCAGCAGCCCCTGCAGCACCGCGTCCTCCAGGCTGCTGCCCGCGGCGCAGCCGTTGGAGTCCGACGCGACGCTGGGAGGGCAGGGAACGCCGAAGTAGAGCATGCCGGTGGGCAGGAGCTTGTGCCGTTGCTCGGTGAGCGACCACAGCGGGGACCAGTCCATCACCTCGTCCTCGTCGAACGGGGTGGTGACGTGCTGGAACGCCGAGTGGTCCGCGTTCCACGCCGCGCGGTCCGCGAACTGGCGCGGGTGGTACTGCTGCACGGTGCCGGGGTGGATGGCGAGGTCGCCGAGCGAGGAGTAGCTGCCACTCACCCGCGCCTCTTCGCCGAAGAAGGTGCCGCAGCGTCGTTCGACGGCCTCGCAGAGCGCGCCGACCTGGGCGTCGAGCGGCGTGACGCCCTTGCCCCCGGTGTCGGCCCGCAGTGACGAACGCAGTCCTTCGACGCCCTCGCCCGCGGCCGCGACGTTCGAGCCGGACACGAACGAGTTGAAGAACGCCGGCCCGCGACCGTTCCGGCGGATCTCCCGCACGACGCCGGTGACCGGCCCGATGAGGTGCCGGTAGGTGTCGAGCACCTCCTGCGGGGACGACGACCGGTGGCCGCCGCCCTCGCAGGAACGCTTCATCCGGCTCGTGAGCTCGACCGGCTCGAACGCTCTGCGCGCGACGATTCCGGGGTCGCCGCAACCGTGGCACTGCGGACGGCGCCGCACCTCGTGCTGGGTGACGTTCATGGTGAGGCTGTCGTAGTTCCAGATACCGCGCTGCGTCTCGTGGCGGATCCCGGCGAGCCACTTGGTCGCCTCGACCGACGCGATGTCCAGCGCTGTCGCCTGCAACGACGGCAGCCCGATCGCGGGGCGCGGTGCCGGGCCGCTCTGCCCGCACCGCGCTCGCACGTGCGCCTCCGCCTTCCGGTTGGCCGACAGGCGGATGGCCAGGCACCGCCAGCAGGGACCGTCGCCGGGGGTGAAGAACGGACCGACGCACACCTGCGCGCCGACCGGCTTGACCAGCAACCACGGCGTGCCGGCGGCCCGATGGGCGGCGTCGATGTCGCGGAGTTCGGGAGCCAGGTAGTCCGCACACGCCACGACCGTGAGGTCACCACTCCCCGAGGTGACCGTGAGTCCGTTGCGGTGCAAGGCTTCCACGAGCGCGTTGCGATCGACGTCGCCGATCGCGACGACGGAGACGAGCGACGTCGTTGTCGCCGCCACCGCGTCCGCGGGGTCGAGACCCGCCGCGTCCCAGTACGCGAGCGAGGCCTCGGTGGTGGCCGAACCGTCCTCCGTGCCCCGGCTGCCGATCAGTCCCGCCGCGGCGAGGCGCTTGAGCATGCGCGTCACCTTGTCGGCGGTCAGGTCGGCTGGAACGTCGCGCAGCAGTGCGGCGAGATCGCGGGTGCCGTCGAGCAACGGCGCGAGCGATTCCACGTGGGTGCCTGCTATCGCCGTGACTCCGGATTCCCCGAAGAGGTAGACGGCTTCACCCTGCACTATCTGCGGCCGGAGGTGTCGTTTGAACCCGATGCGTTGCTCGCCCGGTTCAGCCAGTTCGGGTCTCATGCCGCGAGGACCTCTTCTTGCACCTCGAAGCGAGTGCCGGGCGAGGTCCAGCCGCAGCCCGTGGCGATCCACGTCCAGTCGGAAGTGACCTCACGATCGAACTGGTAGATCCTCATGTCGTCGGAGTCGTCGATGGCGGTGGTGACGGAAGACAGGTGCTCCACGGTGACGGTGGGGTACATGTTCATCTCCGATGTTTGCGAGTCATTTGTTGTGGGTAATCATGCGGATCCGCGGTAATGGGCCGCTAGTTACCGGCTAACGCGCATCGGTATGAAGTTTTCATACCCGGCGCGGGCAGAACTCACCTGACATCGATGGCCTGTGCACTAACGCGCCTTCGTTGGGCCGAGCAGACTAATGGTGTGCTTGGAACCGAAGGAGGGGTTGCGATGCAGATCAAGGTCCTGGGGCCGGTCGAGGCCAAGGTGAACGGTCGCTCGGTGACTCCGTCGGCGGCCAAGCCGCGGCAGATCCTGGCGCTGCTCGCCCTGCACTCCGGCTCGGTGGTGTCCGTGCCGACGCTGATCGAGGAGCTGTGGGACGACCGCCCGCCGCGCAGCGCACGCACCACGTTGCAGACCTACATCCTGCAGCTGCGCCGGTTGATCGGCGACGCGCTGGCCGCGTCGGACGAGAACGGCGCCAAGGAAGTGCTCGTCACCCGCTACGGCGGGTACCTGCTCGACGTGCCGGAGGAGGCCGTCGACGTGCACGAGTTCGACCGCCTCGCCCGCGCGGGGCAGAACGCCTACGAGGCCGACGACTACGCGGCCGCGTCCCGGCTGCTGCGCTCGGCGCTGGAGATCTGGCGCGGGCCCGCCGTCGTCGACGTCCGTCCTGGCATGCCGCTCGGCGTCGAGGTCGTGCGCCTGGAGGAGGCCCGGCTCGGCGCGCTGGAGACGCGCATCGAGGCGGAGATGCGGATGGGCAAGCACAAGTCGCTGCTCAGCGAGCTCGCCGTGCTGACCGTGCAGCATCCGATGAACGAGCACCTGTGTGCGCAGTACATGATCTCGTTGTTCCGCGCGGGACGGCAGTGGCAGGCCCTGGACGCGTTCAGGGGGCTGCGGCGCACGCTCGTCGACGAGCTCGGTGTCGAGCCGTCGGCACGCCTGCAGCAGCTGCAGCACGCGATCGTCACGTCCGACCCGCGTCTGGACCGAGCGGAAGCCCGTCAGCTGCAAGGACTTCTGGCCTGAGAAATACTCCAGCGGCCCCCGCCACACTGTGGCGGGGGCCGTTTTTCGTTGTGCGGCAAGGATTTTCCGACGGCATGTTCGAGGAAACCTCCACTGGACTACCAGTGCGCCCTGGCAACCTCACTACGTGGGCGAGCGGAAACGCCCGGTGAGGAAAGGAAAAAGCCGTGAGCGCACTGACCATCGAGGGTCTCAAGGAGATTCTCAACGAGGCCGCCGGCGAGGACGACTCGTTCAAGGCCGGCCAGGACATTCTCGACACTCCGTTCCTCGAGCTGGGCTTCGACTCGCTGGCCCTGCTGGAGACGGTGGCGCTGATCAAGCGCAAGTACGGCGTCGGTGTCGGCGACGACGAACTCGCGGACATCGAGACCCCGCGCGAACTGCTGACCAAGGTCAACGGCAGCCTCGCGGCCTGACCGCCGGCGAGCCGAGAACGGAGACACGGGGACATGACGCACACCACCACGCACACGGTCATGATCGGTGCTCCCGCCAAGGTGGTGTACGACCTGATCGCGGACGTGACGCGCTGGCCGTACACCTTCGGACCCACGGTGCACGCCGAGGTGTTCGAGACCGAGGGATCCACCGAGCGGCTGCGGCTGCACGCCTTCGCCAACGGCGACGTGCGCACGTGGACGTCTCGCCGTGAGCTGGACTCGGCGAACCTGCACGTCAAGTTCGAGCAGGAACGTTCGGCCGCACCGGTGAAGTCGATGGGAGGGGAGTGGCGCATCGTGCCGATCGCCGACTCGGCCACCCGCGTCGACCTCCTGCACCACTTCACGACGGCGCAGCCGGAGGCCGTCGAGCTGGTTCTCAACGCGGTGAACAACAACAGCGACGCCGAGCTCGCGGCGCTCAAGCGCGCCGCCGAGCTCGGCGACGACTACGACCAGCTGGTGCTGAAGTTCTCGGACAGCATCACGATCCATGCGACCCGCAAGGACGTCTACGAGTTCCTGTACCGGTCGGACCTGTGGCCGCAGCGGCTGCCGCACGTCGCCCGGCTGGACCTCACCGAGGCCGTCACCGGCGTGCAGTCCATGGAGATGGACACGCGCAGCCCGGACGGGTCGATCCACACGACGCACTCCGTGCGGGTGTGCACGCCGTTCGACACGATCGTCTACAAGCAGACCAGGACGCCGCCGATCATGGCGGCCCACGTCGGCCGGTGGACGTTGCGGGACATCGGTGACGGCATCGAGGCGGGCGTCGAAGCCACCTCGCACCACACCGTCGTCATCCGGCCGGAGGTCGTGACGGAGGTGCTCGGCGCGGACGGCACGGTCGAGCGCGCACGCGAGCTGATCCGGCACGCGTTGGGCACCAACAGCCTCACGACCCTGCGGCACGCCAAGGAGTTCGCCGAGAACGGCTGATCTGCCGGCCCGCGTGCGGGCCTGACGAGGTGAGGTGGTGGGCGATGGGGTTGGCCGGAGTTGATCTGCTGACCGCCGCGGCCCGTGCCGCGAGCCGCAACGGGCTCTACGTGGTGTCGATGTACCTGGAGAAGGCAGCGGTCGAGCATCAGCGCAAGGGATGTCCGTCTTCCGAGGTGGCGCCCTGTGCCTACGAGATCGAGGCCTCCCGCGTACTGCTGTCGGGGTTCTAGATGGAGCTCTACGACATCTCGCTGAGGGGAACCAAACCGGGCCGCACCGGTCTGTCGATCACCGACAGGCTGGTCGCGGCGCGGCGCCTCGACGCGCTCGGCGTGACGTTCGTCGACGGAGGCCGGCCGGGCCGGTGGTTCTATCACCGCGCCGCGATCGAACTCCGTCTGCGGGCCGCCACCCTCATCGCTTCCGGTGGTGCGGAGGACCTCGCCGCACTGCTCGCCGCGGAAACCCCCGCGGTGACCGTAGTTGTTCAAGGGCACGGCTTTTCGGTCCTCAGAGAAGCCGTGCGTCAACTCGTGCGCGCCGAACGGCGAGTGATCGTCGAGGCGCGGGACTTCTTCGACGGCTGGGTGATCGACCCCGAGCACGCGCTCGAGGTCGTGCTCACGGCCGCCGAGGCAGGGGCGGAAACCGTGTTGCTGCACGACACAGCGGGTGCCCTGTGGCCAGACCAGATCGGCGAGATCGTCGAGCTGGTCGCGGAAACCGGTGTGCCCCTTGGGTTTGGTTGTCACGACGTCGGCGGTTCGGCGGCGAAACAGCTGTTCGCCGCGGATGCGGGGGCTGGGCTCGTACAGGGGTCCTACGCCGTCGTTCAAGGTGGCCTCGATCGGGTGGATTCACCATCGGTTCATTCGGCAGAAACAGGTATCGCTCCCGTGCCCTGTCCGAGATTGGAGCAGACCGTGTCCGCACAGAAGGCGATTGGAGGTGTCCGATGAGTCGTCGCGCCGTCATCACCGGGGTGGGCGTGGTCGCACCTGGTGGCATCGGAACGAAGGCGTATTGGCAACTGCTGTCCGAAGGGCGTACGGCGACTCGCATCATCACGCACTTCGACGCGTCTCCGTACCGCTCCCGCATGGCGGGGGAAGCAGATTTCGATCCAGTGCGCGAAGGTCTTACGCCGCAGGAGATCCGCCGGCTCGACCGGGCCGCGCAGTTCGCGGTCGTCGCGGGTCGTGAGGCGATGTCGGACTCCGGCATCGAGTTCGACCAGCTCGACCCCGGCCGCATCGGTGTCTCGCTCGGCACCGCCGTCGGCTGCACGACCTCGCTGGAGCGCGAGTTCATCGTCGGCTCCGACCGGGGCAAGTACTGGGAGGTCGACCAGTCCTACGCCGTTCCGCACCTCTACGACTACTTCACGCCGTCCTCGATGGCGACGGAGCTGGCGTGGACGGTCGGCGCGGAAGGCCCGGTCTCCGTGGTCTCCACGGGCTGCACCTCCGGCCTCGACTCGGTGGGTTACGCCGCCGAGCTGATCATGGAGGGCTCCGCGGACGTCGTCGTGACCGGCGGCACCGAGGCTCCGCTCTCCCCGATCACCGTGGTGTGCTTCGACGTCATCCGTGCGTCGAGCACCCGCAACGACGACCCCACCACCGCGTGCCGTCCGTTCGACAAGACCCGCGACGGCCTGGTGCTGGGCGAGGGTTGCGCGATCATCGTGCTCGAGGAGCTGGAGCACGCCCGCGCTCGCGGTGCGCACATCTACGGTGAGGTCGCCGGCTTCGCCTCGCGGTGCAACGCCTACCACATGACGGGTCTGCACCCCGAGGGCATCGAGATGTCCGACGCCATCAACATCGCGCTGAAGCAGGCGCGGGCGGACGCCACGGACGTCGGCTACATCAACGCGCACGGGTCGGGCACCAAGCAGAACGACCTGCACGAGACGGCGGCGTTCAAGCGCAGTCTCGGTGCGCACGCCTACAAGACCCCGGTCTCCGGCTTCAAGTCGATGATCGGGCACTCGCTCGGCGCGATCGGTTCGCTGGAGATCGTCGGCTCGCTGCTGGCGTTCGAGCAGGACCTCATCCCGCCGACGGCGAACCTGCACGAGCAGGACCCCGAGTGCGACCTGGACTACACACCACTGGTCGCGCGTGAGAAGAAGGTCGACACGGTCCTCACCGTGGGCAGTGGTTTCGGTGGATTCCAGAGCGCGATGGTGCTCAAAAAGGTGGAAGGGGCAGGCCGGTGACTCGGGCGGTGGTGACGGGAATCGGCATCGCGTCTCCGAACGGGCTGGGGCCGACCGCGTACTGGCGGGCGACCCTGCAGGGTGAGGCGGCGATCAAGCCGATCACCCGGTTCGACAGCGCGAACTACTGGGCGAAGATCGCCGGTGAGGTGCCTGGCTTCGAGGCAGGGCGGCACCTGCAGGGCCGCCTGCTGCCGCAGACGGACCACATGACGCGGCTGACTCTCGTCGGCACGGACTGGGCGTTGCGTGGTGCGGGTGTGCAGCCCAACGACATCCCGGACACCGACATCGCGGTGATCACCGCGGCGACGGCGGGCGGGTACGAGTTCGGTCAGCGCGAGCTGCAGAAGCTGTGGCACCAGGGCCCCGAGTACGTCTCGGCGTACCAGTCGTTCGCGTGGTTCTACGCGGTCAACACGGGCCAGATCTCCATCCGGCACGGCACACGTGGTCCGGGTGCGGTGGTGGTGTCCGAGCAGGCCGGTGGCATCGACTCCATCGGGCACGCCCGTCGTCAGCTGCGCAAGGGCGTCCAGCTCGCGCTGACCGGCGGCATGGACTCCTCGCTGTGCCCGTGGGCATGGGTGGCGCACCAGGCGTCGGGTTGCCTGTCCCGCAACAACAACCCGAAGCGCGCCTACCTGCCGTTCGACCGCGACGCCTCCGGGTACGTCGCGGGCGAGGGTGGCGCGATCATGGTGCTGGAGACACCGGAGTCGGCCGCCGAGCGGCCCGGCACCAGGGTCTACGGCGAGATCGTCGGGTACGCCTCGACGTTCGACTCGCGGATGCCCTCGCGGGAGCCGGGGCTGAAGCGGGCGGCCGAGCTGGCGTTGCGCGACGCCGGCATGGACGCCTCGGAGATCGACGTGGTGTTCGCCGACGCGGCGGGCATTCCCGAGCTCGACAAGGCCGAGGCCGAGGCGATCAAGGGCATCTTCGGGCCGTACGGCGTGCCGGTGACGGCGCCGAAGACCATGACCGGCCGGCTGTTCGCCGGTGGCGGGTCCCTGGACGTGGCGTCGGCGATCCTCTCCATCTACTGGAGCGCGATCCCGCCGACCGTCAACGTCGAGAACCCGGTGCCGGAGTACGAGATCGACCTCGTGATGAACGAGGCTCGGCACGGCAAGGTCAAGGCCGCTCTGGTGCTCGGGCGCGGCAAGGGCGGGTTCAACTCCGCCATGGTGGTTCGCGAGTACAGGTGATGTCATGCCTCAAGGCCGTGAAGGTGTCTCCTTCACGGCCTTGAGCCGTTTCTGGAGGCGTGTTGTGGACGTAGCACTGATGTTTCCGGGCCAGGGATCGCAGTACCCGCGGATGGCGGCGTCCCTGTACGGCACGGACGCCGTGTTCACCTCGGTGATCGACGAGGTGTTCGAGTTGTTCGGCGAGGTCGGTTCGGTCGCCTGTGAGGACTGGCTGTCCGGCGCCGACGTCGATCACGTGTCGCGCGCGCAGCCGTTGCTGTTCGCGGTCGACTACGCGTTGGGGCGCACGGTTCTGTCGTGGGGCGTCAAGCCGGTCGCGTTGATCGGGCACTCCGCCGGTGAGGTCGTCGCGGCCACGCTGGCCGGTGTTTTCTCGTTGGAGGAAGCCGTTTCGCTGGTGCGGGACCGGGTGGTGTCGGCCGTGTCGATCCCGTCCGGCGGGATGCTGGCGGTGGCGGCGTCCGAGGCCGAACTGCTGCCCTACCTGGCGGGTGACGTGGCGATCGCGGCGGTGAACTCCGCCCGGCAGACGATGCTGGCGGGGTCGGACGAGCCGCTGGCCGCGGTGCGCGCCCGGCTGGAGGCGGACGAGTTCATCGTCGTGACCGTGCCGGCCACCACTCCGTTCCACAGCCCCGCGATGCAGCCCGCCGTGGACGAGGCGCTGGCGGCGTGGAACGTCTCACCGCGGGCGCCGCGGATGCCGGTGTACTCCGGGTACACGGGCACGTTGATGACCGAGCACGACGCGTTGTCCGCGCGGTTCTGGACGCGGCAGCTGACCGACGCCGTCTACTTCGGACCGGCGCTGAACGACCTGCTGGCGATGTACGACGTGCTGCTGGTGGAGGCAGGGCCCGGTCAGACGCTGACGTCGTTCGCCCGCCGCACGAAGGCGGTGCGGCACGGGGCTTCGAAGGTGCTGCCGTTGCTGGACGCCTCCGATTCAGTCGAGGCTGCTCGTGCCCAGCTGGTGTGACGTGTAAAAGGGCCGCCCTCTCCCGGATTTCCGGGGAAGGGCGGCCCTTTGGCGCGCATCTAGTCGATGCCGCGGACGATGTGGTCTTCGGACTCGGGTGGTGTTGTTTCGTTGTTCTCCATACGTTTCAAGGTAGGAGCGGTGATTCAGCTCTCACTTGAGAGGGGGTTGGGAACGAACGTTCGAGCCATCAGTCGTCGAGCAGCGCGACGGCCCTGGTCCAGCCCGCGCCGGCGCCCTTGATCTTGACCGGGAACGCGACGACGGTGAACCCGAAGTCCGGCAACGCCTCCAGGTTGGCGAGGCGTTCGATCTGGCAGTACTCGCGGTCGCGGCCGGCGAAGTGCGCGGGCCACAGCACGCTCTCGTCCTTGGTCGTGAGGTAGCGCTTGACGATGTCCGGGAACGGCGCGTCGAGGCTGAACGCGTCGGTGCCGATCACCTTGACTCCCAGGTCCAGCAGGAAGTTCGTGGCGGGGCCGTCGAGTCCGGTGTAGTCGGTGAAGTAGGTCTGGGTGCCGGCGTGCTCGGCGGCGCCGGTGTCGAGGATGACGACGTCCATCGGCTTCGGCGTGTAGCCGATGCGGGCGAACTCCTTCTCCAGCACCTCGACGCCGATGACGCCGGTGCCGTGGCCGCGGACGTCGAGCTTCACCCCGGGGTTGTGGAACCACTCCAGCGGCATCTCGTCGATGTGGCGGGGGATTCCGTTGCCGTACGTGGTCTTCGAGCCGTAGTGCGACGGCGCGTCGACGTGCGTGCCGGTGTGGGAGGTGAGGCTGATCCGGTCCAGCGTCAGGAACTCGGAGTCCCGCAGCACGGACACGTCGAACTCGATGCCGAGCCGTGCCTTCAGCTGCTCGGCCATGTGTTCCGCACCCTGAGCGGCCGTGAGCACCTCGTGCGTCACCGGGTCCGCTTCGTACGCGGATGCGTCAATGTGGGAAGACAGATCGATGATGCGCATGAACAGAGCTTGGCGGGCGTTCCTTGAGCACGTCTCAAGAGGCGGTGTGCATGGTTTTCCTTGGCCTGACACCGTTTCCCACAGGGAGCCACCTCATGATCACCTTCGTCAACCGCTTCACGCTCACCGGTGACCCCGAGGAGTTCGAGAAGGCCTTCGACGAGACGGCGGCGTTCCTGCGCGAGCAGCCGGGCCTGATCCAGTACACGCTGTCGCGTCAGCTGGACGACCCGGCCTCGTACGTCAACATCGCGTTGTGGGAGAGCGCTGACGCGCTGCGTGCCGCCCTGGCGCACCCGGACTTCGGCAACCACGCCAAGGCGATGCGCGGCCTGGCGGAGTCGTCCGGCGCGATCTTCAGCCCGCGGCTGTCCTTCGAGGCGCAGCCGGGCGAAGGGGCCTGATGAACCCGTTGCAGGGGTTGAAGGTCGTCGAGTTCGGCGGCATCGGCCCCGGTCCGCACGGTGCGATGCTGCTCGCGGACCTCGGCGCGGAGGTCGTGCGCGTCGAGCGTCCGTCCGGCGGTCTGTCCGTGGTGCCGGACGCCTCTCGCGACTTCCTGTTGCGCGGCAGGCGTTCGGTGTCCGCGGATCTGAAGTCCGCGGACGGCCGTGCCGCCGTCCTGGCGCTGATCTCCTCCGCTGACGTGGTGATCGAGGGCTTCCGTCCCGGCGTGCTGGAGCGGCTGGGGCTGGGGCCGTCCGACTGCCTCGCGGTCAACCCCGGGCTGGTCTACGCGCGGATGACCGGCTGGGGCCAGTCCGGTCCGCTGGCCGATCGCGCCGGGCACGACATCAACTACCTGTCGCTGACCGGTGTGCTGCACGCGATCGGCAAGCCGCCGCTGAACCTGGTCGGCGACTTCGGCGGTGGGTCCCTGTACCTGGTGCTGGGCGTGCTGGCGGCGTTGTGGGAACGCCAGCGCACCGGCCTCGGCCAGGTCGTCGACGCGGCGATCGTCGACGGGGTGGCGTCGCTGGCGCAGATGATCTGGTCGATGAAGGCGCAGTCGGTGTGGGAGGACGCGCCGGACGCCAACCTGCTCGACGGCGGGTGCCCGTTCTACTCGTTGTACGAGTGCGCGGACGGCCGTTCGGTCGCCGTGGGCTCGCTGGAACCGCAGTTCTACGCGTTGTTGCTGGCTGGTCTGGGTTTGGCCGCTGACGATCTTCCCGCGCAGATGGACCGTGCTTCGTGGCCGTTGCTGCGCAAGACGCTCGCCGAGGCGTTCCTGACCAGGACCCGTGACGAGTGGTCGGACGTGTTCGCTTCCACCGACGCCTGCGTGACCCCCGTGCTGACTTTGGAAGAGGCCGCCTCGCACCCGCACCTGGTGGCGCGCGGTGTGTTCACCTCCGACGGAGCGGCCGCACCCGCACCACGCTTTTCCTGCGACTAGATTCAGCTTTGTGGAACTGCGAATCTTCACCGAGCCCCAGCAGGGGGCGAGCTACGACGACCTGCTCCGGGTGGCCAGGACGGCGGAGGACGCCGGGTACGGCGCCTTCTTCCGCTCCGACCACTACCTCAGCATGGGGTCGGTCGACGGACTGCCCGGCCCGACGGACCCGTGGATCACCTTCGCCGGCCTCGCCCGCGACACGACGACGATCCGCCTGGGCACGCTGATGACCGCGGCGACGTTCCGCTACCCCGGCCCGCTCGCCATCAGCGTCGCCCAGGTCGACCAGATGTCCGGCGGCCGCGTGGAGTTCGGCATCGGCGCGGGCTGGTACGAGACCGAGCACACCGCGTACGGCATCCCGTTCCCGTCGCTGGGTGAGCGCTTCGAGCGCTACGAGGAGCAGCTCGCGATCATCACCGGCCTGTGGGAGACCCCGGTCGGCGGCACGTTCTCGTTCGAGGGCAAGCACTACACGCTCACGGACTCGCCCGCGCTGCCGAAGCCCGCCCAGGAACGCGTCCCGGTGCTGATCGGCGGCAAGGGTGCCAAGCGCACCCCGGCGCTGGCCGCGTCCTACGCCACCGAGTTCAACCTGCCGTTCGTCGGCATCGACGCCGCGGCCGAGCAGTTCGCCCGCGTCGACGCCGCGTGCGCCGAGATGGGCCGCGACCCGAGCGAGATCATCCGCTCGGCCGCCCTCGTCGCCTGCGTCGGCCGCACCGACGCCGACGTCGCCCGCCGTGCCGCCGCGATCGGCCGCGAGGTCGGCGAGCTCAAGGAGAACGGCATCGCCGGCACCCCGGCCGAGGTCGTCGAGCGCATCGGCACGTGGCGCGAGCGGACCGGCATCCAGCGCGTCTACCTGCAGATCCTGGACCTGGCCGACCTCGACCACCTCACCGAGATCGCCGAGGACGTCGCGCCCCAACTGGACTGACACATCGGATTCCGGACATCGGACATCAGGCGAGCGCTTTGCGGACCGCCGACGGCATCGGCATGACGTAGTTCGCATACCGCCGCTGATGTCCGATGTACCGGAGCTGCAGCGCGGGGTCGTCGAAGTAGCGCTTCTCCAGCCCGTCCCGCCCGAACACCAGCTTCAGCCCGCGTCCGAGCATCGACGGCGCGTCGAGGCCGAAGCGGTCGCGCAACACGTCGGCGGCCGCGTGGTCACCGAACTCCAGCGCGGCGCGCCGCACGGACTCGGCCGGCACCATCAGGTACTGCTCATCAGCACGGACACCGTCGCGGTGGGCGATCCCCAACGCGCCGAGCGCCTGCTGATGAGCCCCGCCGTCGAGCCCGAGGTAGTACCGCTCCCAGTCACCGACGCTGATCTCGCCACTCCAGGTGCGCACAGGAGCGACCGCCGCCACCGCCCGTGTGGACATTCCTGCTGACGCGAGCGCCGTGACACCGGCAGCCGTGAACAACTGGCGTCGAGAAAACCTCACGACGCACCCTCCTCCGAATTCCCGCAGTCGAGTGCGGGGCTACGGAATGCTAGCGAAGGTGATACCAGGCGCGACGGGGCCAGTGCGGGTCAACGTGCGGTCCGTCAGGGGGAGCGTTCCGTCGAGCGCGGCGAGCACAGCGTCACGGGCCAGCGGCAGCACCTCGGCCACCGTGACGTCCCTGCCCAGCTCGTGCGAGAGGGAAGCGACGCCCGCGTCCTTGATGCCGCACGGGATGATGTCGCCGAACGCGTCGAGGCTGGCGTTGCAGTTGATCTCGAAGCCGTGCATGGTCACGCCGCGCTGCACGCGGATGCCGATGGCGGCGACCTTGCGCTCCGGACCGCGGTCGTCGGCGGGGATCCACACGCCGCTACGGCCCTCGATCCGGCCGGTGTGCACGCCGAGCCGGTCGCACACGTCGATCAGGCCCTGCTCGATGCGGCGGACGTACTCGACGACGTCCATCGGCTCGGTCAGCCGGACGATCGGGTAGCCGACCAGCTGGCCGGGGCCGTGCCAGGTGATCTTGCCGCCGCGGTCGACGTCGATGACCGGGGTGGCGCCACCGCGCGGGCGTTCCTCGTCCAGGGTGCGCCGGCCGCAGGTGTAGACGGGCGGGTGCTCCAGCAGCAGGAGCGTGTCCGGGCCGGTGCCGCCGGCGCGCTCCTCGGCGGTCACCTTCTGGAGGTCCCACGCCGCCATGTAGTCGATGAGCCCCAGCTCACGGACGACGACGGGGTCTGACGAGGTGCGGCACGAGTTCACGACCCGACGTTACCAACCCCAGCGCGAGCGCTGCCACGAGTCCAACGCCCGTCACACCCAGCACCGCGCCGATGACATCGGTGACCCAATGCATCTCCAGCACGACCCTGGCGAACCCGCCCACGACCACCGCCAGGACGGCCGACAAGACCACAGGCCAAATGACACCGCGCCCGAACAGCACCACGATCGTGAAGCCGACCGAGGCGACCGCCACCGTGTGCCCGCTCGGATAGCTGGGCAGGTGGTACTCGATGGGCCGCACGCGGTCGAACAGCCACCGCGTCAGCAACGTCGCGCAGCACAGCGCGTGCAACGCCAACGCCTTCCACAGCCGCAGATCACGCCGCCGCCACGCGAGCACGAACAGCACCGCCGCGAACGCCCACCCGATCGTCGGCCCGAGCACCAGGCTCACCGCGAACGCCGCCACGCGCAGCCAGTCCGGCCGCGGCAGTTCGTCGTGCACCCACATGTCGAGCCCGGTGACCTCGGGCATGCCCAGCAACACCCACGAGATCACCAGAACGGCGGCGATGACACGAGTCATGCAACCGCCGCGTTCAGCGCGGCCGGCAGTGCGGGATGCATGAAGTGGAATCCACGGCTCTCCAGCACCTTCGGCGTGAGGCCAGGCCCGCTGAGCAACAGCTCCTCTGCCATCTCCCCGCCGAGCAACGTCTTCAGCGCGAACGCCGGCACCACCCACGGCGTCGGCCGGTGCAGCGCCGTCCCGACCGCCTTGGTGAACTCGGCGTTCGTCACCGGCGTCGGACCCGCGACGTTCACCGGGCCGCGGATCTCGTCGTGCTCCACGACGAACCGGTACGCGGACACGACGTCGTCCAGCGACACCCACGGGAAGAACTGCTCGCCGCTCCCGAGCTTGCCGCCCAGGAAGAACTGGAACACGGGCCTCAACCGCCCGAACACGCCACCCGACGGCGAGATCACGACAGCGGTGCGCATGAGGACGACGCGCACGCCGCCCTCCTGGGCCACGGACGTCGCCGCCTCCCAGTCCTGGGTCAGCCGCGACATGAACGTGTGCCCGCCGGGCGCGTCCTCGTCCGCGAGCCGCGACCCGGTGTCGCCGTAGAAGTGCGCGCCCGATGAGTTCACCAGCGTCGGCACGCCGTGCTCGACGACCGCCGCCGACAGCACCTCGGCCGGCACGACCCGGCTGTCGTGCAGCACCTGCTTGCGCGCGTCGTCCCACCGCTTGTCGCCGATGCCCGCGCCGCACAGGTTGACGACGGCGTCGACGCCGTCGAACGTTCCCTCGTCGATGCGCCCGGCGTACGGGTCCCACCCTCGTTCGTCGGGCGCGGCGGCTTTGCGGCGCACCAGCCGCAGCACCTCGTGGCCGGCGGCGCGCATGGCCACCACCAGGCTCGTTCCGATCAGTCCCGACGATCCCGCGATGACGACTCGCATGTGTAGATCGTTCCCCACTGTGTCATCACCTGCACAGCAATACATCGCATACAGGAGTCAGGATGTGCCGAAGGCCACCCCGGCAAACCGAGGTGGCCTTCAGATCACACTTACGAGATATCCAATATATCGGATATCAGTACTGCTCCGAGATGATCCCAGGCGTGTTACAGACCGAGGTCGGCCTCGAACGCGCCTTCCTCGAGACGGTTCTTGACCGTCGTGAGGAAGCGGCCCGCGTCGGCACCGTCGACCAGGCGGTGGTCGTAGGTGAGCGCGAGGTACATCATCGAGCGGATCGCGATCGTGTCGTTGCCGTCCTCGTCGGTCATGACGACCGCGCGCTTCTTGACCACGCCGACACCCAGGATGCCGACCTGCGGCTGCTGGATGATCGGGGTGTCGAAGAGCGCGCCGTTGCTGCCCAGGTTGGTCAGCGAGAACGTGCCACCGGCGAGCTCGTCCGGGGTGAGCTTGTTCGAACGGGCGCGCGCCGCCAGGTCACCGATCTTGTGGGCGATGCCCGACAGGTTCAGGTCACCGGCGTTGTGGATCACGGCGTTGAGCAGGCCGCGCTCCGTGTCGATCGCCAGACCGAGGTGCTCGGCACCGTGGTAGGTGACCTCCTTGCGCTCCTCGTCGATCGACGCGTTGAGCACCGGGTGGGCCTTGAGGGCCTCGATGGCGGCCTTGGCGAAGAACGGCAGGAACGTGAGCTTCGCGCCCTCACGAGCCTCGAACGCCTTCTTGGCCTGGTTGCGCAGCCGGGCGATCTTGGTCACGTCGACCTCGAACACCTGGGTGAGCTGGGCCGACTGCTGCAGCGACTCACGCGTGCGCTGCGCGACGATCTGACGCAGCCGCGGGAGCTTCTGCACGGTGCCGCGCTTGCCCGAGTTGTCGACCGCGGCCGGAGCCGAGGTGCGGGAGGCGGGCGCGGCGGCCGGAGCAGCGGCGGCGGGCGCGGGAGCCGGGGCCTTCTTGGCCTCGACGGCGGCCAGCACGTCCTGCTTGCGGATGCGGCCACCGACGCCGGTGCCCTTGAGCGAGCCCAGGTCGATGCCGTTCTCCGACGCGAGCTTGCGCACGAGCGGAGTGACGTACGGCGTGCCGTTCGCGTCGTCCGAAGAGGACGGTGCGGCGGCGGGAGCGGCCTGCTGAGCAGGAGCCGGCTGCTGCGCCGGGGCGGACTGCTGCGGGGCCGGCTGCTGCGGGGCCGGTGCCGGTGCGGACTGCTGGGGAGCGGCCTGCTGGGGCTCGGGCTTGGTCTCCGGGGCGGGCGCGGACTGCGCCGGGCTGCCCGAACCGATGACGGCGAGCTTGCCGCCGACCTCGACGGTCTCGTCCTCACCGGCGCTGATCTCGAGCAGCGTGCCCGCGACCGGCGACGGGATCTCGGTGTCGACCTTGTCGGTCGAGACCTCGAGCAGCGGCTCGTCGACCTCGACGCTGTCGCCGACCTGCTTCAGCCAGCGGGTGACGGTGCCCTCGGTGACGGACTCGCCGAGCGCGGGCATCGTGACGTCGGTGCCTTCGGCCGCACCACCGGACTGGGCCGGGGCCTCGGCAGCGGGCTCAGGAGCGGCTTCCTCAGCGGGCGGCGCGGAGGGCGTCGTCTGCTGAGGCGCTTCCTCCTGCGCCGGGGCGGGCTCGGCAGCGGGGGCGGCGTCGCCGTCACCGATGACGGCGAGTTCGCCACCGACCTCGACGGTGTCGTCCTCCTGCGCGACGATCTTCTGCAGGACACCGGCCGCCGGGGACGGGATCTCGGTGTCGACCTTGTCGGTGGAGACCTCGAGCAACGGCTCGTCCACCTCCACCCGGTCGCCTTCCTGCTTCAACCACCGGGTGACCGTGCCCTCGGTGACACTCTCACCGAGTGCGGGCATCTGGACGGAGAAGGCCATTGTTCGCTGACTCCTCGTGCTCTCGTGTGGCTGACTTTGTATGGGGATCGGTCAGCCGTGCACGTGCAGCGGCTTGCCGGCCAGGGCGAGGAACGCCTCGCCAAGGGCTTCAGTCTGGGTCGGGTGGGCGTGGATCAGCGGAGCCACGTCCTCCGGGTAAGCCTCCCAGCTGTAGATCAGCTGTGCTTCACCGATGAGCTCGCCGACGCGTTCGCCGACCATGGTGACGCCGACGACCGGGCCGTCGGGAGCCTTGATCAGCTTCACGCCACCGGCGGTCTTGAGGATCTGGCTCTTGCCGTTGCCCGCGAGGTCGTAGATGAAGACCTCGGCGGAACCGTACTTCTCCTTGGCCGCGGCCTCGGTGAGGCCGACGGAGGCGACCTCTGGCTTGCAGTAGGTGACGCGCGGGATGCCAGCCTCGTCGATCACCTTCGGGTTCTGGCCGGCGATCTCCTCGGCCACGAAGATGCCCTGCTGGAAACCGCGGTGCGCGAGCTGCAGGCCGGGCACGATGTCGCCGACGGCGTACACGTTCGGCAGGTTCGTGCGCAGGCGCTCGTCGGTGATGACGAAGCCGCGGTCGATCGTGATCCCGGCCTCCTCGTAGCCGTGACCCGCGCTGTTCGGGCCGCGGCCGACCGCGACGAGCAGCAGGTCGGCGTCGAGGACGTCGCCGTTCTCCAGCGTGATCGACACGTTCGAGTCGGACTGCGTGGCGCCGGTGAACTTCACCCCGGTCTTGAACTTGATGCCGCGCTTGCGGAACGCGCGCTCGAGCTGCTTGGAGGCGTACTCGTCCTCGGCGGGCACCAGCCGGGGCAGGGCCTCGACGATGGTGACGTCCGCGCCGAACGAGCGCCACACGCTCGCGAACTCCACGCCGATGACGCCGCCGCCCAGGACGACGACCTTCTCCGGGATGAAGTCCAGGTTGAGCGCCTGGTCGCTGGTGATGACCCGGCCGCCGATCTCCAGACCGGGCAGGCTGCGGGCGTACGAACCGGTGGCGAGCACGACGTTCTTGCCGGTGTAGCGCTGGCCGTTCACCTCGACGGTGTTCGGGCCGACGAACGTGCCCGCGCCCTCGACGAGGGTGACCTTGTTGGCCTTCGCGAGACCCTGCAGTCCCTTGTAGAGCCGCGAGATCACGCCGTCCTTGTACGAGTTCACGCCGGCGATGTCGATGCCCTCGAGCGAGCTCTTCACCCCGAACTGGTCGCCTTCACGCGCGTTGTCCGCGACCTCGGCCGCGTGCAGCAGCGCCTTGGTCGGGATGCAGCCGCGGTGCAGGCACGTGCCACCCAGCTTGTCCTTCTCGACCAGGACGACGGACAGGCCGAGCTCTGCCGCGCGGAACGCGCAGGCGTAACCACCTGAACCGCCGCCGAGGATGACAAGATCGGCGTTGGTGGCCGACTCCAGTTCCGGCGAAGTCACTTCGGATCTCCTCGGGATTACTTACTACGCGCGGGTGCGCGCGAGGTACGCGGCCATCTTGTCACTAGTTGCCAGAGCATGGTGATCCGGCATAGGACACCACGCCCGGTTCTGATCATTCACCTACTCATAACACCCCTGCCTGGCACCATGGTGGAAGGAAGCGCAGGAGGTGCTCGATGGGGCTGTTCGATCGTTTTCGCAGGAAGCCGCGCCCAGGTGTGCTGCGAACCGCCTCCAACCAGGACACCAGCCACCTCGAGCAGTGGACGAAGAGCCGCCACGGCGTCGAGGCCTATGTGGAACCGAAGACCACGGTGACCGAAACCACTGTGGTTCTGGTCGCGCACGACGGCGAGTGGACCCGCCGCCGAGTCGCGTCCCCGGACGCCGCCCGGAACTTCGCCCGCAAACAGGGCATGCCCATCTACGACGCCGGCATCGTCGGCTACCCGAAGCGCATGCGCGACTACACCGCGCGCAAAAAAGCGTCGGGCGATCTCTAAACACTCACCGTCGGTTCGTGCCGCACGGGAAAGTTCACGCTCGCCGCGATGAAGCACATCGAGTGCGCTTTCTCGTGCAACGCCTGCGCCGTCTCCCGGGTCGCCGGATCGGCAACCGTCACAACGGGGTGGAGCAGCACCTCGGTGAACCGCCCGGACCCGTCCGGGTGCTCGGCCATCGTCCCGGTGGCGTGATCGCGGTAGTCGGTGACGACGACGCCGTTGACCGACGCCAGATGCAGGTACCAGAGCATGTGGCACTGCGACAGCGACGCGACGAGCAACTCCTCGGGGTTGTACCGGCTCCGATCACCCCGGAACGACGGGTCCGACGACCCGAGGATCGTCTCCTTGCCCGCCGCCACAACCTCGTGCGCGCGCTCATATGTCTTGTACCCGGAAGTCCCGCTCCCGGTGTTGCCGGTCCAGACGACGTCTACTTCGTACTGATGCGTCCCCATGTGGAAATACTCCTCTCGCCGGGCCCAGCCACCTAGCCCCGTGAGACGCGCGTCTCCGTTCAGCCGCCACCCGATCGCGCTCAGTCAAACCGATATATCAGTTCCGTCCGGCCCTGACCTGCACCTTAGCAATGAGACTTTGGACATCGCTCGCAAAAGACTCATTGCAAAGGCACCGTGGAAATGATTTCCTGGGCGCCGCTCGCCGTGCCGGAAAACAAAAACGGGCGGAGTCCCGGAAAGGAACTCCGCCCGTGTGGAAGAAGCGAACTCAGCCGTTGGCGGCGATGTCCGCCAGCACGGCCGCGATGGTGCGGACCGGAACGCCGGTGCCGCCCTTCGAGGTGTAGCCGTACGCGCCACCGGTGTGGAACGCCGGGCCCGCGATGTCGATGTGCGCCCACTGCACGCCCTCGGCCACGAACTCGCGCAGGAACAGGCCCGCCGCGAGCATGCCGCCCCAGCGGTGGCCGGTGACGTTCGCCAGGTCGGCCAGGCGGGAGTCGAGGTCCGCGCGCAGCTCCTCCGGCAGCGGCATGGCCCAGGTGGACTCGCCGACCGCGGTGCCGATGGCGGCGACGCGGTCGCGGAACTCGTCGGAGCCCATGACGCCCGCGGTGCGCTTGCCCAGGGCCACGACCTGCGCGCCGGTGAGGGTGGCGGTCTCGATCAGGTAGTCCGGGCCGTCCTCGCACGCGCGCACGATGGCGTCGGACAGGATCAGGCGGCCCTCGGCGTCGGTGTTGAGCACCTCGACGGTCTTGCCGCCGTACATGGTCAGCACGTCGCCGGGGCGGTAGGCGTCGCCGGACGGCATGTTCTCCGCCATCGGGATCGACGCGATGATCTCCAGCGGGTACTTGAGCTTCGCGGCGAGGACCATGGTGGCGACGATCGCGGCGGCGCCCGCCATGTCCGAGGTCATCTCGTCCATGCCCGCGGCCGGCTTGATCGAGATGCCGCCGGTGTCGAACGTGATGCCCTTGCCGACGAGCGCGACCTTCTTCGTGGCCTTGGCGCCCTTGTACGAGATGCGCACGAGGCGCGGCTGGCGCGTCGAACCGCCGCCGACGCCCAGGATGCCGCCGAAGCCCTGCTTCTTCAGCGCCTTCTCGTCGAGCACCTCGACGTCGAGTCCGGCGGCGGTGGCGAGCTTCGCGGCGCGCTCGGCGAACGAGCCGGGGTAGAGGTCGTTCGGCGGCGTGTTGACGAAGTCACGCGCGATGGCGACGGCCTCGGAGATCGCGACGGCGGCCTTCAGCGCGGCCTTGTTCTCCTTCGACGCGGCGGCGATCAGGTCGACCTTCGCGACCGCGGCCTCGCCCTTGTCGGACTTGTACTCGGTGAACGAGTAGGCGCCCAGCAGCGTGCCCTCGGCGGCGGCGGCGACGTGCGTGGCAGCCAGCGTGTTCAGGGCGCGCTTCTTGCCTGCCAGCGCACGGGCGGCGACACCGGACGCGCGGCGCACCTGCTCCTCGCTCGGACCACCTTCGGGGGACTTGCCGAGGCCCACGGCCAGGACGAGCGGGGCGGCGAGCTTGCCGAACGTCGGGACCTTCACCAGCTCGTCGGCCTTGCCGGACGCGCGCAGGGTGCCGAGCACCTCGAGCAGCCCGCCGTCGAACGCGGCGTTGACAGCGTCGGCGCCGGGGGCGAGCTCCAGACCGTCCGCACCCTGCAGGGTGCCCACGACGACTGCGTCCGCGGCGGTGGTGCTCAGGTCACCTTCGGTGAGGGCCAGCTTCGGGGCTGTCACGTGCTGCTCCAGAGGTTGTGCGTGGTAGGGGCTCGGAATCGTGACCTATGCTAAAGGTCGGTGGGTCCCACGAATGCCGGGGCTCGCCACGTTCGGCAGCGATCTGTGACGTTGACAGTTGCTCTCGGTGGCGATTCGCCCGTTTCACGTATCAGTCGACCGGGTGGTTACGGCCGGATGCCGCATCTGAGAACGTGTACCGGTGACCCACACGCCTCGCGAGATCGTCGGCACGATCGCGCTCGGTCTTCCCGCGGTGCTCGGTGCGGGGGTCTTCGCCGGATTCGCCCCAGCCGCAGCGCTTGCGGGCTGGTGGGTGCTCCCGGCGCTGGCTCTGTCCGCTTTCGCCGCCCTGTGCTCGGCCTTCTCCACCGCTGACCAGTCCCGTGCCTACCCGGACGTCGGCGGCGGTTACGGATACGTGCACGCGCAACTCGGAGTGTGGCCCGCACGGATGACGGCGAGTGCCCACCTCCTCGGCCGTGCGGCGATGGCGGCGGTGGTGGCGTCGATGTTCGGCGCGTACGTCGTGCCGGACCAGCCGGTGATCGGTGCGCTCGCCCTCGTCGTGGCCACGGCACTGCTCGGCGCCGTCGGTTTCCGCTTCGGCACGGGCGTGAGCGTGTTCGTGTCGCTGGTCGTCCTCGGTGTGCTGGCTCTCGTTGTGGCGTCGAGCTTCTCGATCGAACCGGTGCCGTCGGCGGGGGAGACGGGCACGCCCAACGAACTCGTCGGCGTCGCCGGCCTGATGTTCATGGCGTTCGCCGGTTTCGAACGCATCACCGCCCCGAACCGCGGTGAGCGGACGCACTCGCCGGCCGTGCTGAAGATCGCGATCCCAGTCCTCATCGGACTGTCCTTCGTGGTCTACCTGGCCGTGGGCGCCGGTGTGCTCCGTCAGCTCGGCAGCGCCCGCCTCGCGTTGTCGCCCGCGCCGCTGCGGGACGCGCTCGTCGCAGCGGACGCGGCCGCGTTGGTACCGCTCGTGCAGATCGCCGCGGCGGTGGCCGGTGTGGCAGCACTGCACTTCGTTCTCTCGTCCGCACACCGCACGCTGACCGGACTCGTCGAGGACGGCGAACTGCCGACGCGCCTCAAGCCCGGTGTGCTCTCGCTCGTCGTGGTCGTCGCCAGCGCGCTCGCGCTGATCCTCATGCCGATGGCGACGGCACTGGGCGTGGCGGCCTCCACGACGTTGTTCTACTACGCGTTCACGAACGCCTCGGCGCGCGTCCTGCTGCAGAACGATCGCACGTGGCCCATGCGCACGGCCTGCCTCGGACTGGGGCTCTCGGTGCTGCTCGCGATGAGCATGCCGGTGCCCGCGCTGCTCATCTCCCTCGCGGGACTGGGCGCGGGCACGGGCCTCATCGGCCTCACCGCGGCGCTCAGAGGGTCACTGAGAGGAAAACGATCAGCGTCACGGCAACGCACACCGCAAGCCCGATGACGCGGCCGTTGTTCGACGGGCCGTTCTTGCTGATGCCGTAGTACCCGGCGAGGAAGAAGACGGCGAGGAACACCGCGCCGACCACGCCCCCGACGCCACCGAGGACCCAGCCGTCCAGAAGCGTCATCCCGGTGCCCAGAACGAGCAGCGCGGCCTGTGAGACGGTGCGGGCGTCGGCGCCCCTTGAAGATCTTTCCGGCGTGGTCATGGAAGGGCACTCTAGCGAGTGTCACTTAGTAGGACGTCCGAGTTTTGGGAAGACGATTTTCCGTATCCCCACCAGCGGGTTACCGTGCTCACATGACGAGCGAGTTGCCTTTCACCCGGACTCCCCACCCGCACCCGGCGACCCCGGAGCGCGTAGCGGAGGTACTTGCCAAGCCGGGCTTCGGGCAGCACTTCACCGACCACATGGTGACGATCCGCTGGAACCGCGAGCAGGGCTGGCACGACGCTGAGGTCGGCCCCTACAGCTCCCTCGCACTAGACCCCGCGGCAATGGTGCTGCACTACGGCCAAGCGATCTTCGAAGGGCTCAAGGCCTACCGCCAGCCCGACGGTTCGATCGCGTCCTTCCGCCCTGAGGCCAACGCCGAGCGCTTCCGCTCCTCGGCCCGCCGCATGGCGATGCCCGAACTTCCCGACGAGCTCTTCCTGGAGTCCGTCCGGCAGATCCTCGCGGTCGACGACCGCTGGGTGCCGGCGGCCGAGGAGGAATCCCTCTACCTGCGGCCGTTCATGATCTCCACGGAGAAGGGCCTCGGCGTGCGACCCGCGTCCGAGTACCTCTACGTGCTGATCGCCTCACCCGCCGGCTCCTACTTCGCGGGCGGCGTCCGCCCGGTGAGCGTGTGGCTCTCGACCGAGTACGTCCGCGCGGCACCCGGTGGCACCGGCGCTGCCAAGTTCGCCGGCAACTACGCCGCGTCCCTCGTGGCGCAGGCGCAGGCCGCCGAAAAGGGCTGCGACCAGGTCGTCTGGCTCGACGCGGTGGAACGCCGCTGGGTCGAGGAGATGGGCGGCATGAACCTGTTCTTCGTCATGGGGGACAAGGTGATCACGCCAGAGCTGACCGGCACGCTGCTGCCCGGCATCACCCGGAGCTCGCTGCTGCGACTGGCCTCCGACCTCGGTCTGTCCGTGGAGGAGCGCCGCATCTCGACCGACGAGTGGGAGAAGGCCAACGCCTCCGGTGAGCTCACCGAGGTCTTCGCCTGTGGCACGGCCGCGGTCATCACGCCGGTCGGCCACGTCAAGCACGCCGGTGGCGAGTTCGACATCGCCGACGGCGGCACCGGCCCGGTGACGAAGCAGCTGCGCGAGCGCCTGACCGGCCTCCAGCACGGCCACGTCGCCGACACCCACGGCTGGATGACCAAGCTCTGGGGTTAGGCGATCACCAGCACGGCCAGAAGCGCGATTTCGGCGGCAGCACCGAGCACATCACCGGTGATGCCGCCGAAACGCTTTCCGGTGTGCTTCACGAGCCCCCACACGAGCGCGAACGCGACGACGACGGCGACGACCGCACGCCACCCGAGCGGGATCGCCGCGGCGGCGAGCACCACCCACGTGCCGATGACCAGCATTGGATGCTGTGTACCGGCGACCAGCGCGCCCAGCCCCTCAGGCCGTGCGGCGGGCACATTTCGCATACAACAGATGCCGAACGCCGCCCGGCTCGTCGCGAACGCGAGCAGGACGACGCCCCAGTGAGCGTGGGGGAGCGCGGCGGCCTGCGCTCCCAGCACGACGATCAGCGTGACGACCCCGAACGGCCCGGCGCCGCCGTCCTTCATGACCTGGAGCGCCCGCTCCGGCGGTCCGTAACACCCCAGACCGTCTGCGGTATCCGCAAGACCGTCGAGGTGCATACCGCGCGTGGCCAGCGCGACGACGCCGACGACCAGGAAGCCGGCTACCAGCGCCGGTATGTTGGATGCAGTCAGCAGTTCGAGCACGCCGACGACGAACGCGCCGAGCAGAACGCCGACAATCGGCGTGTGTGCAATGGCCCGCCCCGCCGCTTTGCGATCGACGCCGTGTTCGATACCGGCGACTCGCAGCGGCAGGACGGTCAGCCAGGAGAGGGCGAGCTTCATTCCTTGTTCGTGATGCCGGCGCTGTCGAAGGTCGCCATCTCCGCGAGCACCTTCACCGCCGAGATCAGCAACGGCAGCGCAGCCACCGCACCGGAGCCCTCGCCGAGCCGCATCTCGAAGTTCAGCAGCGCCTTCAGGTTCAGGTGCCCGAGCGCGATCGCGTGCGCGGGCTCGGCCGACTCGTGCCCGGCGACCCACCACTCGCGCGCACCCGGCGCCAGCTCCTCGGCGACGACCGCGGCCGCACCGACGACGACGCCGTCGAGCACGACCGGAGTCCGCCGGATTGCTGCCTGCGCGAGGAACCCGGCCATCGCGGCCAGGTCGGCGCCGCCAGCGGTGGCGAGCAGCGCGATCGGGTCGCTGATCACCAGGCGGGCCCGGCGCAGCGCGTCCCGGATCGCCGCCGTCTTGCGCATCCACGCCTGGTCGTCGATGCCGGTGCCGCGGCCGACGACCGCGACGGGCTCCGACCCGGTCAGCGACGCGATCAGCACGGCGGACGGCGTCGTGTTGCCGATGCCCATGTCTCCGGCGACGAGCACGTCGGCGCCCGCGTCGACCTCCTCGTCGGCGATGGCGCGCCCCGCCGCGATGGCGAGCTCGCACTGCTCACGGGTCAGCGCGTCCTCGCGGTCGATCGACCCGGACGAGCGCCGCACCTTGTGCTGGCTGACCGCGGCCGGGGTGTCCGCGTCGACCGCCATGTCGACCACGCGCACGGTGGCGCCCGCGACCTGCGCGAGCACGTTCACCGCGGCGCCGCCGGTGAGGAAGTTCGCGACCATCTGGCCGGTCACCTCGCTCGGGAACGCCGAGACGCCCTGCGCGGTGATGCCGTGATCGCCCGCGAACACGATGACGCGAGGCCGCACGAACGGCTTCGGCGGCACCACGCCCTGGCACGCCGCGATCCAGTTGCCCAGCTCCTCGAGCCGCCCGAGCGAGCCGACCGGCTTGGTCAGCACCGCGTGCCGGGCCTCGGCCTCGCGCAGAACGGTCTCGTCCGGCGGTTCAACCGGAGGGAACTCGGTGCTCACCTGGTCGCTCCTTAACGCAGTTTCAACGGGATGCCGGCGACGAGCAGGGTGACCTCGTCGCACACCTCGGCGACGCGCGCGTTGAGCGCACCGAGGTGATCGCGGAAGAGCCTGCCAGAGCGGGTCGGGGGAATGACGCCGAGGCCGACCTCCGCCGTCACCAGCACCAGCCGCGTCCGGCAGGTGGCGACGGAACTCACCAGCTCGTCGACGTTGCTCTCGACCGCCTCCGAGGCGTCGCCCTCCCAGGCCTGCGCGTCGTCCAGCACGCCGACCAGCCACGTCGACAGGTCGTCGACCAGGATCGGAGGGTCGTCGTACTGCGTCGCGGTGAGCAACGCGGGCAGGTCCGACGGCGCCGACGCCTCGACCGTGTGCCAGGTGGCCGGACGCCGGGCGACGTGCAGCGCGATCCGCGCGTCCCAGTCCGGGTCGTCGGGGTAACGGCGGGCGGTTGCGACGTAGGTCACGGCCGCTTCGGTGAGCAGGCCTTCCGCGTGCGCCGACTTGCCTGAACGCGCTCCGCCGAGCACGAGAGTGCGAGATGACAAGGGTTAGCCTTCGTCTCATGGAGTTCCGCTGGCGCTACCAGGATGCACAAGCCCGCGACGTCGCGGGCCCGGATGTGGCGTTCGCCGACCAGACAGAGGCTGAGGAGTGGTTCAGCGCCCAGTGGCGTGACCTGCTCGACGCCGGGGTCGAACAGGTCACGCTGCTGCGCTCGGAATCCGAGGTGTACGGCCCGATGAGCCTCCACCCCGCCCAATGAAAACAGGGCCGGCTGACTAGCCCTGGGCGGTGAGCCTGGGGTCGTCGGTGATGACGCCGTCGAGGACGGTGTCGATCTGCTTGAGCACGTCGTCGTCGAGCTCGATGTCGATCGCCTTGACGTTCTCGAGCACCTGCTCGGGACGCGAAGCGCCGATGATCGCCGACGCGACGTTCGGGTTCTTGAGCACCCACGCGACCGCGAGCTGCGCCATCGTGACGCCCGCTTCCTCGGCGATCGGCTTGAGCTGCTGCACGGCGTTGAGCACGTCGTCCCGCATCCAGCGCGAGATCATCTGCGAACCGCGCGCGTCGGCCAGGCGCGAACCCTCCGGCACGTCGGCGCCCGGCAGGTACTTGCCGGTCAGGATGCCCTGCGCGACGGGGGAGAAGACGATCTGGCTGAGGCCCTCGCGCTCGCACGCCGGGACGACCTGAGGCTCGATGACGCGCCACAGCATCGAATACTGCGGCTGGTGCGACACGAACGGGACCTGCAGCTCACGGGCCAGCGCGGCACCGCGGGTGATCTGCTCGGCGGTCCACTCGGAGACACCGACGTAGAGGACCTTGCCCTGGCGGACGAGGTCGGCGAACGCCAGCATCGTCTCTTCCAGCGGCACGCTGTAGTCGAACCGGTGGGCCTGGTACAGGTCGACGTAGTCGGTCTGCAGTCGCTTCAGCGACGCGTTGGCCGACTCCATGACGTGCTTGCGGCCGAGCCCGCGGTCGTTGGGGCCGCCGGGACCGGTCGGCCAGTAGACCTTGGTCAGGATCTCCAGCGACTCGCGCCGCTCACCCTTGAGCGCCCGGCCGAGCACCGACTCCGCGGCGGTGTTGGCGTAGACGTCGGCTGTGTCGAAGGTGGTGATCCCCGACTCCAGGGCCGCCTTCACACAGGCGTGCGCCTGGTCTTCCTCAACCTGCGAGCCGTGGGTGAGCCAGTTGCCGTACGAGATCTCGCTGATGGACAGGCCGCTGCGGCCGAGTCGACGGAACTTCATACATCGGAGCTTAAACCGAAATCGTTCGTGCTGCTAATGAACTTCGGGCGCGTGCCAGACCAGCGAACACCGCCAGAACAGGTGCCTGCGGACGCGCGCTCCCGGCGTGATCTCCGCGGCCGCCGCGCGGATCTCCGGCAACGTCGGCGCGGTCATCACCATCGGCATCTCGGTGTCGTGCGGCTTGCCGCCGGTGCCGTTGAGGGCCTTGGCGAGGCCGACGACGGCGTTCGCGGGCAACGTCACGAGCTCCATCGCCCGGTCCGACGGCGTCGCCGTCAGGTAGAGCCCGATGACGATCAGCGTTCCGCCGGGTTTGGTCAGCCCGGCGAGCCTGGTCAGACCCTCTCGCAACGGCAAGTGGTGCAGGCTCGCCTCGGCGGTGACGACGTCGTACCGCCCGAGGTCGTGGGTCAGCACGTCGCCGTGAACCCAGTTGACCCGGTCACTGGTCGCGCTCGCGCGTTCGATCATGCGCGCGCTGGCGTCGATCGCGGTGACCTCGTCGGCCTTCAGCGAGCGCGCCAGCTCACCGAGGCCGCAGCCGACGTCCAGCGCTGACCCGGCCCTGGACGGCAACTGCCGGAGCAGCCAGCGGCGGTACCACTCGTTGTGGTTCCACCGCAGCTTCTCCGGCAGCTGAAGCTTGCGTTGCTTCTCGCGCAATTACTTGATGGCTTCGCCCGGCTTCACCCGCGGCTTGGGCACGCGGAGGCGACGCAGCTGGCTGGCGCGGATGAACGAGTACCAGCCGATGGAGAGACCCTTGATCGGCTCGGTCGGGAACTTCGCCCGCACCTTCCTGGTGACGAGGCGGCCGAGCACGAGGCCCTCGATGACCATCGCGATCAGCATGAACGTCGTCGCGAGCGTCGCGTACCGCTGCACGGCCAGCGACGGCGTCAGCAGCGCCACGAACACCAGGATCGCGAGCGGCATGAACAGGCCCATGAGGTTGCGGCGCGAGTCGACGAGGTCGCGGATGTACGCCTTCACCGGACCGCGGTCGCGCGGCAGCAGGTACTTGTCGTCGCCGGCCATCATGCGCTGACGGCGCTCGGTGGCCGCGGCACGGCGCTCTTCCTTGCTCACCTTGTTGCCGCGCATGCGCTTGAACGCCTCGCGCTGCGTGCGGGGAGGCGGCGGAACGGGCCCGGAGCGCCTGCCCTGCGCCTCACGCCGCTTCGGCGTGGGCCGGCCCTTGCCCGCGTTGCGGGTGGACTCGGCGACCTCGTCGGTCGATCCGGGGGCCGAAGCATCGGTGTCGGCGGAGTTGCGGCGCAGGAACCTCACGACGACAGGGTAGGACAGTGGTTCTTCTGTACCTTTCGCGAGGTGCGCGTACTCATCGCTCCGGACTGCTTCGGCGGCACCCTGACCGCCCGCGAGGCCGCCGACGCCATCGCCACCGGCTGGCGCGAGGCCAAACCCGACGACGTCGTCGTCGAACGTCCCCTGGCCGACGGCGGCCCCGGTTTCGTCGACGTCCTGCACGCCGCCCTGGACGGCGATATCCGATATGTCACCGTCACCGGCCCGCTCGGCAAACCTGTCGAAGCCCGCTGGCTCAGCGTGCGTGCAGACGGTCGACGCGTTGCATACATCGAGTCCGCGGAGGCGTGCGGCCTCCATCTCATCCCGGCCGAACTCCGCCCGGAATCCTGCGAGACAGCGACCACGCGAGGCGTAGGCGAACTCATCGCGGCGGCCGCGATTGACAACGATGTCATCACGGTTGGCCTCGGCGGCTCCGGCACGACCGACGGCGGCGCCGGGATGTTGGATGCAATGGCCGATTCCGACCTGACCGATATATCGCTGGTAGCCGCGTCCGACGTCGAGAACCCGC
Organism: Lentzea miocenica; assembly: GCF_033949945.1. NCBI lineage: Bacteria > Bacillati > Actinomycetota > Actinomycetes > Pseudonocardiales > Pseudonocardiaceae > Lentzea > Lentzea miocenica. The sequence goes on from NZ_JAXAVW010000003.1 coordinate 116,960, forward strand.
TCCTCGGCCCGCATGGCGCCGCCCGCACGTTCGGCCCGCAGAAGGGCGCGTCCCCGGAGGCCGTCGAACGCCTCGAAGCCAAGCTCGCCGCGATGGACGTCCTCAAACCCGTATCCGATGTACCGGGTGCCGGCGCGGCAGGAGGCCTGGGCGCCGCGCTGCTCTCGCTGGGCGCGACGGTGCGGTCGGGCGCCGGGCTCGTCCGCGAACTCACCGGCCTGGACGCCGCGCTCGACGACGCCGACGTCGTCGTCACCGGCGAGGGCAGCTTCGACTGGCAGTCACTGCGCGGCAAGCTCATCACGGCCGTCGCGGGCGGAGCCGCCGAGCGCGGTCTCCCGTGCGTCGCCATCGCCGGTCAGGTCAGCGTCGGCCGCCGCGAGATGGGCGCCGCAGGCGTTCAGGAGGCCTACTCGGTGTCCGACCACGTCGGCTCCGTGCAAAAGTCGATTGCGGACGCCCGCAAAAGTCTCATTGCAACGGCACAGCACGTCGCACGGCAGTGGTCTACGTGACACTGACCACTGGGGGCGGTATGCCGTGCCGTTGTGGGACCATGGGAAGAGGAACAAGGCGGGGAACGCCCGTGTTGTTGATGGGTGAACCGCCCGCAAAGGACCTCTTAGGAGAGCCATGACGACCGCTCAGGATGCCGCTTCGACCTCCACCGAGGCGCCCAGCCACGGCGTGACGCTGACCGATGCGGCCGCCGTCAAGGCGAAGGCGCTGCTCGACCAGGAGGGCCGCGACGACATGCACTTGCGCATCGCCGTCCAGCCCGGCGGTTGTGCCGGCCTGCGTTACCAGCTGTTCTTCGACGAGCGTGCGCTCGACGGTGACGCGCTGGTCGACTTCAACGGCATGAAGGTCGCCGTTGACCGCATGAGCGCGCCCTACGTCGAAGGCGCTGTCATCGACTTCGTGGACACGATCGAGAAGCAGGGCTTCACGATCGACAACCCGAACGCCGGCGGGTCCTGCGCCTGCGGCGACTCGTTCCACTAAGGCGAACACGCGCGAGGCCGCGTTCCCGCACCGACGGGAACGCGGCCTCGCTGTGTGTACTGGGAATCAGCCCAGGCGTTCAGACGCCATACTCGGCCAAACCCTCCACCTGGTGGGTGCACCGGTCGTCGACCTGCCAGGGCGCGGCCTCCCGCGGTGCGGGCAGGGGGTGCTCGGGGTGCGTCAGTGCGAAGGGGAGCTGTGCGCAGTCGTCGATCAGCTCACGCATCGTGGTCGCATCGGGGATCGTCACCTCTCGACCGTATGACGGTGGTCTGACCTGCGGTAGCCCTACCAAACGGTAGTCTTCACAGCTGCACTCATCCGGGTGAGTTGTCACGTACAGCAACAAGACAAGGGAGAGCCGACGTGCCGGTAGCCGTGTGCGGCAGCATCGCGACCGACCATCTGATGCACTTTCCGGGTCGATTCGCGGACCAGCTGGTCGCGGAGCGTCTCGACCGCGTGTCGCTGAGCTTCCTGGTCGACGACCTCGTGGTCCGCCGCGGTGGCATCGGCGCGAACATCGCGTTCGGACTCGGCGTGCTCGGAGTGCGGCCGGTGCTCGTCGGCGCCGTCGGCAAGGACTTCGACGACTACCGCTCGTGGCTCGAGCGGCACGGCGTCGACACGTCCGGCGTGTACGTGTCCGAGGTCGCGCACACCGCGCGGTTCGTCTGCACGACGGACGACGACATGTGCCAGATCGCCTCCTTCTACGCCGGCGCGATGGCCGAGGCGCGCAACATCGAGCTCTCGCCGATCGCGGACCGCGTCGACAACCTCGAGCTCGTCGTCATCAGCCCGGACGACCCCGCTGCCATGCTCCGGCACGCCGAGGAGTGCCGTCAGCGCGGCTACAAGTTCGCCGTCGACCCGTCGCAGCAGCTCGCCCGCATGGACGGCGAGCAGGCGCGCGCGTTCATCGACGGCGCCGAGTACCTCTTCAGCAACGACTACGAGTGGGAACTGCTGCTGCAGAAGACCGGCTGGGCCGAGGCCGACGTCCTCGCCCGCGTCGGCAAGCGCGTCACCACGCTCGGCGCCAAGGGCGTCGAGATCGTCGACCGCGACGGCTTCGCGCTGCACGTCCCCGCCGTCCCCGAGGTCGCGAAGACCGACCCGACCGGGGTCGGCGACGGTTTCCGCGCCGGCTTCCTCGCGGGCATCAACGCGGGCCTGAGCATCGAGCGCGCAGCTCAGCTCGGGTCGTTCATCGCCGTCGAGGTGCTCGAGACCGTGGGCACGCAGGAGTGGGTGCTGGAGCGCGAATCGGCGCTCGCCCGCATTCGTGGCGCGTTTGGTGAGGAAGCTGCTGAGGAGATCGCCCCCGTCCTGCCATGATCGGACAATGGGGACGTACCTGTTCGGCGACGCCGGCGACTTGCACGATCCGTACTTCGACGCGCTGAGCTCCCTGCTCGACCCGGGCACGTTCGCCCGCGTCGAGCAGCTCGGCGTGGCTGACGGCTGGCGCTGCCTCGAGGTCGGGGGTGGCGGGGGATCGGTGGCGAACTGGCTCGCCGAGGTCGTCGCCCCGTCCGGCCACGTGACGGTCACCGATCTCGACGTCGCGCGACTCGAAGAGCGCGACAATGTCACGGTCCTCGAACACGACGTGGTGTCCAACATATTGCCGGGCAACGCGTTCGACCTGGTCCACGCCCGCCTGGTGCTGTTCCACCTCCCCGCCCGCGACGCCGTCCTGCGCAAGCTGCGCGACTCGTTGCGTCCCGGTGGCTGGCTCGTCCTGGAGGAGTTCGACTGCCTCCCGCTCGAAGTCCTCTCCGTCGGGTCTTCCGGGTCACCCGACGACGCGAAGCTGATCATGCGGGTGAAGAACGCCCTGCTGACGCTGCTCGACCAGGCCGGCGCGGAGCTGGCGTGGGGCGCGCGCATCGAGAAGGCGTTGCTCGACACCGGCCTCAACGACGTCAGCGGCTCGCGCGAGGTGCAGGAGTGGGAAGGCGGTTCGGCCGGCTGCCGTCTGCTCGCCACGACCGCGAGCAAGGTGCGGGACAAGCTGCCGCTCTCCGACGACGAGTTCGACCGCTACCTGGAGCTGATGGCGTCACCGGAGACCGTCCTCAGTTCGTATGCGATCTGCAGTGCGCAAGGACGGCGTTAGTGGAGGTGAACGAAAAGGGCCCCTCCGGAGAGGGGCCCTGATCGCTAGAGCTTGACCGGGTAGTGCGGTTCCGGCACCACCGGCTTGATGCGGTCCTCGACGAAGATGCCGTGCCAGATCATGAACACCAGCAGCGCCCAGATGCGGCGGCTGTGGTCGAGCACGCCGGAGCGGTGCTCCTCGATCATCCGCAGCACCGCGGTCTTGTCGATGTACTGGTCGGTCTGCGAGGTGCGCACGACGTCGACGGCCCAGTCGTGCATCTCGTCCTTGAGCCAGTGCCGGATCGGCACCGGGAAGCCGAGCTTGCGGCGGTTCAGCACGTGCGCCGGCACGATGTCGCGGATCGCCTTGCGCAGCGCGAACTTCGTGGTGTCCGGCGTGATCTTCAACTCGCTCGGGATCTGCGAGGCGATCTTGAAGACCTCGGGGTCCAGGAACGGGACGCGCAGCTCCAGCGAGTTCGCCATGGTCATCTTGTCGGCCTTGACCAGGATGTCGCCGCGCAGCCACGTGAACAGGTCGACGTGCTGCATGCGCGTGACCGGGTCCCAGTTCTGGGACTCGCGGTACGGCTGGGCCGTCACGTCCATGTGCGAGACCGCCGGGTCGTACGTGCGCAGCACCTGACGCAGGTGGTCGTCGAGGAAGATGCGCGCGTTGCCGTAGTAGCGCTCCTCCAGCGTGAGCGCGCCACGACGCAGCAGGTCCTTGCCGCGCACGCCGTGCGGGATCTTCGTCGAGACCTTGCCCATCGCCTTGCGCAGCGCGCCGGGCACCTTCTCGAACGCCGCCAGCGACAACGGCTCGCGGTAGATCGTGTACCCGCCGAACAGCTCGTCCGCGCCCTCACCGGACAGGACGACCTTCACGTGCTGACGCGCCTCACGGGCGATGAACCACAACGGCACCAGCGCCGGGTCGGCCACCGGGTCGTCGAGGTACCAGGTGATCAGCGGCAGGGAGTCCATCATCTCCTGCGCGCTGACCGTGCGGACGACGTGCTTCACGCCGATCAGCGCCGCCGACTCCGCGGCCACGTCGATCTCGGAGAAGCCCTGGCGCTCGAAGCCCGTGGTGAACGTGATCAGGTCCGGGTTGTGCTCCTTGGCCAGCGCCGCGACCACGGTGGAGTCGATGCCGCCGGACAGGAACGAGCCGACCGTCACGTCCGCGCGCATGTGCTTGGCGACCGAGTCGCGCAGCGCCGCCGTGATCTCGTCGTACAGCGCGTCCGCCTCGGCCTCTGCGCGGACGGTGCGCACCTTGAAGTTCGCGGGGAAGTAGCGCTCGAACTTCGGCGCCTCGCCCGGCACCAGCGTGAACGAGTGGCCGGACTCGACGCGGAAGATCTGGTCGTGCAGCGAGGCGGGTTCCGGCACGTACTGCAGCGTCAGGTAGTGCTGCAGGCCCTTGACGTTCATCTTCGGGTTGATGGCGAGCGTGCGGGCGATCTCCAGCAGGATCTTCTTCTCGCTGGAGAACGCGACGCCCAGCTGGCCCTGTGCCCAGTACAGCGGCTTGATGCCGAACGGGTCGCGGCCGCCGAAGAGCGTCTTGCGCTCGGCGTCCCAGATGATGAAGGCGAACATGCCGCGCAGCTTCGTGATCGCCGCGGGACCGAAGTAGTGGTAGGCGGCGACGATGGTCTCGGTGTCGCCGTCGGTGTGGAAGACCGCGCCGTAGGTCTCGGTGAGTTCGGCGCGCAGTTCCAGGTAGTTGTAGATCTCGCCGTTGAAGTTGATCGTGTACCGGCTCGGCGACTCCGGCGGGCCCCACGTCAGGGGCTGGTGGGAGTGCTCGATGTCGATGATGGCGAGCCGGTTGAAGCCGAACACGACCTCGTCGACGCGCCGGGTGCCGCTCTCGTCCGGGCCGCGGTGCCGCATGCAGCGCAGTGCGGCCTCCACCGCCGGGCGTGCGCTCTCAGCCTCGTTCTCGCTAGGGCATACAAGTCCTGCCAGGCCGCACAAGGCTCTCGCACCTCTCAAAGAAATACGACGGGGAAGACCCAAGTATGCCGAAGGCGCTCTGTGTGACCGAAACTGCACCGCAGCGGCGGTGCCCCCAAGGGGTGAGCGCGGTTGCGCTGGGCTACGCTCCCGCTTGATCCGTTGGCATGGAACGAGGAGGCGGGCGAGCAGTGGGCCTGAAGGAGGGCACCAGGGCATCCCGGCTGGTGAAGACCGCTGGGCTTGTGAGCCTGGTCGGCATCGGGGCCACCGGTTGCTCCACGGACGAGGTGCTGCGCTTCGGCTGGCCAGTGGCCGTCACGCCGCAGGCCGAGAAGATGCGCGAGCTCTGGACCTGGTCCGTGATCGCCGCGCTCGTCGTCGGCGTCATCGTGTGGGGTCTGATCCTGTGGTCGGTGGTCTTCCACCGCAAGAAGACCGAGGAGCTGCCGCGTCAGACGGCGTACAACCTCCCGCTGGAGATCGTGCTCATCGTCGTGCCGACGGTGATCGTGGCGGTGTTGTTCTACTTCACCGCCATCACGCAGAACTACGTCACGGACAAGTCGGGCAAGCCCGACGTGAACGTCGACGTGATCGCGTTCCAGTGGAACTGGGAGTTCCAGTACCCGGACCACAAGACCGAAGAGGGCAACGCCGTCAGCACGGTCGGCACCTCGGGCGAGGTCCCGATCATGGTGCTGCCGGCCGGCAAGCGCATCCAGTTCACGCTGCGCTCGACGGACGTCATCCACTCGTTCTTCGTGCCGGAGTTCCACTTCAAGCGGGACGTCTTCCCGCATCCGGAGAAGAACAACCAGGACAACGTCTTCCAGATCGACCAGATCGATCGTCCCGGTGCGTTCGTCGGCCGTTGCGCCGAGCTCTGCGGCTCGTACCACGCGGTGATGAACTTCGAGGTCCGCGCCCTTGAGGAAGCCGACTTCGAGAAGTACATCGAGCTGCGCAAGCAGGTCAACCAGAAGACGGGCAAGCCGTTCACCACGGCGGAGGCCCTCTCTCAGGTGAACTGTGACAAGTGGTGCTCACCGCTGGCCACGACGACGACCCCGTTCAACACCGACCGGACGGCCCGCGAGGCCTCCGGCGCGGGCCAGAAGTAGGGACACGCCCCGCGATGAAGATCGAAGCTCGCGTATTCGACCTGGTGATGGCCTTCTCGTTCCTGATGGCCGTCGTCTACGGCTACTGGACGCACCTGGCGACCGGCCACGTCGAGCCCACCGGCACGGTGGCGCTCGCGCTGACCGGTGGCCTGGCCCTCATCACCGGCACCTACTTCAGGTTCGTCGCCCGCCGCATCGAGGTGCGGCCGGAGGACAACCCGGATGCCGAGGTGTCCGACGGCGCCGGTGAGCTGGGCTTCTTCAGCCCCGGCTCGTACTGGCCGGTCGGCCTCGCGGCAGCGGCGGCGACCGCCGGTGTCGCGGTGGCGTTCTGGCACGTGTGGCTGCTCGTGATCGCCGTCACCCTGGTGCTGATCGCGGTCGGCGGCCTGGTGTTCGAGTACCACACCGGTCCCAATCACGACTGACACAGGCACGACCGGTATCCGGCATACCGGATACCGCTGACTGAGGCCCTCTCCTTTCGGAGGGGGCCTCAGTCGTTTCTGGAGGCGTTGCCGGCGCGGTTTTCGGAGCCGATGTTCAGAATGTGATACATCGCATACCGGATATCGGCTGTCCGGTATATCGCATATCGCGCAAAGGGCCCCTCCCGCCGTGATGGCGGAAGGGGCCCTTTGCGGGTCCTCAGGGTGTCGCTGGCGCGCTACGCGGCGACCGGGGTCTTCTGGTACGCGTCGACGTACTCCTGGCCGCTCAGGTCCAGGATGCGGTAGATGATCTCGTCCGTGACGCTGCGCAGGACCGGCAGCGAATCCTGCATGCCGTCGTAGCGGCTGAAGTCGAGCGGCTCACCGAAGCGGACCGTCACGGGGACGATCTTCGGGAACCTGCTGCCGACCGGCTGCACCTTGTCCGTGCCGATGATGCCGACCGGGATGACCGGGGCACCGGACTCGAGCGCCATGCGGGCGACGCCCGTGCGGCCGCGGTGCAGCATGCCGTCGAGCGAGCGGGTGCCCTCCGGATAGATCGCGAAGGCGTCGCCGCGCGCGAGGATCTCGGCGGCGGTGTCGAGCGCGGCGCGCGCGTCACGGCCCTTGCCGCGGTGCACCGGCACGTGGCCCAGCGACGAGAAGAACCAGCGCGACAGCGATCCCTTCACGCCGGTGCCGGTGAAGTACTCCGCCTTGGCGAGGAACGACACGCGTCGCGGCACGACCATGGGGATCACGACGCTGTCGATGAAGCTGAGGTGGTTGGCCGCCAGGATGACCGGGCCGTCGGTGGGGATGTTCTCCAAGCCCTCGACCACCGGGCGGTAGACGAGACGGGCTGCGCGCGCGACGACATGTTTCATCACCGGGTAGAGGACCATGCCTCCAGCATTCCAGGTGGCGATTGCCGCCGCGTTACCACGTGGTGCGCATCTCCGGCCCATCACTCGCTCGGACTACACCGATGCGGCGGCCGTGCGACGACTGTCACGCATCGACGACGACGCGTGACGAAAGAGGCAGGAAAAGCGTTGCCACGCCTCGGTCGTTAGGCTCCGCACGTGGTGGAAGGCCCTCAGATCAGAATCTCGGTGACGGTGCCGGCGGGCCTCAGCACGATCCTGAGCGCAGCCTTTCGTGCCACCGGCGCGTCCCTCGCCGACCACGCCCGTGTCATCGACCAGCTCGGCTCGGACAACGCGACGGTCCGGCTGGGCGGCGTGCGATCTCTCGAAAGGCTTGCACGGGACCATCCAGCGGATCGGCAGCGAGTGGCCGACCAGCTGTGCGACTACCTGCGCCTGTCCTTCGGCGGGCATCCCCGGCCCGACCACGAGCGCGAGGTGCGGCTCGTCGCTCAACGAGTGCTCGCGGGCCTGCTGAGAAACCCGGACCAGGACCTGACGATCGATCTCACCGGCGCGGTCCTGGTCGACGTGGACCTGAGCAAGTGCTACGCCGGCGGCGCGAACTTCGCGGGTGCGCGGTTCGTCGGACCCGCATCGTTCGACCAGGCTGTCCTGGCCGGAGCGACGTTCGACCGGGCCAGGTTCGAGTCCAGGGCTTCCTTCGGTCACACGCGGTTCACGGAGCCCGTGCAGTTCATCGAGACGATGTTCGACGACGAAGCGTGGTTTCTCGGGGCGGAGTTCGTCTCGCACGTCTGGTTCGACCGGGCTCGGTTCGAAGGCCTGGCGCGCTTCGGCTGCGCGAAGTTCCAGGGCAAGGCCGTGTTCATCGAGACGGACTTCGCGGGGCCCGCCCAGTTCGCCAGCGCCGAGTTCGACTACTGCAGCTTCGATGAGGCCAGGTTCCGCACCGTGGCCCACTTCGGCCTGGCGCAGTTCACCGGTGACGTCCGGTTCACGCGTACGCGCTTCGACGACGTGGCGTGGTTCGACGCGGCGGCGTTCCACACCGACAGCACCGTGTTCGAGGGTGCGGCGTTCACGTCGTTCGCCCGGATGCGCGACGTGCGGGCGAACGCACACCAGCGGGTCGGGCAGTACGAGCCGTCATGGCCGCCTGGCTGGCTCGTCGAGGTCGGGTCCGCGCAGGACGGGTGGGCACGGGTCGTGCCCGTGCCCGTCCTCCTGCCGGAGCCGGAGCCTCGGCCCGGCGAAGAGCACTAGCCCTTCAGCGACTGGGAAAGCTCCACCCAGCGGGTCAGCAGCGTGGCCGCCCTGCCTGAGTCGATGGCCTCGGCCGCGCGGCTCAGCGAGGCCGTCAGGTCGGCGTGCAGGTCGTCGGAGAAGCCGCCGTGCGCCGCGATGGCCCCGGCCGCGTTCACGAGGACCGCGTCGCGCACCGACCCCGTCTTGCCGGCCACGAGGTCGCGGACGACCTGGGCGTTGAGTGAGGCGTTGCCGCCCTTGAGGTCTTCCTCACGCGCGGGCTTCACGCCCAGCACCGCCGGGTCGATGGTCTCCACCCGCACCTCGCCGTCCTGCGCGAGCCACGCGGACGTCGTGGTGGTCGTGGTGATCTCGTCGAGGCCGTCGTCGCCCCGCACCACCAGCGCGGTGTTGCGGCGGCGGGCGAACACGCCGGCGATCAGCGGTGCCGCGGAGGCGCGGGCGCAGCCGATGAGGCCGACCTGGGGCTGTGCCGGGTTCGTGAGCGGGCCGAGCAGGTTGAACGACGTCGGGATGCCGATCTCGCGCCGCACCGGGCCCGCGTGCCGGAAGCCGGGGTGGAACACCGGCGCGAAGCAGAAACCGATGCCCAGTTCGGCCACGGTCGCCCGCACGCCGTCCGGCGGCAGGTCGATCGCGACGCCCAGCTCCTCCAGCACGTCCGCCGTGCCGCACTGCGACGACGCCGCCCGGTTGCCGTGCTTCACCACCGGCACGCCCGCGGCGGACGTGATGATCGCGGCCATCGTCGAAATGTTCACCGAACCGGAATGGTCGCCGCCGGTGCCCACGATGTCCGTCGCCCGCACGCCCACGTCGAACCGCCGGGCGTGGTTGAGCATCATCGTGGCGAGGCCGTCGATCTCCTCCGGCGTCTCGCCCTTGGCGCGCAACGCGACGATGAACGCCGCGATCTGCGCGGGCGTCGCCTCGCCCGACATGACCTGGTCCATGCCCCACGACGTGTCGTCCGCGGTCAGGTCGACGCCGTCGAGAAGTCTGTTGAGCAGCATCGGCCAGGTGCGCTCGCTCGCGCTCATGCGGGATCAGCCCTTGACGACAGGAACAGCCGAGCCCCGCAGCACCTCGGCCACGGTCTCGGCGGCGGCCAGCGGGTCCAGCGGGTGCACGAGCACCGCGTCCGCCTGTGACCAGGTCGCGAGCCAGCGGTCGTCCTTGCGGCGCACCGCGACGACGATCGGCGGGCAGTTGGTGATCTCGTCCTTGAGCTGGCGGGACAGGCCCATGCCACCGGTCGGCTGCGCCTCGCCGTCGAGGATCAGCAGGTCGACGGTGCCGTTGTCCGCCTCGTAGAGGACGTCGGCGATGGTGCCCGCCTCGACGTAGTCGACGCGCTGCAGGTCCGGCGCCGGACGGCGGCCGACGGCAGTGATGATCGTCTCACGCACCTCGGGCCGGTGGCTGAACACCAGGATCTTCGTGGTCTGCGTGCTCATCTCGAGATCCTCCGCTGCGACTGCGTGACCAAGGTCGCCGTGATGCTATCGGGCGGTCTCCCGCGCCGGTTGCAGGGCGTCCCACCCCAGTGCCTCCCCGCCGAGCCGCTGGGCGAGCGAGGCCATCCGAGACCGCTCCTGGGCGCAGTGCAACGCGTCCAGCTTCTGCACCCGGCTGATATGCGATATATCACCTGCGACGAGCACCCAGCCGTCCAGAGTGAGCAGCTCCCGCGCGCGTTCTACCTGGTCAGGAGGGATGCGCACGTGGTGCCGGAGCACCGCGAGCTCGTCCGCGCGCCACTGCGGAGAGCGGGCCAGGGCGGCCGAGTCCGCCTCCACGACGTCGAACGCCTCGACGACCACGACGAGCGCCGGGTCGTCGATCGACAACGCCGGTTCGTCCTGTCGGTCCAGGAGTTTCGACAGCAAGTCCCGCAATCGGCCCAGCGAACCCATCCGTTGATCTCCTCGCGATCACCGGCTGTGTGACCCAGCCGACCCATGATCCGCCCAGGACCCGATGGGCGGACGGAAATAGCGCAGGCAATAATGCTGCCCGTGACCACGGCAGCGCCTTCAATCGGCCAGCGCGTGCACTCGCTGAACCGCCCGAACATGGTCAGCGTCGGCACGATCGTCTGGCTGTCCAGCGAGCTCATGTTCTTCGCTGGCCTCTTCGCCATGTTCTTCACGGTGAAGGCCCAGAACACTGCGGAGCACTGGCCGCCCCCGCCCACGCACCTGAACGTGCCCTATGCGTCGGTCTTCACGATCATCCTGGTCGCGTCGTCCTTCACCTGTCAGTGGGGCGTGTTCGCCGCGGAACGGGGCGACGTCTTCGGTCTGCGTCGCTGGTACATCGTGACGTTGATCATGGGGACGATCTTCGTCGCAGGTCAGGCGGGTGAGTACGTCGCCCTCGTCGAAGAGGGCACGACCATCCCCTCGTCGGCGTACGGCACCGTCTTCTTCCTGACGACCGGCTTCCACGGCCTGCACGTCATCGGCGGTCTGATCGCGTTCGTCTTCCTGTTGATCCGGACGAAGCTCAGCAAGTTCACGCCGGCACAGGCCACCGCATCGATCGTCGTGTCGTACTACTGGCACTTCGTCGACGTCGTGTGGATCGGCCTGTTCGCCATCATCTACATCGTGCCCTGACCTAGTCGGCACGCAGCCAAGCCAGAGCTCCCGAACTGACAGCAAGGGTTGCCGCACACCATGACCACCACTACGAAACGCCCGCGCGGCGCCCGCACGAAGCTGCGTCGCCGGGTCGCAGGCCTGCTCGCGCTGGGCTTCGCCCTGCTCAGCGCCGGCATGTTGTTCGCCGCGTTCGCGCCCCAGGCGCAGACCGCTCAGGCGCAGCAGCAGGACGCTCTGGCCCGTCAGGGCGAGCAGATCTACCTGAACACCTGCATGGGCTGCCACGGCAAGTCCCTCGAGGGTGTCAAGGACCGCGGGCCGAGCCTGATCGGCGTCGGCGACGCCGCGGTCTACTTCCAGACTTCCTCCGGCCGCATGCCCATGGCGCGGCAGGAGGCGCAGGCCATCCGCAAGCCCGCGAAGCTGTCCCCCGAGGACATCAACGCGCTGATGGCCTACATCACCGCGAACGGCGGCGAGGGCCCGAAGAAGCCCGCCGAGTCCGGTGAGGCCCTGCGCGGCGACAACCCGGCGCGCGGTGGCGAGCTGTTCCGCCTCAACTGCGCCAGTTGCCACAACTTCACGGGCCGTGGTGGCGCCCTGTCGTCCGGCAAGTTCGCGCCGGCGCTCGACGGAGTGTCGGAAGAGCAGATCTACACGGCGATGCTGACCGGCCCGCAGAACATGCCGAAGTTCGGCGAGCGCCAGCTCACGCCGGAAGAGAAGAAAGACATCATCGCGTACGTCAAGTCGGTCACCGACGGAAACAACAACTCCGGCGGTAACCCCCTGGGCGGGTTCGGACCCGTCTCCGAGGGATTGATCGCGTTCATCGTGGGTATCGCCGCGCTCATCGGCGTGACCCTCTGGATCGGAGCCAAGGCATGAGCGGCGACAAGCCGATCGAGCTGCCCAGCGAGGCAGAGCTCGCGGAGATGAGCCGGGACGACCTCGTCAAGCTCGGCACCAAGATGGACGGCGTCGAGCTCGTCCACTACGAGGAGAAGTTCCCGGTCCCCGGCACCCGCGCCGAGCGCAGGGCCCAGCGCCTGGTCGCGCTGTGGTTCATGATCTCCGCGCTGTCGGGTCTGGCGTTCCTCGGCGTGTTCCTGTTCTGGCCGTGGCAGTACGAGGCCCCGCACACCGACGGTCACCTGCTGCACCTGCTCTACAACCCGCTGATCGGCCTGTTCCTGGGCCTGTCGGTGGTGGCCCTGGGCGTGGGCGCGCTGCTCTACACCAAGAAGTTCATCCCCGACGAGCTCGCGGTGCAGCAGCGTCACGACGGCCCGTCGGCCGAGGTCGACCGCGCCACGCTGGTCGCGGAGCTCGCCGACGCGGGTGAGCGCAGCGGCATCGCCCGCCGCAGCCTGATCAAGCGCACCGCGGGCCTCGGCGCCGGCGTGCTGGGCCTGGGCGTGGCGGCCGTGCCGCTGGGCGCGCTCATCAAGAACCCGCACGCGGACAGCGAGACCAAGAACTCGCTGTGGCACACGGGCTGGAAGGCCGAAAAGGGCGAGAAGGTCTACCTCCGCCGCCACACCGGCAACTTCCACGACGTTTCCCTGGTGCGTCCCGAGGACGTCGAGCCGGGCGGCTTCGAGACGGTGTTCCCGTTCCGCGAGTCGGAGCGCGACGACGAGCACGCGCTGGTCGCGGCCCTGAAGCGGGCCGACGCGCCGGTCATGCTCATCCGCATGCGCCCGAACCAGAACGTCACCAAGCGGGCCGGTCAGGAAGACTTCAACTACGGCGACCTGTACGCGTACTCCAAGATCTGCACGCACCTGGGTTGCCCGACGTCACTGTTCGAGCAGCAGACCGGTCTGCTGCTCTGCCCGTGCCACCAGTCGCAGTTCGACGTGTTCGAGTACGCCAAGCCGCGGTTCGGTCCGGCAACCCGTCCTCTGCCACAGCTTCCGATCACGGTGGACGAAGACGGATACTTGGTTGCCCGCAGCGACTTCATCGAGGCTGTGGGTCCGGCGTTCTGGGAGCGGAAGTCATGAGTGCCATCACCACGCCGACGAAGCCGGCCAACGCGGCCGCGCGCGTCGCAGGGGCGGCGGCCAACGCTGCCGACGAGCGGTACCACGCGGCCTCCGGCCTGCGCAAACAGCTGAACAAGGTCTTCCCGACGCACTGGTCGTTCCTGCTCGGTGAGATCGCGCTCTACAGCTTCATCGTGTTGCTGCTGTCGGGCACGTACCTCGCCCTGTTCTTCGACCCGTCGATGACCGAGGTCACCTACAACGGCGCGTTCGAGAACCTCCGCGGCATCGAGATGTCGCGGGCGTTCGCCTCGACGCTCGACATCTCGTTCGAGACGCGCGGCGGTCTGTTCGTCCGCCAGGTCCACCACTGGGCGGCGCTGCTGTTCATGGCGGCGATCGTCGTGCACATGTTCCGGATCTTCTTCACCGGCGCGTTCCGCAAGCCGCGTGAGATCAACTGGGTCATCGGCATTCTGCTGTTCATGCTCGGCGCGATCGAGGGCTTCCTCGGCTACTCGCTGCCGGACGACCTGCTCTCGGGCACCGGCCTCCGCGTCATGGCGGCGCTGCTGATCTCGTTCCCCGTCGTCGGTACCTGGATCAACTGGCTGATGTTCGGCGGGGAGTTCCCCGGCACGGACATCATCCCGATGCTCTACACCGCGCACATCCTGATCATCCCGGCGATCATCCTGGGTCTGATCGCGGCGCACCTCGCGCTGGTCTGGTACCAGAAGCACACGCAGTTCCCCGGCGTGGGCCGCAAGGAGACCAACGTCGTCGGCGTCCGCATCATGCCGGTGTTCGCGGCCAAGGGCGGTGGCTTCTTCGCCATCGTCGTCGGTGTCATCGCGATCATGGGTGGCGTCTTCCAGATCAACCCGGTCTGGAACTTCGGCCCGTACAACCCCGCGCAGATCTCCGCCGGCTCGCAGCCCGACTGGTACATGGGCTGGACCGACGGCCTGGTCCGCATCTGGCCCGCGTGGGAGTTCTACCTGGGCAACTACACGATCCCGGCCGCGTTCCTGCCGTTCATCCTGGGTCTGCCCCTGCTGACCGGCATCGCGGCCGCGTACCCGTGGATCGAGCGCAAGATGACCAAGGACTACGCGCACCACAACCTGCTGCAGCGCCCGCGTGACGTTCCCGTCCGCACCGCGCTCGGCTGGATGGCGATCACGTACTTCATGGTCCTGCTGCTCATGGGCGGCAACGACATCTTCGCGTACCAGTTCGACATCTCGTTGAACCTGACGACGTGGATGGGCCGCATCGGCATGCTGGTCCTGCCGCCGATCGCGTACTTCGTGGCCTACCGCATCTGCATCGGCCTGCAGCGCGGCGACCGCGAGGTGCTGGAGCACGGCGTCGAGACCGGCATCATCAAGCGCCTGCCGCACGGCGAGTTCATCGAGATCCACCAGCCGCTCGGCCCGGTGGACGACCACGGCCACCCGATCCCGCTCGCCTACCAGGGCGCGGCGGTGCCGAAGAAGATGAACAAGCTCGGCTCGGCCGGTCACCCGGTCGCCGGCAGCACGTGGTCGCCGGACCCGGTCGAGGAGACCGTGGCGCTGGAGAACGCGCGCAAGAAGAAGCACGTCTCCGAGGAGATCAGCGCCGAGGACAAGGCAGGCGAGCTCGCGGGCAAGCCGGCCGACCCGAAGGCCTAGTTCTCGTCCAGACAGATGCGAAAAGCCCCCGTGAACCTTCACGGGGGCTTTTCGTTGCGCCGGTCGCGGCCTGCTGGGTGCCTACTGGGCGTCGTCCAGGCCGATGGAGAAGGCGGCCTCGTCGTCGCGCTTCGAGTAGCTGCGGAACGCGATGTGCGTGTCGGTGTTCAGCACGCCCGCGACCTTGCTGATCTTGCCGGGCACCAGCGCGGCGAGGTCCTCGTGCTTGCTGACCCGCACCAGCGCGATCAGGTCCACGTCACCTGCGCAGGAGTACACCTCCGTGACTCCGTCGATGTCGGCGATCTCCTGCGCCGCCTCGGGAATGCGTTCGGCGGCGGCCTGGATCAGCACGATGGCGGTGACCACGGCGTCCTCCTCGGGGTCTCAGCACGGGTGTCTAAAGCATCCGTAGTCTGCCCTACCGGCTCATCGCGGACGTGAGGACGTCGCTGCCGGCGTGGGTGGTTCGGGGTCAGCTTCGCCAGTCGTGGAGAGGGCGGGCGTCCGCGGCCTGTTCGGCCCACGGGACCCATGCCGCCGCGGCACCGGCGGGGGAGGACCAGGGTTCGTCCGCGTACACCAGGCGGGTGCCCGGCTGGTCGAGCCAGCGCAGGACGACGCCGGTCTCCTCGGGTGGCGCGCCCCGGAGGGGGCCTGCCGTCGGGACGACCGTCTCGGCTGAGGCGACGAGGGCGTCGACCACCGGCATCGGGCGGGTGCCGCGGGGAGCGACGCCGGCGGAGGCGAGGCGGCCGTAGCGCACGACGGAGAACTCCCAGCCGCCCTCGCGGTCCGGCCGGGCGGCGACGAGTTGGGGGAGTGCGGCCAGGGCCGCCAGGCGCTGGGCGCGGTCCAGCGAGCGGACCAGGCCTGCCAGGCGGTCGCGGCGGCGGGCGGCTTCCTCGAAGCGTTCGGCTGAGGCCAGGCCGCCCAGTTGCGTGATGAGAGCGCGTAACGGATCGGCGCTGCGGCCTACGACCAGATCACGCACCGCCACCACGGCGGGGGAGTACTCGTCGACGGTCTGGCGGCCGGCGCACGGTGCCTGGCAGCGGTCCAGTTCGGCCAGGGCGCAGGGGGACGCTCGCTGGTTGGTCGCCGGGATCTTGATGGTGCACGAGCGCAGTGGCACGGCGTCCAGCAGCGCGGCGGACACCGACTCGGCGGCCTGGCGCGTGCGGAACGGGCCCAGTGCGCCGTCGCGCGGGTTTCGGACCAGCGACAGGCGTGGGAACGGCTCGTCGGTCAGGACCAGCCACCACGCGTGGTGCGGGTTCTTCGATCGGCGGTTGTAGGCGGGACGGTGGGCGCGTAACAGCCGTAGTTCGCGTACCTCGGCCTCTAGTGGGTGCGCGCATTCCACGGCGTCGACGCGCACGGCGAGCGCGACCATTTCGCGAAGTCTGCGGCGGCCCTCGCTGGCCGTGAAGTACTGCCGGACGCGACGGCGCAGGTCCGAGGCCGTGCCGACGTAGAGGACCTCCTCCTTCGGGCCGCGGAAGAGGTAGACGCCCGGCCTGGACGGCAGGTGGGCGGCCAGGGAGCGCTTCCGGCGTTGTTCCGGTGTCACCTCCGGCAGGTAGGCCAGCAGCTCTTCCAGGGAGTGCACGCCGACGTTGCCCACGCGCTCCAGCAGCGCGTGCAGAACCTCGACGGTCGCTCGTGCGTCGGCCAGGGCCCGGTGGGTGGGCTTGGTCGAGGTGTGGAACAGGTCGGAGAGCGCCGACAGCCGGCAGGACGGCGCCTCGTCGCGGCTCAGGACGCGGCGCGCGAGTTTCACCGTGCAGACGACCGACGGCTTCGGCCACCGGTAGCCGTGTCGTTCGCAGGCGGCCTTGAGGAAGCTGATGTCGAAGCCCGAGTTGTGCGCCACCAGCACCGCTCCGGCGGCGAACTCCAGGAACGCGGGCAGCACCGTGTCCAGCCTCGGCGCGCCCGTCACCATCAGCTGCGTGATCCCGGTCAGCTGCGCCACCATGGGCGGGATGCCGCGCTCGGGGTCGACGAGCGTGGCGAACTCGCCGAGCACCTCGCCCGCCCGCACCTTCACCGCGCCGATCTCGGTGATGGCGTCCTCCTCGGCACTCCCGCCCGTGGTCTCCAGGTCGAAGACGACGAACGTCGTGTCGCGCAGGGGCGTGCCGAGCTCGTCGAAGGAGAGTTGACCGGTCACGGCGCTGACGTTAGCGACGGGGTCTGACAATTTTCGGCGGTGATCGTTTCAGTGCGTCATTTTCGGGTGCTTTGACCTGCGATTGCTCTGTTCGAGTGATCAGCAGGTGATCTTTTCCAGATCGTTGCGGGGAAGGGTGGACACGTCCGTGCGCTGCTCAAGCGCGGGGGCTCTAGCCTGTTGGGGTGCCCGACCCGATGCCCGAGCCCGAGTTCGACCAGCCTGCCGAGGAGGCAGGCGAGTCCACAGAAGATTCCACTGTGGACTGGTCGGCCCTGCCGGAGCCGTTGCGGGTGAGGCTCGCGGAGCTGGGTGCCGACGCGCTGGGCGAGATGGCGAAGGTCGACGTGCCGCAGCATCTGCGCCCGGTGGCCAGGTTCGCCCCGACCAAACGGGCGCGGCTGGGCGGCGCGCAGGTCGTCGCCGGCCTGCGGGACTCGGCGAACTTCCGCACCGCTGTCGTGGAGTGGCTGCGCAAGAACAGGCCGTCGACGCTGGAGGTGACGTCGCCGGATCCGGTGACGGCCGCCGCGGCGGCCGTCCTGACCGGTGACGACGTCGCGCTGCACTACGTGGAGCTGGTGACGCGGCGGGTGGGCGACGCGTCGCTGCGGGCCGAGCGCGACGCGGCGGTGACGCGCGCGGAACGGCTGGAGAGCGAGCTGGACCGGCTCAAGGCCGAACGCAGTCAGCTCGACGGTGCCTCCGAACGCGTCCGCGCCGACGCCGAGATCGAGCTGGAACGCCTGCGCAAGCGGTTGCGCGAGCAGGGCGTGAAGCTGCGCGAGGCCAAGGACGCCGCCGAAGCCGCCACCGCCGAGGTCGAACGGATCCAGGTGCGCACCGCGGACGAGGTCAAGCGCATCACCGCCGAGCGCGACCGGGAGCGCGAACGGGCCGAGACCGAGCGGGGCAAGGCGCAGCGGGCGATCGCGGACGCCGAGGTCGCCCGGCAGTCCGCGCGGGAGGCCAGGCAGGCGGATGAGGTGCGGCTCGCGTTGCTCGTGGACACCCTCGACGGCGCTGTGACGGGCCTGCGCCGCGAACTGGCTCTCGGAGGCGGCACCGGACCGCGTCCTGCCGACCTCGTGCGGGGCGCCAGCGCGTCGCAGGGGGCCGTGGGACGGGTGGAGGACCCCGCGGCACTCGACCGGCTGCTGGCGTTGCCGGCGGTGCACCTGGTGGTCGACGGCTACAACGTCACGAAGACCGGCTATCCCGAGCTGTCGTTGTCGGATCAACGCGATCGGCTCGTGCACCAGCTGGCCGTGCTGGCGGCGCGCACGGGCGCTGAGGTGACGTTGGTGTTCGACGGCGCCGGGGTGGTGGCAGTGCCCGCGGCGGCGCCTCGTGGCGTGCGCGTGCTCTTCAGCGACCCCGGTGTTCTGGCAGACGACGTGATCCGGGCGTTGGTCACCGCGGAGCCAGAGGGGCGGCCTGTGGTGGTGGTGACGTCGGATCGCGCGGTCGCGGATTCGGTGCGTCGCCGCGGTGCGCATCCGGTGCCGTCCGCTGTGTTGCTGGCCCGTCTCGGGCGCGTTTGATCACCCGGTAGCCTGACGCCCGTCGATCTTGACGGTGTTGTTCTCGCGAAGGGGATCGGCGACCTTTATGTCGCGCAAAATCGCCCATGGGTTTCTGGTTGTGGTGCTGCTTTCGGTCATGCCGGCCGTTTCTCTGGCGGCGCAGCCGGCGGATCCGGCACGCCAGTACGCCGATCTGACGGCGCAGGCCACGAAGCTCAACGAGGAAGTCCTGCGCGCGCAGGAAGATCTCGTCCAGCGGCGAGCCGAGCTCGACCGCGCGAGCGCGACCGTCGCGGCGGCGCAGCAGATCGAACGGCAGGCCAAGTCCGAGGAAGGCGACTTCCAGAGCCAGGTCGACCTGATCGCGCAGGCGTCGTTCGAGGGTGCGCGGTTCAACCAGCTGTCGGCGCTGCTCGTGGCGGACTCGCAGCAGGACTTCCTGAACCGCCTGGAGATGATGCGGGTGCTGGCCGCCGACAAGGCGGAGTCGCTGGCCCGGCTCTCCGGCGCGGTCGAGAAGGCCCGCCAGGCGCATCAGGTGGCGGAACAGGCCCGCACCCGTGCCGCTGAGGCCACCGCCTCCGCCGAGAAGCTCAAGGGTGACCTGGACGGGCGCAACCGGGCGTTGCAGGCCCAGATCGCCGAGGTGAAGGCGGCGCTGCCGAGGCTCCCCGCCCCCGTCGCCGCGCAGCTGCGTGATCCGGGTGACCGGTCGGCGATCGGCGTGCCCGCCGGGGTGGCGGGGCTGGCTCTGGCGTTCGCCCTGGCGCAGCGCGGGGACGAGTACAGGTACGGCGCCACCGGGCCGAACGAGTGGGACTGCGCCGGGCTGACGATGAAGGCCTACGCGGCGGCCGGGTTCTCGATCCCGCGCACGTCCGGCGGACAGGCTGCTGTCGGACGCGTCGTGACGCGGCCCGAGATCCGTGCGGGCGACCTGATCGTCTACTACTCGAGCCGGTCGCACGTCGCCATGGCCGTCGACAACGCACGCGCCGTGCACGCCTCCACTGAGGGGCAGCCGGTGAAGATCGCACCGATCGACGCCATCGGGCCCATCGCGACCATTCGGCGCATCGAGGGCTAGCGTTGCGCCGGTGAAATACCTCAGGGCGTTGCTGGCGATCACCGTCGCCATGACGTTCCTGCTGGGTCTCAGCGTTGCAACACGGCCCGTTGAGTTGCCGTCGACCGAAACTGTCCATTGCAAAGAGGCTGTTCAGAAGGTTGCGGCGGGCACGGTGACCGCCAGTTCGTGCGATTCCGAGCTGGCCGGGCGGGTGTCGGGACTGCTGGACGAGTCGGTGCGCGGCGTGGCCGATATATTGGATATCAGCTGGGCGCGCCGGGTCGATGTTGTGGTGCCGGCGTCCGACTCGGAGCTGGTGTCGCTCGTCGGGCCGGCGTTCGCGGAGATGGCCGGGGTCGCGATTCGGGACGCTGCCGGGCAGCGCGTGGTGATCAATCGGGTGCGTGCGGCGCCGTTGACGGACACGGAGTTGCGCGTGCTGTTGAGGCACGAGATCACGCACGTCGCGACGCGCGATCTGACGTCGGACTCGGCGCCGCTGTGGCTGGTGGAGGGGTTCGCGGACTGGGTGGCGTTCCACGGGCTGGGGCTGTCGCTTCGTCAGGCCGCGCCGAAGCTCACCTCGGACGTCTCGGCGCTGCCCGCCGACTTCGGCGGTCCTGGGCGTGACCTGGCCTACCAGCAGGCGTACTCGATCATGGTCTACCTGGAGTCACGGCTGGGGGAGCGCGGTGTCGTGGACTTCTTCCTGCGGCACGCGGCGATGTCCGCTGTGGACCTCGGTGACGTCGACGTGGCGGGCTGGCGCGAGTTCCTGAGATCGAGCATCGGATAGCGTTGGGCTCGTGCGCCGAACCTTGCTGGTGACCAACGACTTCCCGCCCCGCCCCGGTGGCATCCAGTCCTACCTGCACGCGTTGGCGACACGGCTGCCCGCGGAATCCCTGGTCGTGTACGCGCCGAAGTGGAAGGGCGCGGAGGAGTTCGACGCGCAGCAACCGTTCCCGGTGGTGCGGCATCCCACGTCGTTGATGCTGCCGACGCCGGACGTGCTGAACCGCGCCCGCGACATCGCCCGAGCCGAGTCGTGCGACGCCGCGTGGTTCGGCGCGGCGGCACCACTGGCGTTGCTGGCGCCGTCGCTCGGGCTGAGCCGCGCGGTGGCGTGCACGCACGGCCACGAGGTCGGCTGGTCGATGCTGCCGGTGGCACGGCAGGCGTTGCGGGCCATCGGGTCCGGTGTGGACGTCGTGACTTACGTCAGCCGCTACACGCGTTCGCGGTTCGCCGCGGCGTTCGGCCCGATGGCGGCGCTGGAACACCTTCCGTCCGGTGTGGACACCGAGCTGTACCGCCCGGATCCCGCCGCACGCGCCGAGATCCGGCAGCGGTACGGGCTCGCGGACCGTCCGGTGATCGTGTGCGTGTCCCGGCTGGTGCCGCGCAAGGGGCAGGACGTGCTGATCCGCGCGCTGCCGTTGATCCAGCGCGCGGTGCCGGACGCCGCTCTGCTGATCGTCGGCGGCGGGCCGTACCGGGGAACGCTCGAAAAACTGGCCGCCGGCAATCGTGACGTCGTGCTGACCGGCTCGGTGCCGTGGGAGGAACTGCCCGCGCACTACAACGCCGGCGACGTCTTCGCGATGCCCTGCCGCACCCGTGGCCGCGGCCTCGACGTCGAAGGCCTCGGCATCGTCTACCTGGAGGCGTCCGCGACGGGGCTGCCCGTCATCGCCGGACGCTCCGGCGGCGCACCGGAGACCGTGCTCAACGGCACCACCGGCAACGTCGTCGACGGCCGGGACGTCGCGGACGTCGCCGCCAAGGTCGCCGCGCTGCTCGCCGATCCCGAGATGGCCGCCAAGATGGGGCGCGCCGGACGGGAGTGGGTGAGCGAGAACTGGCGGTGGGACCAGCTCGCGCACCGCCTCGAAGGACTCATCGGCTGAGTTCGCGGGCCCGCTTCTCCAAGCCGCGCAAACCCAGCTCGGTGCTGCGCCGCACGGCCTGTTCGGCGGCGGAACGAGCATCCGCTGGGCGCCCCAGATCCCCCAGCACCACGGCCAGGCCGATCAACGCCCGCACCTCGCCGGACGCGTACCCGATCCGCCGGGCCGTCGCCAGGGCCTGCTCGAACAGCTCCGCCGCGGCGGAGAAGTCGGACGTCGCGCGCCGGACCTCGCCGAGCGTGACCCGCACCGACGTCGCCACCTGCTGGTCCCCGCCGTCCGCGACCAGCGACAGCGCGCGCGAGGCCAGCGCGAGCGCGGCATCGGGATCGCCGGACGCGAGTTCGAGCGCGGCGAGGTTCTCCAGCGTCTCGGCCTCGCCGGCGGGGACGTTGCCGACGTCCAACGCGCGTTCCAGATGGGCGCGCGCCTCGGCGAACTGCCCCTGCAGGCGCAGCGCCAGACCGAGATAGGTGTGGCTGTCGGCGTTCGGTGCGAGCGCCAACGCCTGGGAGAAGTGCTCGACCGCGCCGTCGATCTCACCGAGTTCCACCGCGAGCTGCCCGAGGTTGTGCAGGCCGATGCTGACGCTCTCCTCCGAGCGCAGCATCTCCAGGCAGCGGACCAGAGCCTCCTTCGCGGCCCCCAGCTCGCCCGAGCGGCGGTGCACGAGGCTGAGGTTGTTCAGCACGCTCGCCTCGGCGTCCTTGTCGCCCAGCGCCCGGTACAGCTCGATCGCCTGGTTGTGGTGCTCAACGGACCGCGCGAACTCGCCGAGCCGCAGGTAGAGGGTGCCGAGGTTCGCGTGCATCGCCGCCTCGGCCGGCCGGTGCCCGGACGCCTGGGCCGCCTGCAGGCCGTGGTGCGCCGTCGCGAGCCACTCACCGACGTGCTGGCCGATCCACAGGTACCCGCGCAGCCCGTCGGCCAGCTGCCAGGCCAGCGGCGCGGGTCCGTGCTGGGCCGCGTGCCGGATGGCGGCGGTCAGGTTCGGGCGCTCGGCGTCGAGCCACGCCAGCGCCTCGGCGGAGGTCGAGATCCGGGGCGGCGGACCCGAGGCGGACGACGGCAGCCGCACGATCCCGGGGTAGAGCAGCTCGGCACAGCGTTCGACCCCGAGCACGTAGTGGTTCAGCAACGCCGTCCACGCCGCCTGCTGTTCGGCAGGGCTGTCCGACTCCTCACGCAACGCCGCGGCGTAGCGCATCAGCTCGTCGTGGAACCGGTAGCGCCCGGGAGCCGCGGAGACCACGAGGTTCGCGATCGCCAGCACCGTCAGCAGGCCGTCGGCGTCCACGTCGGCCAGCGCGGACGCGGCCTCCGCGGTGAAGTCCGGTCCCGGCACCAGCGACAACAGCCGGAACAACCGCTGCGGCGCCGGCGGCAGCGCGGCGTGGGCGAGTTCGATCGGCGACCCCGAGATCGTCACGTCGTCACGCCCGGCCAGATAGGCCGCCGCCACCCGCAACGCCAGCGGCAGGTGCCCGCACCGGGAGGCCAGCTCCGCGTGGTCACCCGGCCCCAGCAGCGCGGTGAGCAACGACTCCGACTCCGCGGGCGAGAACACGTCCACCGGCACGGTCCGCGCACCGTTCATCGCGATCAGCCCGCGCAGGTCGTCCCGCGACGTCACGATCACCCGGCACGACGCCGTCCCCGGCAGCAGCGGCCGCACCTGGTCCGGCGCCGAGGCGTTGTCCAGCACCAGCAGCATCCGCCGGCCCGACAGCAGCGACCGCAGCATCGTGCTCTGCTCGTCCGCGTCCGGCGGGATCTCGTCCGGCGGCACTCCCAGCGCCCGCAGGAACCGCGACAGCACGTCCATCCCGTCCGCGGGCGGTCCCAGTGCGTAGCCGCGCAGGTCGACGTACAGCTGCCCGTCCGGGAACCGGTCCCGTAGCAGGTGCGCCACGTGCACGGCCAGCGTTGTCTTGCCCACCCCCGGCGGTCCCGCCAGCGTCACGGTCGGCACCGACCCGCCCGTGATCAGCCCGGCGATGCGTTCGACGTGCCAGGCGCGCCCGGTGAAGTCGGAGATGTCGTCCGGCAGCCGCATCGGCGACGCGGGCGCTCGTTCCGGTTCCCGCCTCGCGACCGGCGCCGCCAGCTCCGGCGCCCCCACCAGGATCGCCTGGTGCAGCGCCCGCAGCTCCTTCGACGGGTCGATGCCGAGCTGCTCGTCCAGCGTCCGGTCGAGCTGCCGGAACGCCTCCAGCGCCTCCGCCTGCCTGCTGCCGCGGTACAGCGCGATCATCAGCTGTCCCCAGAACCGCTCACGCAACGGGTGGTCCCGCGTCAGCGCGAACAGCTCCGGCACCAGATCCGCGTGGTCGCCCAGCGCGAGTTCCACGTCGATCCGCTGTTCGTGCACGGTCATCAGCAGCTCGTTGAGCCGTGGCGCGTGCTCGGAGTACAGCGTCTCGGAAGGCACGTCCGACAGCACCGGCCCGCGCCACAGCTCCAAGGCCTCGGCGAACGCCTTCCGCGCCGCCGGCAGGTCGTCAGCAGCGGCCGCCGCACGCCCGCGCGCGGCCGCGTCAGCGAACCGGTGCACGTCCACGGCCAGCGGGTCGACGCGCATCCGGTAGCCGTCAGCGGCCGTCTGGATCAACGACGGGTCGCCCAGCGCCGCCCGCAACCGCATGACGTACGTCTGCAACGTCCCACGGGTGCGCGCAGGCGGTGTGTCGCCCCACACGTGTTCGACGAGTTCCGTCACGGGGACGACGCGGTTCGGCCGCAGCAGCAACGCCGCCAGCAACGCCCGGTGCTTGCCCGCGCGCAACACCACCGCTGAGGTGTCCAGGCGCACTTCCAGCGGGCCGAGCAGCCGGAACTGCGGACCCGAAGCCATTGCCTTCCCCTCGTGCGCTGCCAAACGATCCACGGCAGCTGATCGGCCGCCGACGATCCCCGTCTACCGGACAGCCTATTGGCGCGCTGTCGCGAAGTGACATCGGCGCGTCAGCGATACGTCAGCGTCGTACGGCAATCTTCTGCATGTCCCGGTCGGGGGGCCGGGGCAACAAACTTCTCGGGTTCCGCAGAAGCCCTGCGGATCACGATCGCTGGGGGTCGAAAGGCCCAGGAGCTCTCAGCTCCTGGGCCTTTCGCGCATTAGACCCTCTTACTTCGCGTAGATCGCGTCGATGTCCGACGAGTACGTCGTCGCCACGACGGAGCGCTTCAGCTTCAGCGACGGCGTCATCTCGCCGCCCGCCTCGGTGAAGTCGACCGGCAGCACCCGGAACTTGCGGATCGCCTCGGCCTTCGAGACCGACTTGTTCGCATCGTCCACCACGGCCTGGATCTCGGCCAGCAGGTCGGCGTCCTCGATCAGGTCGGGGACCTCGGCCGACGCCGGCTTGCCGTGCGACTCCTTCCACGACGGGAAGAACTCCGGGTCGATGGTGATCAGCGCGCCGATGAACGGCTGCTTGTCGCCGACGACCATGCACTGCGAGATCAGCGGGTGCGCCCGGATGCGGTCCTCGAGCTGCGCGGGGGAGACGTTCTTGCCACCGGCGGTGACGATGATCTCCTTCTTGCGGCCCGTGATCTTGAGGAACCCGTCGCTGTCGAGCTCGCCGATGTCACCGGTGTGGAACCAGCCGTCCTCGAGGGCCTCCTTGGTGGCGGCCTCGTTGTTCCAGTAGCCGGTGAAGACGATGTCGCCCTTGATCAGGATCTCGCCGTCGTCGGCGATCTTCACCGACGTGCCGGGCACCGGCAGGCCGACGGTGCCGACCTTCTCCTGGCCGCGGAACGTCACGCACGCCGCCGCGGAGGTCTCGGTCAGGCCGTAGCCCTCGTAGACCGGGATGCCCGCGCCGCGGAAGAAGTGCGACAGCCGGTCGCCCAGTGGCGCGCCACCGGACACGGCCGCGATCGCGCGACCACCGAGGGCGGCACGCAGCTTCGTGAACACCAGTTTGTCGAACACCGCGTGCTTGAGCCGCAGGCCCAGGCCGGGACCGCCGTTGTCCAGCGCGCTCGAGTACGCGACCGAGGTGGCCTCGGCGGCGTCGAAGATCTTGCCCTTGCCGCCGGCGTGCGCCTTCTGCTTCGCGCCGTTGTAGACCTTCTCGAACACGCGCGGCACCGCGACGACGAACGTCGGGCGGAACTGGCCGAGGTCCTCGACGAGGTTCTTCACGTCGGCCGTGTGGCCCACCGTCGCCCGCGAGTACACGCAGGCCAGCGCCAGCGCGCGGGCCAGGATGTGCGCGAGCGGCAGGAACAGCAGCAGTGAGTTGCCCGCCGTCAGGATCTCCGGGAACCGCGACAGCGCCGACCGCACCTCGGACAGCAGGTTGCGGTGCGTGAGCGTGCAGCCCTTGGGCCTGCCCGTGGTGCCGGACGTGTAGACGAGCGTGGCCGTCTGGTCCGCCTGCACCTGACCGCGGCGCTCGTGCACCTGCTCGTCGGTGATCTCGGCGCCCAGGGCGGTGAGCTCGTCGACAGCGGCGGCCGGACCGTCGATCTGCCAGACGTGCCGCAGCTCGGGCAGCTTGCCGACGACGTCGTCCACCATCGCGCGGTGGGACTGCGCTTCGACGAACACCGCCGTCGCGCCCGAGTCGGACAGGATCCACTCGATCTGGTCCGCCGACGACGTCTCGTAGATCGGCACGACCACGCCGCCGGCAGCCCAGATGGCGAAGTCGAGCAACGACCACTCGTAGCGGGTCTTGGAGACCAGCCCGACGCGATCGCCCAGTTCGAGACCTGCGGCGACCATGCCCTTGGCTACTGCCATCACCTGTGCGGCGAAGTCACGCGCGGTGATGTCGATCCAGGTGCCGTCGACCTGCCTGCGGAAGCTGACGGCGTTGCCGAAGCGCTCCGCGTTGGCCCACACCATGTCGGTGAGGTTCTCCTCCGGAGCCACTGCGGCGGTGGCGGGGACGCTGAACTCGCGCACGTCAACCTCCGTACGGTGAAATGTTACTGGTGGGGAAACCTAGCGTGTGATTCCGGCGATACAAAGGTTGGTACGCCCTTCCGTTACCTTTTGTCCTCATGGCCAGCGTGGACGTCGTCGACGAGACCTTCCTGGCGGTACCACCCAGCGTGGTCGCCGCCGCCTTCGCCTCGCCCTCGTCGTGGCGCGGTTTCTGGCCGGATCTCGAACTGGCCGTCTACGCCGACCGCGGCGAAGAGGGGCTGCGCTGGACCGTCGGCGGCGCGCTCGTCGGCACCATGGAGGTCTGGCTCGAGCCGATGCTCGACGGCACCCTGGTGCACTACTTCCTCCGCGCTGATCCACCGGCGGGTGCGTTCACCCCGCGCAACGCCCTCCGTGAGGTGCAACGCCGCCAGCTCGACGCGAAGTCCGTTGCTCTGGGTCTGAAGCTGACTCTGGAGGACGGTCGTCCGCCTGGCTGCCCGCCGCAAGGGTGATCTTGCTCGACCCGCGTCTCAGAAACCACCCCGGTTCCTCGTGAACTAAGTTGGAAACCGTGCGGGTTCACGTGATTTCCGATGTGCACGGCAACGCGGAGGCGCTCGCGCGCGCCGGTGACGGGGCCGACGCGCTCGTCGTGCTCGGCGACCTCATCGACTTCGTCGACTACTACGACCATTCCAAGGGGATCCTCGGGCGCGTCTTCGGGCCCGAGAAGGTGGGGATCTTCGCCGAGTTGAGACGCGGCACCAAGCGCGCGGACACGGCGAGCTACATCCGTTCCCTGTGGGACGGTCTCGCGGACGCCCGCTCCGTCGTGGAAGAAGCGGTGCTGGAGCAGTACCACGCGTTGTTCAGCGCGATGACCGCGCCGACGTACGCGACACCGGGCAATGTGGACAGTCCGCACCTGTGGCCGCAGTTCGCCGGGGACGGGGTGCACGTGCTCGACGGCGAGGCCGCGGAGATCGGCGGGCTGCGGTTCGGCTTCGCGGGCGGCGGGCTGATGCTGCCCGGACACGTGCGCAACCCCAACGCGCCGTGGTTCCCGTACCTGCGCACCGAGGCCGACATGGCTTCGGCGCTGGAGCGGATGGGGCAGGTCGACGTGCTGTGCACGCACATCCCGCCGCTTGTTCCGGAACTGACCTACGACGTCATCGCGCGCCGTCCCGAATGGGGATCGCGGGCCGCGCTGGAGAAGATCGAGCGGGAACGTCCGCGCTGGTCGGTGTTCGGGCACGTGCACCAGCCGCTGGCCAGGCGAGTGCGCGTCGGCTACACCGAGTGCATCAACGTCGGGCACTTCCAGCGCAGCGGCAAGCCTCACGTCCTCAACTGGTAAAGACGCGAGTAACCTCCTCACTCATGGCCGACGAGTCCACGCAGTCCATCGTCATCGACGCTCCGCCTGAGAAGATCATGGCGATCATCGCGGACTTCCCGTCGTACCCGGACTGGGCGAACGGGATGAAAGAGGTCGAGGTCCTCGACACCGCTTCCGACGGTCGTGCCCAGCAGGTGCGCTTCGCGATCGACCAGGGTCCCGTGAAGGACGAGTACACCCTGAAGTACGACTGGTCCGCCGACGGTCTGTCGGTGAAGTGGGAGCTCGTCAAGGGCACCATGCAGAAGGCGCAGAAGGGCAGCTACGTGCTGGAGCCGTCCGGCACCGGCACCAAGGTCACGTACACGCTGTCGGTGCAGCTGGTGATCCCGATGATCGGGCTGTTCCGCCGCAAGGCCGAGAAGCTGATCCTCGACACCGCGCTCAAGGAGCTCAAGAAGCGCGCGGAGAAGGCGGCTTGAGCCGGGTCCTGCTCTTCACCGGCAAGGGCGGGGTCGGCAAGACGACGCTGTCGGCCGCCACGGCTGCCTCACTGGCCGCGCACGGCCGCAAGGCGCTCGTGGTGTCGACCGACCCCGCGCACTCGCTGGGCGACGCGCTCGACGTGCGTCTGGGCGCCGAACCATCCGAAGTGGACGGTGCGGCCGGGTTGTTCGCGTGCCAGATCGACCCGCGCGGGCTGGTCGACGAGGCGTGGGGCGAGCTGCGCGGGCATCTGCGCACCGTGCTGGCGGGCGCCGGTGTCGACGAGCTCGACGCCGAGGAACTGACCGTGCTGCCGGGCGTCGAGGAACTGCTCGCGCTCGCCGAGGTGCGGCGGCTGGCCACCAGCGGCCCGTGGGAGGTCGTGGTCGTCGACTGCGGTCCGACCGCGGAGACGTTGCGGTTGCTGTCGCTGCCCGAGGCGTTCGCCGGTTATCTGGAACGGCTCTTCCCGACGCACCGCCGGGTGGTTCGCGGGCTGCTGGCGGGGGTCGCCGGTACCGGGACGGTCGAGAAGTGGGACGCGACGGCGGACGCGTTGAGCAGGCTCGCCGAGCGGCTGGACGCGTTGCGCACGATGCTCGCGGATCCCGCGGGGTGCTCGGTGCGGCTGGTGCTGACGCCCGAACGCGTGGTGGCCGCCGAGACCCGGCGCACGCTGACCGCGTTGGCGTTGCAGGGAATCCGCGTCGACAGCGTGATCGCGAACCGGCTGGTGCCGTCGCCGGGTGCCGCACGGGGTGCCGCCGCCACCTGGCTGCGCACGCGCCGGCACGAGCAGGAC
The DNA here is from genome assembly GCF_033949945.1 of Lentzea miocenica. Classification (NCBI taxonomy): domain Bacteria; kingdom Bacillati; phylum Actinomycetota; class Actinomycetes; order Pseudonocardiales; family Pseudonocardiaceae; genus Lentzea; species Lentzea miocenica. The sequence continues at coordinate 146,243 of NZ_JAXAVW010000003.1, forward strand.
GCCGTGCTGGCCGAGCTGACCGGGATCGGCGAGATCCGCACCGTCGACCACCGCGCGGCCGAGCCCGTCGGGGTGCCGGCGCTGCTGGAGGTCGCCGAGCAGCTCTACGGCGACACGGACCCGCTGCCGGGTTCCGCTGTTTCGGAGTCGTTGATGGAGGTGTCGGGCAGCGGTCGTGGCCTCGACGCCCGATACTCGCTGCGGATCGCGTTGCCGCTGGCCGACGACACGGAACTGGACCTCGCGCGCGTGGGCGACGACCTCGCGCTGACCGTCGACGGCCGGCGTCGGCTGGTGGCGCTGCCGTCGTTGCTGAGGCGCTGCATCGTGACCGGTGCGGAGATGGACTCGGGTGGCGTGACGGTGGGGTTCCGCCCCGACCCCTCCCTCTGGCGCTGATCAGGAGCATTGGATGACTCACGACAACACCGGCAAGCTCGCCGAGGAGCTGCGGCTGCTCATCGACGTGGCTGCCGAGCGCATGCAGCCGTGGCTGCAGCGTGTGGCGGAGGCGGGCGACGGCTCGCACACGCCCGAGACGTGCGGCTGGTGCCCTCTGTGCAACGGCGTGGCGCTGCTGCGCGGGGACCGTTCCGAACTGGCCGCCAAGGCCGCCGAGCACGCGGCCGGCCTGGTCGCGGTGCTGCGAGCCGCTCTGCGCGAGCCCGGTGCGCCGCCTGCTGCGCCTGCGAGTGACGCCGAGGAACCTGCTGACACCGGTCAGCGGGTGCAGCACATCAAGGTCGTCAGGAAGACCGACTAGTGCTCACGGTCGGGGTGGACATCGGTGGCACCAGCGTGCGCGCGGGCGTCGTGGACCCGCGCGGTTCGGTGCTGGACACCTCACGCGCGCCGACCCCCGCCGGTGAACGCGCCCTCGAAGACGCGATCGTCGCCGCCGTCGAGGAAGTGGCCGACCGCCACGCCGTGACCGCTGTCGGCCTGGCCGTGGCGGGCTTCATCGCCCCTGACCTCCGCACGGTCCGGTTCGCACCGCACCTGGCGTGGCGGCAGGCCGACGTCGCCGACCGCATGAGCGACCGCCTGGGCATGCCCGTGGTCCTGGAACACGACGCGAACGCCGCCGCCCTGGCCGAACACCGCTTCGGTGCGGCCCGCGGCGCCAAGACCGCGGTGCTGGTGGCCATCGGCACCGGAATCGGCGCCGCTTTGCTGCTCAACGGCGAGGTCTTCCGCGGCGCCCACGGCGTGGCCCCCGAACTGGGCCACCTGCGCGTCGTCCCGGACGGCCGCCCCTGCCCGTGCGGCAAGAACGGCTGCTGGGAGCGCTACTGCAGCGGCACGGCCCTGAGCGCCACCGCCGTCGAACTGCTGGCCAAGCACCCCGGCGTCTCGACCGTGCTCGCCCGTGAGGCCGCCGGCGACTCCCGCGCGGTGACCGGCCGCCGAGTGGCCGGCGCGGCCCGCGACGGCGACCCGCTGGCCAAACGCGCCATGGCCGACCTGGCCCGCTGGCTCGGCGAGGGCCTGGCCCTGGTCGCCGACGTCTACGACCCCGAGGTGATCGTCATCGGGGGAGGGGTCTCGACCTCGGCGCCGCTGTTCCTCGACGACGCCCGCGAGCGCTACGCCTCCGTCGTCACCGGCGCGGGCCACCGTCCGCTGGCGCGCATCCGGACCGCGCAGCTCGGCGACGACGCCGGCATCGTGGGTGCCGCGACCCTGGCCCGTGAGATGGCCGCGTCGATGACGAGGAACCACTCACGCCGTTCCTGACCCGCCGAGCGGGTCGTGGCCCCAGTTCATCAGGGAGTGCCGCCGGCGGTTGTCCTCGATCGTCGCGCTTGGACGCGTGGCGGTCATGTTCACCGCCTCGCCGAAGTCGTCGCGGATCCGGTCCTGTTCGGATTGGCCCATTGCCTCCGGGTACGCGGAGGCCATGACGAAGCACCCGTTCAAGCCCGGCGACGAGGTCGAGTGGTCCAGCCACGGCTCGCGCACGCACGGCGAGGTCAAGGAGGAGATCCCAGAGGAGAAAGAGGCCGCGGACCGGAAGGTGAAGGCCTCGAAGGACGAACCCCAGTACCGCGTGGAGAGCGCGAAGAGCGGCCGGGACGCGGTGCACAAGCCGTCCGCGCTGCGCCCGCACCGGCACTCGTCGTCCGACTGACGCGCCCCCTTCGCACTGGGCTTGGCAATGAGTCTTTTGCGGACGAAGTCCAAAGACCTGTTGCAAGGGTGCTGGTCAGGGCGACTGATATATCGGGTTGAGGAGTGTCGCGGCGGGAGTGTCGGGGTCTGTTCACCCGCCGCGAACACCCAGCTGGAACGGCCGGCCGACGGGCCGGCCCAGGTGGAGCTAGCGGCCGAGCAGGCGCAGGATGCGCGGGCGGCGCTTGGCGCGCTCCGCGTCCTTCTTGCTCAGGGTCGCCATGGCACGGGCCATCATCAGGTGCTGCATCTGGTCCATGTCGCACACGGTATGCATGGCCGAATCGTTATCTGAAGGTTTGAGTGGCCGTTATCACGCCGTTACCAACTGGGACGTGAGGTGTCACACCTGGGCGCCGTCGTCCCATCCTGAGTCCGGTGGCGGGGTGTTGCGCATGCGCAGGATCAGCCAGCCGACGCCCGCGCAGAGGGCCACGAGGGACAGCGGGGTGCCGATGCGGGCCTGCAGTCCGAAAAGGCCGGGCGCGACCAGCAGGACGATGCCCAGCACGAACAGGCCGAGGGCCGCGAGGGTGGACGCGCGCAGTACCGGGAAGGGCGGCGGTTCCGGTGGCACGTAATGGTCTTCATCGTCCCGATCTCGCCGTTCGGGCTCGTCCGCGAGGTCGGTGGCGACGTCGGGGGAGGTGTCCTCGGCCGGGTCCTCGCGGGTTTTGAGGTCCTGGTCGACGGCTTCCGGGCTCGCCTCGTCGAGGTCGAGCCAGTCCTTGCCGACCCCGTCCCGTTCGAGTCCCGCGACGATCTCGGCAAAGAGCTCGTCGACGTTCTCCGGGCCGTCGGTCGAGTCGCGCCGGGCGTTCATCCAGAGCCTCTCCATGTGCCGCAACCCTCTTGACCCCACATCGTTGCACGGGCGGGATGTGTTGCGGGTTACGGCAGTCGGCTCAGTCTCAGCCGTGACGTGCAGACCTGGGACTCGTTGTGTGAGGTGCGGTCGGCTCCGTAGGCTGGTTGCCGGGATCAAGGTTCGCGGTGTCTAGGGAGGCGCTTCCCAAAGTGCTGTACTGGTTGATGAAGCACGTCCTCCTGGGACCGATTCTCCGGCTGTTCTTCCAGCCGAAGATCATCGAGGGTGCCGAGAACATCCCGAAGGAGGGCGGCGCGATCCTGGCGAGCAATCACCTCGCCGTGTCCGACTCCTTCTTCCTGCCGTTGATGCTGTCGCGGCGCATGACCTTCCCCGCCAAGATCGAGTACTTCACCGGCACGGGGATCAAGGGCAAGCTGCAGAAGTGGTTCTTCTCCGGCGTCGGCCAGGTGCCGATCGACCGGTCCAGCGCCTCGGCCGCGCAGGGCGCGCTCGACACGGGCGTGCGGATCGTGCGTGAGGGCAAGCTGCTCGGCATCTACCCCGAGGGCACGCGTTCGCCCGACGCCCGCCTCTACAAGGGCAAGGTCGGTGTCGCCTGGATCGCCCTGGAGTCCGGCGCGCCGGTCATCCCGGTGGCGATGTTCGGCACGGACAAGGCGAACCCCATCGGCTCGCGGATGTGGAAGCCGCACCCGATCCGGATCAAGATCGGCAAGCCGCTCGACTTCTCCCGCTACGAGGGGCTGTCCGGCGACAGGTTCGTGCTGCGGTCGATCACCGACGAGATCATGTACGCGTTGATGGAGCTCTCCGGTCAGGAGTACGTCGACGTCTACGCGGCGAAGGCGAAGGAACAGGCCCCGCCCGTCCCCGAGCAGGGCAAGCCCGCCGACCGAGTGCCCGAGAAGAAGGCGAGCTGACCGCACCCCTAGGGTGTCGCGGTGCGGTTCTTCTACGACTGTGAGTTCATCGAGGACGGGGTGACGATCGACCTCGTGTCGATCGGGGTGGTCGACGAGGAAGGCCGCGAGTTCTACGCCGTGTCCACCGAGTTCGACCCCGAGCGCGCGGGTCCGTGGGTGCGGCAGAACGTTCTCAACCAGCTGCCCTCGCCCGCGGACAAGGCGTGGCGCAGCCGCGACCGGATTCGCGAGGACCTGCTCGACTTCCTCAACGCCCGCAACGCGGCCCGCGACGAGGTGGAGCTGTGGGCGTGGTTCGCCGCCTACGACCACGTGGCGCTGGCGCAGCTCTGGGGTGCGATGCCGGCGTTGCCGCGCGCGCTGCCCAGGTTCACCCGTGACCTGCGGCAACGCTGGGACGACGTCGGCAGGCCCAAGCTGCCGGCCCCTCCCGCGGACGCCCACGACGCCCTCGCCGACGCGCGCCACAACCTCGCGCGGTGGAAGGTGATCGAGGAACATCGGCGCAAAATCGGGTTTCCCGTCCGGTAAGTGAGACCCGCATTGCTGCACCGATACAGCTCGTGAAAGTCTGCGTGACACAGAACACGAGAGATGGGGAAGCAGATGCGCATCGGTGTGCTCACTGGCGGTGGTGACTGCCCCGGTCTGAACGCCGTGATCCGGGCCGTGGTCCGCAAGGGCATCAAGGCACACGGCTGGGAGATCGTCGGGTTCCGCAACGGGTGGCAGGGCCCGATCGAGAACCTCACCAAGTCGATCGACCTCACGGACGTCGAGGAGATCCTCACCCGCGGTGGCACGATCCTGGGCTCATCGCGCACGAACCCGTACAAGGTCGAGGGCGGTGTCGACCGCATCCGCGAGACCATCGCGGCGAATCAGATCGACGCGATCATCGCGATCGGCGGCGAGGACACCCTCGGTGTCGCCAAGCGCCTGACCGACGACGGCATCGGCGTCGTCGGTGTGCCGAAGACGATCGACAACGACCTCGGCGCCACGGACTACACGTTCGGCTTCGACACGGCCGTGCACATCGCGACCGAGGCCATCGACCGCCTGCGCACCACGGCCGAGTCGCACCACCGCGCGCTCGTCGTCGAGGTCATGGGCCGGCACGCGGGCTGGATCGCGCTGCACTCCGGTCTCGCCGGTGGCGCGAACGTCATCCTCGTGCCCGAGCGCCCGTTCAGCGTCGACAAGGTCGTCGACTGGGTCGAGCGCCGCTTCGAGAGCGAGTTCGCGCCGATCATCGTCGTCGCGGAAGGCGCGATCCCCGAGGGTGGCGCCGAGGTGCTGCACTCCGGTGAGCGCGACGCCTTCGGTCACGTCCGCCTCGGCGGCGTCGGCCAGTGGCTCGCGGAGGAGATCGCGGACCGCACCGGCAAGGAGTCCCGCGCGGCCATCCTCGGCCACATCCAGCGCGGTGGTACGCCGACCGCATACGACCGCGTGCTCGCGACCCGTTTCGGATTGCATGCGGTCGACGCCGTCGCCGCCGGCGACTTCGGCACCATGGTCGCGCTGCGTGGCACCGACATCGTGCGCGTGAAGCTGTCGGAGGCGACGGCCGAGCTCAAGACGGTTCCGACCGAGCGTTACGAAGAGGCTGAAGTCTTCTTCGGTGCCTGATTCTGGGGCCTGATATATCGGATATCGCATATCGGCGAATGCCGGGTGTCGCACTTGTCGACACCCGGCATTCCGCTTGTATACCGCCGATGAACAGGAGTCCCGCTCGCTGGGACTCGCGTTGTGATCGCGTGCTCGCTCGCTGCGATGGTGAATTCACCATCCGTTGAGCAGCTTCAGGAGACCTGATGAGCGACGCGCGAGTCGTCCTGCCCGACCCGGACGCCGACGAGACCGGGCCGTACACCCACCTGGGTTTCGCCACCGCCAAGCCCGGCTGCGAGGACCAGGTCGAGGCGCTGATCCTCGGCCTCGTCGAACCGTTGCGCGCCGAGGCCGGCTCGATCGAGTTCCACGTCCACCGCGACCGCGCGGACCGGTCGCAGTTCGTGATCTACGAGATGTTCCGGTCGAAGCAGGACCTGGAGAAGCACCTCGCCGAGCCGTACGTCCACGAGTTCGTGCGGGCGGTGCAGCCTCTCGTGGAGGGCCCACTGCGCCAGCGGTTCCTGCGCATGTCGAGCGACCTGCCGAGGGTGAGGTAGCCGTGGGACTGTTGATCCTCGCCGTCGTCACCCTGCTCGTGCTGGTGCTTCGCAGGCTGCGGGGCAGGCTCACGGGCAACCCGGTGCCCCAGGTCACCGCACGTCCCGGCAGCAGCCTCCTGGCTCGCCTGGGCAAGTCGCGGACCCGCCCCGTCAACCCACCGCCCCCACCGCGGACCCCGGCGCCACGGCTGGCTCGCTACGACTGCGACGTGCTCGTCGTCGGCGCGGGTCCGAGCGGACTGATGACGGCGGCGCTGCTGGTCCGCCAGGGCGTCAAGGTCTGCGTGGTCGACGCCAACGCGGGCCCCGCCACGGAGTCGAGGGCGTTCGCCGTCCAGTCCCGCACCATCGAGCTGTTCCGGAGCATCGGACTCGCGGACGAACTGCTCGAACGCGGTGTCGTCACCACCGGAATCCGCTTCCACATCAAGGGCAGGCACGTCGGTGGCCTCGACTTCGACCGCGCCGAAGCGGCGACGACGCCGTACCAGTTCATCCTGATGGCGCCGCAGTCCGAAGTGGAGGAAGTGCTCCTCGAAGACCTGGCGCGGCACGGCGTCGCGGTCCGGCGCGGCACGCGGCTCACCCAAGTCCAGCAGACCGAGGACGCCGTCACCGCGGTCCTCACCGATAAGACGATCACCGCGCAGTACGTCGTGGGTGCGGACGGCGCCCACAGCACCGTCCGGCAGCAGCTCGGCCTCAGCTTCGAAGGCGACAAGTACGCGCAGCGCTACCTGCTCGCCGACTGCAAGGTCGACTGGCCGCTGGACCACGCGCACTTCCGGGTGTTCATGAACGGCAACCGGATCGGCCTGTTCCTGCCGCTCCGAGGCGCCGAGACGTCCCGTGTGATGGTCACGGACTTCGGTGACCCGGCAGCGGAATTCGAGCTCCAGACCCTCCAGGACGAGCTCCGCAAGGCGATGAACCTCGACGCCACCCTCAGCGCCCCGATCTGGACCAGCCGCTACCAGGTTCATCTGCGCGGCGTCGACGACTACCGCCGCGGCAGGGGATTCCTCGTTGGCGACGCCGCCCACATCCATTCCCCGGCGGGCGGCCAGGGCATGAACACCGGACTGCACGACGCCGCCAACCTCGCCTGGAAGCTCGCGGCGGCAATCAAGAACGACGTGGACCTGCTTGACACCTACTCCGCCGAACGTCATCCGGCGGGCATCAGGCTGCTGAAGTTCACCGACCGCCTCTACAAGGTCGCGGCGGGCCTGAGCGGCTGGCGGGCGTGGCTGCGCGACACCGCGGGACCGTTCCTGATCGGACGGATGTCGGCGGCGCCACTGCCACACCGCAAGTCGTTCCACCGCCTGTCACAGCTGAGCCTCGGCTACCGGCCGAGCGAGATCAACGTCAACGAGCTGCTGTACTCGCTCAAGGGCCCGCTGGCCGGCCAGCGCGTCCCCGACGCCAGGATCAACGACCGCGAGCAGATGTTCGACCTGCTGCAGGGCTATCAGCTGCACGTCATCGCGTTGTCCCGCAAGCATCTCACCGCCGACGAGATCGCGGATCACACGGCCCGGCTCAACGAACTCGGTGCCACCACCCACCTCATCGCACGGGTCGAGGCCCGCCAAGACGACCGCGTGCACCGGGCCGACTCAGCGCAGGTGTTCGAGCACTACGGCCTCACCGAACCGGATTCGCAGGCCCTGTACGTCATCCGCCCCGACGGCCACGTCGCGTGGCGCTGCGACGAGCTCGACGTCGAAGCCTGCCGGACGTTCCTCGCCACACTGCACTCTTCTCACGCCATCGCCGGCGAGACGTCCATGTGCACGCGATAGTCGACGATCTGGTCGCCGGACATCCAGATCACCGTCACGCAAGGCAACGCGAGCGGCTTCCCGTCCGGCGACTCGGTCTCGATGGTGAACCGGCAGAACAACTGGTCGCCGACCTCCACGATCTGGTCGATCACGTGCCGCACCCACGGCAACGCACCCGCCGCGCCGGCGGTAGCCGCGACCACGGCGTCCCGGCCGGCCAACGGCTCGTGGTTGCCGAAGACGTAGGTGGCGTCGGAAGCGAACCAGGCGCCGAACGCCTCCGCGTCACCACCATCGACCGCGGCACACATCCGCCGCACCATTTCGGTGCGGTCGAACGCAGTGCGGGTCATGGCTTCTTCTGCAACGAAAGGCCGTGCTCCACCATGATCTCCGCGACCAGCTTCATGTCGCGCGGCCCCGGCGGCAGCTCGGACAGCGCCTGGTAGTAGTTCTCCAACCCGGGCGGCGACACGACGGCCACCACGCGGGTCTCCTCGTCGAACGGGTTGTGGAACATGTGCGGCACCCCGCGCGGCATCAGCAGCGAATCACCTTGTGCCAGCACGTGTTCCTCGCCGTCCAGCTCGACGACGACCCGCCCCTGCACGCACGTGAAGAGCTCGTCCTCACGCGTGTGGATGTGCGTGGGCGGCCCACCTAGGTTCGGCGGCACGACGTACTCGAACAACGAGTAGGCCCCCTTGGTGTCCGCGCCGGTCAGCCGCGTGTAGATGCCCAGACCGATCGCGCCGACGTTCGTGCCCTCGCCGCTGCGGTAGACGTGGTGCTGCACGGGGGTTTCCATGGTCTCCAACCTCATTTCGACGGGACGTCCACCGGCACGGCGGCCTTCATGGCCTCGAGCCGGGTGAGCAACAGGGGCGTGACCTTGCGGTATGCCGAGGGCGCGACCGGGTTCAGCCAGTGCGACGCACGGGTCACGCGGCCGATCTGCAACCCGAGGTCCTCCAGCACCTCGTCCGCGTTGTGCAGGGAGAACGGGATGATCTTCGTGCCGCGGCAGTGGTGCGTGTTCGTCGCCTCGTCCATGAACGCGAGCTGCGCGCTCACGTCCGCCCGCCGCGTCTCGTCGTCCGGCAGCGAGAGCGCTCCCGCGAGGTCGGCGGCGATCCACAACGCGGCCATCTCGGCGTTGAGCGGGCTGAAGAACGACGAGTTGTAGCCGTTGAAGTACAGGCCGGGCACGCCGATCGGCTGGATCTGCCGGTACAGCGCGAAGTTGCCGCGCTCGTCGAAGATCCGCCCCTGAACCGCGTCGGGCAGGAACGAAACGCCCTGGGTGAACCCGGTCGCGCAGACGATCAGGTCGGCGGGCAGCACCGTGCCGTCCGACAGAACGGCACCGCTGGACGTCAGCCGCGCGATGGTCATGTCCCGGCGCACGCGGATCCGGCCTGCGTCGACGCCCTCGAAGAACCCTTCGGTGGCAAGGCCGATCGCGCCCTTGACGATGTCCTCCATCTGCCCGGACGGCACCAGGTCGTGCCGCGCGAGGCCGAACTGCCGCACCGACACCGACCCGAGCGAGTTGAGCATCGAGCGCCGCATCCGGTTCGCCGGGCCGTGCAGGAACTTCTCGAACCCGCGCAGCCACCGGTAGCGGAACAGCGCCTCGCCCATGCGGGTCAGCAGCAGCATCTTGAAGTTGACGACCCCGGCGATCTTGCGCGGGACCTTCCACAGCAGCTGCCGCGCGATGATGTCGGTGCTCGCCGCCACCTCGCTGATCGGCACGGTCACGTCGCACGCCGACTTGCCGTAGCCGACGACCAGGACGTGGTGGTCCCGCGCCTCCTCGGCGTCGTGGAACTCGGTGCCCGCGAGCACCCGGCCGCCGGCCGCCTCGAAGTCCTCACGGCCGGGAAACGCCGGCACGGAGGGTTCGCAGAACACTCCGTTGGCGACGACGACTCGGTCGTAGCGGTAGGTGGTGCCGGTGTGCGTGGTGAGCTCCCATGCGCCGTCAACGGGCACGACGGACGTCACCGTCGTCTCCAGGCGCAGGCACGCGTCGACACCGAAGTGCCACGTGTACGCCTCCAGATACGCCTGCACCTGGGCGCCGGTCGGCCACTCCGGCAGGCCCTTCGGCATCGGGAAGTCCGAGAACGAGTACTGGGCCTTGGGGCTCTGCGTGGTGAGGCCGGGGTAGCGCCGGGTGCTGCTCCACACCCCGCCGACGTCCGGTGTCCGGTCGAAGACCTCGACCTCGTGTCCGGCCTGCAGAAGCACCTTGGCCGTGGTGAGGCCGGCGACTCCGGCACCGATGATCGCGACTCGCATCCTGGTCCTCCTGGCTGAGGATGTGACGGACCACACTGTGGAGCGCTCCCACGTCCACGGCCAACCAGGAGTCCCGGCTAGTGGGACTCCCAGCGGCGCGTCGAGTAGGCGCGGGTCGCCGCCGAGGCCGCCATCCGCACGGCGGGCCCGATCCGTTCCGGACGTACCGCCGCGCTCGGCCCGGTCACCGACAACGCCGCGGCGACCTCACCACCCGCGCCGAAGATCGGTGCGGCGATGCAGCTGATGCCGACGTTGCCCTCCTCGCGGTCGTAGGCCCAGCCCTGGTCCGGGATCGCCGCGAGCTCGCGGCGCAACGCTGTCGGGCTGGTGATCGTGCGGGGAGTGCGGCGGGTCAGTCCGGCGGCGATCACCGCGTCCACAGTGGACGCGGCGGAGAAGGCGAGCATCGCGCGGCCCAGGCCCGAGCAGTGCGCGGGAATCATGCCGCCCACCTGGTCGAGCATCGGCATCGGCCGGTGACCGGTGATCTTCTCGACGACCAGCACCTGGGTGCCGTCGAGCACGCCGAGCTGCACCGTGACGCGGGCGGCGGCGTAGAGGTCCTGCAGGAACGGCAGCACGGCCTCGCGCAGCTCGTGCCGCACCGGCACGAGGCTGGAGAGTTTGAACAGGCCGGTGCTGATCCGGTAGCGGTCGCCCGGCTTGTCGAGCCAGCCGAGCTCGATCATGCGTGCCGCCGTGCGGTGCACGGTCGAACGCGGCAGCCCGGACCTGCGCACCAGTTCGGCGAGGCCCAGCTCCCGGTGAGTCACGTCGAACGCGTCCAGGATCGCCGCCGCGCGTTCGAGTGAACCGCTCGGCTCGGTGGACGGCGAGTCCCGGTCACTGGGACTCATCCTTGGTCAACCTTCCGCACACGGCGACTGTAGGAGCTCATGGACGCAAACACCACGCGGGTCGCGCTCGTCGGGGGCGGCGCCGGCGGAATCGGTGCGGCGACGGCCGCCGCGCTCGTCGAGAGCGGGCACCGCGTCGTGCTGGCCGGACGCACCGAAGCGACGCTGAAGGAGACGGCCGCGGCGCTCGGCGACGCCGCGGACTACGTCGTCTGCGACCTCGCCGACGCACGTGAGGCCGCCACGGTCGTCACCCATGTCGGCGACCGGCACGGTTCGCTCGACGTGCTGGTCGTGAACGCGGGCGGACCGTCGCCGGGCGGCATCTTCGAGGTACCAGACGCGCAGTGGCACCGCGACCTCGACCTGCTGCTGCTTGGGCCACTCGCGTTGCTGGGCACGGCGTTGCCCGCGATGGCGCGGCGCGGGTTCGGTCGTGCGGTGGTGGTCACATCGACGGCCGTGCGTCAGCCACAACCCGGTCTCGCATCGTCCACGGTGCTGCGGGCGGCCGTGACCTCGGCGATGAAGCTCGCTTCCCGGCAGCACGCGGCGGACGGCGTCACGGTCAATTGTGTGGCTCCTGGCGCGACTTTGACGCCTCGGCGGCTGGAAGTGCTGCGCCGCAGGGCCGAGGCCGCAGGCGTGGACTTCGACACCGCGGCCGCCGACGACCTCTCGGACATCCCGGCCTTGCGCGCCGCGGATCCCTCCGAGATCGCCGCCGCGGTCGCGTTCCTGGCTTCACCGCAGGCGTCGTACGTCAACGGCACCGTGCTCACCGTCGACGGTGGCCGAACCGAAATCGCAGTCTGAAAGGGAAAGAGCGTTGGCCACTTCCGGACCTGACTTCGCCATGACCGACTTTCTCGGGGCGCTCACGCACGCGGTGCGGCCCGACGGCGGGCGTCCGTTGGTCGTGCACGACGACGAGCTGGAGACGATCCCGCCGGGCGCGGTGCCGAACCCGACCACGTTGCGGATCGCGGGAAAGCTGCCGACGTCGACGTTCGAGCTGTTCCGCCAGGTCATCCCGGCGGGCGAAAGCTCGGACATGCAACGGCATTACCACGAGACCGTGCACTTCGTGATCTCCGGCGACGGGCACAGCGAGATCCAGTGTGCCGAACCAGACGCGTTCGAGACGGTGACTTGGACGTCCGGGTCGTTCGTCTACACGCCGCCGTGGACCTGGCACCGCCATTACAACGCCTCCACCGAGCACCCCGTCGAGTTCCTCACGATCGAGAACTCCCGGCTGCTCGCGCTGTTCGGGCTCGCCCGCAGGCAGAGCGCGGGGCTGGCGACGTTCGCTGAGGCCCGCGACCGGTTCGACACACCAGCGTTCGACAAATCAGCGTTCGACACCTCTGGGGAGGACCAGTGATTCCCGACCACGTCAGCATCTGGGGCGAACTGTCGCATGTGGACCACGTCGTGCGGCACGTCGACGTCCCGGTGCGCGGCCACACCGTCCGGACCAGGGTGCTGCAGGCCGGTGCGGGCCCGGAACTCGTGCTGCTGCACGGCACCGGCGGCCACCTGGAGGCCTATTCGCGCGACATCGCCGGGCTGGCCGAGGACTTCCAGGTCACCGCGTACGACATGGTCGGCCACGGCTGGTCCGATCTGCCGGACCTGCCGTACACGATCGACGTGCTGTCCGAGCACCTCGTGGGACTGCTGGACGCGCTCGGCGTGGAGAAGGCGCATCTGTCCGGTGAATCGCTCGGCGGCTGGGTGGTCGCGTGGGTGGCCGCGCACTTCCCGGCGCGCGTCGATCGGCTGGTGCTGAACACACCGGGCAACATCGCGAACAAACCCGAAGTCATGCAACGGATGCGCGACAGCACGATGGCCGCGGTGCTCGACCCGAGCGAGGAGACCGTGCGGCGGCGGGTGGAGTTCCTGTTCCACCACAAGGAGATGGTCACCGACGAGCTGGTGAACCTGCGCCGTCAGGTGTACTCGCGGCCTGGGTTCGTGCAGGCGATCACGAACACCTTGGTGCTCCAGGACCCGGTGGTGCGCAAGGACTTCGCGTGGGATCCGGCCTGGGTCGGGAAGGTCGCGGCGCCGACGTTGTTGCTGTGGACCAGCCACGACCCGACGGGCGGGCTGGACGAGGCCGACATGCTGCTGCAATGGCTGCCAGACGCGCGTTTGCACGTCATCGACGACGCGGGGCACTGGCCGCAGTGGGAAAAGGTCTCCGAGTTCCTCGACACGCACCGCACGTGGTTGCTGCACGGGAAGGACCCCTCCTGATGGCCGAGATCATCGGGTTCGCCGGCATGTCGCACAGCCCATTCGCGACGCTGCTGCCGCCGGAGGGTGATGGGCCGGGCGCGGTGTTCCTGCGTGACGCCGACCGCGTGCGCCGGGCGGTGGAGAAGCTGGTGCCGGACGCGATCGTGGTCATCGGGCCGGACCACTTCCACGCCAACTTCTACGACGTGATGCCGCCGTTCGTGCTCGGCGTCGAGGAGGCGGTGGGGTTCGGCGACTTCGGCAGCAGCTCGGGACCGTTACCGGTGGCGCAAACGCTTGCCTGGTCGGCGCACAGCGGGCTGGCCGACGCGGGGTTCGACGTGTCGCTGTCGTACTCGCTGACCGTCGACCACGGGATCGTGCAGAGCTACGAGATGATCACCGGCGGGACGTCCTTGCCGCTGGTACCGCTCGTGGTGAACACGGCCGCGCCCCCGTTGCCGTCGCTGGACCGCTGTGTGGAGCTGGGTCGCGCGCTCGGGGCGGCGTTGCGGTCGTCGGTGTTTCCTGGGCGGGTGCTGGTGGTCGCCAGTGGCGGGTTGTCGCACTGGTTGCCGTCCAACGACCCGCGCGATCCGTCCGTGGTGGGGGAGAGGCGCGAGTCGTTGATCCGGGGGCGGTCGTACGCGCGGGAGTTCGCCGCGGCGCGCGAGCCACGGGTGAAGGCGATGGGTGGCAACCCGGAAGCGCGGGTGAACGCGGTGTGGGACGGGTGGTTCCTCGACCGGCTATCCGCCGGCGCGGCCGGTGAGATCGCGTCCATCGGGCACGAGGCGTTGGAGGCGCACGCGGGCAGTGGCGGGCACGAGATCCGCTGCTGGCTCATCGGGCAGGTCGCCGTCGGGTTGCCGCTGGTGTGGACGAGCTACGAGCCGGTGCCCGAGTGGATCACCGGCATGGGCATCGGGACCACCTTTGCCGTTTAGCAGCACCTTCTAGCGGGTGAGGTCGAGGGCGATGTCGGTGAGCATGTCCTCCTGACCGCCCACCAGGCGTCGGCGTCCGGCTTCCAGCAGGAGATCCCGGACGTCGACGTCCGTGCGTTGGGCGGCGGTCTCGGCGTGGCGCAGGAACGAGCCGTACACGCCCGCGTAGCCCAGCGTCAGGCTCTCGCGGTCGACGCGGACCGGGCGGTCCATGAGCGGGCGGACGAGGTCGTCGGCGGCGTCCTGGAGCGCGAACAGGTCCGCGTTGTGCTGCCAGCCCCGGAGGTTCGCGACCGCGGTGAACGGTTCGACGGGGCAGTTACCCGCTCCTGCCCCGAGCCCGGCGAGAGAGGCGTCAACCCTCGTTACACCCTCTTCCACGGCTGTCATCGAGTTCGCGACGGCCAGTGAGAGGTTCTCATGGGCGTGAATGCCTATCTCGGTGGTGACGTCCAATACCTCGCGATAGGCACGCACGCGGTCGCGAACGTCGTTGGGGAGCAGACGGCCGCCGGAGTCCGTGACGTACACGCAGTGCGCGCCGTACGACTCCATCAGCTTCGCCTGCCGTGCGAGCTCTTGTGGTTCAGCGAGGTGACTCATCATCAAGAACCCGGACACGTCCATGCCGAGGTCGCGCGCGCCAGCGATGTGCTGGGCGGAGATGTCGGCCTCGGTGCAGTGCGTGGCGATGCGCACTGACGTGACGCCAAGGCTGTGTGCGCGCTTCAGGTCGTGGAGGGTGCCGATGCCGGGCAGCAGCAGCGTGGTGAGTTTGGCGTGGGTCAACGCTTCTGCTGCCGCGGCGATCCAGTCCCAGTCGGTGTGGCTGCCGGGGCCGTAGACGAGCGAGCCGCCGCTGAGGCCGTCACCGTGGGACACCTCGACCGCGTCGACACCGGCGATGTCCAGTGCCCTGGCGATCTCGGCGACCTTTGCCGGCGTGATGGTGTGGCGCAGGGCGTGCATGCCGTCCCTGAGCGTCACGTCCTGGAGGTAGATCTTCATGCCCGCACCGCCCCTGTCACTGCCATGGTTTCGGCGACCCTGAGGGCAGCGCTGGTCATGATGTCCAAGTTGCCCGCGTAGGCGGGCAGGTAGTCCGCCGCGCCCTCCACTTCGAGCAGCACGGTGACCTGGTGCGTCACCGGTACTTCGGTGAGGTTGCGCGGTTGTTCGATCGGGTCGATCTGCACTCGCTGTTTGAGGCGGTAGCCGGGGACGTAGGTGGCCACCTCGGCGATCATGGCGGCGATCGACTCGCGGATCTGGTGGTGTGCTGGGGGATCCGACGCGTTGACGAGGGCGAGCACGGTGTCGCGCATGGTGATCGGCGGGTCGGCGGGGTTGAGCACGATGACGGCCTTGCCCCTGGCCGCGCCACCGACCTCGGCGATGGCGTGCGCGGTCGTCTCGGTGAACTCGTCGATGTTCGCGCGGGTGCCGGGACCGGCCGAGCGGGACGAGATCGACGCGACGATCTCCGCGTACGGCACGGGTGTGATCTTCCGGATCGCGGCGACGATCGGGATCGTGGCCTGGCCGCCGCAGGTGACCATGTTGACGTTCGGGGCCCTGAGGTGTTCGTGCAGGTTCACCGTCGGCACAACCATCGGGCCGATCGCGGCCGGGGTGAGGTCGATGACGCGTTTGCCGTGTGCGGCAAGGACTTCGGCGTGCTTCTCGTGGGCGTTCGCGGAGGTGGCGTCGAACACGATCTCTATTTCGTCGAAGCCGGGCATCGCGACGAGACCGTCGATGCCCTGTGCCGTCGTGGCAACGCCGAGCCTGCGGGCTCTGGCGAGCCCGTCCGACGCCGGATCGATGCCGGCCAGCGCGGCCATCTCGAGCGTGGTGGACCGCTTGAGCACCTTGATGACGAGGTCGGTGCCGATGTTGCCCGACCCGATGACCGCGACCTTCATCACGCCTCCTTCCCGAACTTCGCCCGCACCGCGCCAAGTCCGGTGATCGTTGCTTCGACGTGATCGCCTGCCTGGACGGGGACCATGGGACCGAGGGCGCCGCTGAGCACGACGTCGCCGGCCTTGAGCGGAGCGCCGAGTTTCACGGCGATGGTGGCGAGCCAGGCGAGTGCGGTCAGCGGATCGCCCAGGCAGGCGGCGCCGTTGCCGGTCGAGCGCTCCTCGCCGTTGACGCTGAGCACCATCGACACGTCCTTCGGCACGACGTCGCCCAGCTCGGCGTGCTCGGTGCCGAGGACGAACAGCCCGGAGGAGGCGTTGTCCGCGACCGTGTCGGCGAAGGTGATGTCCCAGCCGCTGATCCGGCTGTCGACGATCTCCAGCGAGGCCTGGACGTACCCGACCGCCTTGGCGACGGTCTCCTCGTCGAACGGTCCTTCGGCGAGATCCGCCTTCAGCACGAACGCCAGCTCCGCCTCCACCTTCGGCTGGAGCAACCGGGACGTCGGCAGCACGTCGCCGTCCTTGAACGCCATGTCGTCGAGCAGCACCCCGAAGTCCGGCTGGTCGACGCCGAGCTGCTGCTGGACGGCCGGCGACGTGAGACCGATCTTGCGGCCGACGACCGCGGCGCCGCGGGCCAGTTGCGAGGCGATGTTGAGTTGCTGGACCGCGTAGGCCTCGTCGTCGCCGATGAGATCGCGCACGGGCGCACAGGGCACCCGCTCCCTCGCTGCGGTGGCGAGCCGCTCCGCTGCCGTGCCGACGTTGTTCATGCCGGCAATGGTGGCTCCACCTTCGTCGTTGTGGACACTTCAAAGTTCCGGTCAGCGGAACTCCGTGGCACCATCGGGTGATGACCGACGTGCCGAACACCCTGCTGGGCAAGGTGATGTCGGTGCTGAACGCCTTCGGTGCCGACGACGACGAGCTCGGTTTCGCGGAACTGGGCCGCCGCACCGGCCTGTCCAAGGCCACGTTGCACCGCCTGCTGGGCGACCTGGTCGACGCCCGGCTGCTCGATCGCGGCCGGCGCGGCTACCGCCTGGGCGGCCACCTGTTCCAGCTGGGCATCCGGGCGTCGGTCGAACGCGGCCTGGTCGAGGTGTCCACGCCGTACCTGGAAGACCTCTACGAGCGCACCCACGAGACCGTCCACCTCGGACTCCGCGAGGGCCACGAGGTCGTCTACGCGGCCAAGATCGGCGGCCACCGGCAGGCGTCGTCCCCGTCCCGGCTCGGCGGGCGCATGCCGCTGCACGCCACCGCGATCGGCAAAGCGCTGCTCGCCCACGCCCCGCTGCCCGTGCGCGCCGAGGTGTTCGCCGCCCCGCTCGACCGCCGGACACCGCGCACCGTCGTCACGCCCGGCCGCCTCCGCCGCCAGCTGGCCGAGATCCGGGAGACGGGCGTGGCCTACGAGTTCGAGGAGTCGCGGGTCGGGCTGGCCTGCGTGGCGTCGCCGGTGCTCGGTCACGACGGCGCGGTCGTGGCCGCGGTCAGCGTCGCCGGGCCGACCACCCGCTTCGATCCCCGCGTCCACGCGGCGTCGGTGCACGCCGCAGCCACGGGCATCGCGCTCACCCTGGTCCGTCGCGCGAACCTGGCATCCGGCACCTGATATCCGATATATCAGCGTCTGTCGCAGGCCCCGTCTCGGGTACTGCCTCAGCCGCCGATATATCAGTTGTGCAAAAGACGTTTGCGGACGTCCGCAAACGTTCTTTGCATGAGGTGGTTTTGTGCAGGTCAGGACGTTTTGGTCAGAAGGCCTTCACGTCGAGGTAGGCGCCGAACGTGCCGAGCCAGTGGTCGGCCATGTAGCCGTGCCCGCCGAACACGTAGGTCCACCCGGCCTCGCGGTGCGCGGCCGAAGCGGTCCGGGCCAGCTCGACGTACCGGTGCCCGGCAGGCAGGGCTTCGGCGATCGCCTCCCAGTTCCAGGCGCGCGACAACGCGAGCCCGGCGAGGTGTGAGCCGTAGGGGTCGCTGGGGTCGTCGACCGGGAAGGGCTCGCGCAGCACGCGCCACCGTTCCGACTCGAGCTCCGGCAGGTACGCGTCCAGCCACGCGGCGAACTCCGGGGCGTCCAGCGCGCGGCGCATCAGGTCGGCCGTCGTCAGCGCGGGCGAGAGGAAGTCTGCGGCGTCCGGCTCGAACCCGCCGTACGCGACCTCGTCCCGGTGCCACCGCAGCGCCGCGTCGACGCACGCGGAAGCCAGCTCGAAGTCCCCGTTCACCTGGGCGGCGTCGAACACGAGGCCGGTCGCGAACGCGGTGTTGCTGTGGGTGCCGGTCCGGATCGGCAGCCGCGCCGCCGAGATCCACTCCAGCCAGCGGTCGCGCAGCACGTCCGCGATGGGCGCCACCGACCACGGCAGCCCGGAGGTCCGCAGTTCCGCGTCGAGCAGCAGCAGCCAGGCCCAGCCGTACGGCCGCTCCCAGTACCGGCCGGCCGGCGAGGCGAAGAACGCGGCCTCGACCGCGCAGTTGTCGTGCGTGATCAGCTTGTCCAGCGCGTCACGGGCCAGGTCGGCGCCCGCCAGCGACGGGCGCAGCCGCAGCAACCGCACGGCGAGCCACGTCTGGTGCACGCACGAGTGCCAGTCGAACGATCCGGCGAACACGGGATGCAGCACCCGCTGCGGTATCAGCCGGTCGTCGCCGTCGATGACGTGCGTCCAATGCACCGGGTGGTCGCGCTGGACGTTTTCGATCGCGATGCCCAGCAGCCGGGTCGCGGTGCCGTCATCCAATCGGGTGGCGTTCATGGCCCACATCATGCAGTGCGACGTCTCAACTGGGCAGAGGTCGATAGTTGACAAGTAACAGACTTCACTCCGCCGGACCACCCACCGAAACCGCTGACAGGCCCGGCCCGGTCTCTCAGTGTGGGACAACTAGGATGAGCAGCGTGAACTGGACCGTGGACGTGCCCATCGACACGCTTCCCGAGCTTCCGCCGCTGCCTCCCGAGATGCGCAAGCGCCTGGACGACGCCCTGTCGCGCCCGGCTGCCCAGCAGCCCGAATGGCCCGACGCAGAACAGGTGCGTCGCGTGCGGACCGTGCTCGAGAGCGTGCCGCCGATCACCGTGCCCGCCGAGATCGACCGGCTGCACACGCAACTGGCGCAGGTCGCGAACGGTGAGGCGTTTCTCCTGCAGGGCGGTGACTGCGCGGAGACGTTCGCTGACAACACCGAGCCGCACATCCGCGCGAACATCCGGACCCTGCTGCAGATGGCCGTCGTGCTGACCTACGGCGCGAGCCTGCCCGTGGTGAAGGTCGGTCGCATCGCCGGCCAGTACGCCAAGCCGCGTTCGTCGGGCATCGACGCGCTCGGCCTGCCGTCTTACCGCGGCGACATCATCAACTCCCTGGTCGCGACGCCCGAGGCCCGCGTGGCGGACCCCGGCCGCATGATCCGCGCGTACGCGAACGCCGGCGCGGCGATGAACCTGCTGCGGGCGCTCACCGGCGCGGGTCTGGCCGACCTGCACCGCGTGCACGACTGGAACCGCGACTTCGTGCGCACCTCGCCCGCGGGCGAGCGCTACGAGGCCCTGGCCGGCGAGATCGACCGCGGCCTGAAGTTCATGTCGGCGTGCGGCGTGAACGACCAGTCGCTGCACGGCACGGAGATCTTCGCCTCGCACGAGGCGCTGCTCCTCGACTACGAGCGCGCGCTGCTCCGCCTCGACACGACGCGCGACGAGCCCAGGCTGTACGACCTGTCGTCGCACTTCGTGTGGATCGGTGAGCGCACCCGTCAGCTCGACGGCGCGCACATCGCGTTCGCCGAGATGCTGGCGAACCCGATCGGCCTGAAGATCGGCCCGACGACGTCGCCGGAGATGGCCGTCGAGTACGTCGAGCGCCTCGACCCGCGCAACGAGCCGGGCCGCCTGACGCTCATCTCGCGCATGGGCAACCAGAAGGTGCGCGACGTGCTCCCCGCCATCGTGGAGAAGGTCGAAGCCTCCGGTCACAAGGTCATCTGGCAGTGCGACCCGATGCACGGCAACACGCACGAGTCGTCGACCGGCTACAAGACCCGGCACTTCGACCGCATCGTCGACGAGGTCCAGGGCTTCTTCGAGGTGCACCGCCGCCTGGGCACGCACCCCGGTGGCATCCACATCGAGCTCACGGGTGAGGACGTCACCGAGTGCCTCGGTGGCGCCCAGGAGATCTCCGACGACGACCTCGCCGGCCGCTACGAGACGGCGTGCGACCCGCGCCTGAACACGCAGCAGTCGCTCGAGCTCGCGTTCCTCGTCGCCGAGATGCTCCGCTCGTAGCGAGTTTCGAAACTTTCCTGAAGACGAGCTGAAGAACGAAGGGCCCCGCGTCGAGAACGCGGGGCCCTTCGCTTTGCCCTGGCTAGAGGCCGACGATCGTGATCTCGGTACCTCGCTGCACCCGTGTGCGCGGCGGGATCGACTGGTTCACGACCGTCGCGTTGCCGCTCTTGTTGAACTCGACCTTCACCTTCAGGCCGGCCCGCTCGAGCGCCTCCTTGGCATCGCGCACCTTCTGCCTGGTCACGTCCGGGACCTCGACCTCGCGGTTGTTCTGGAAGAACACGGTGACGCGCTTGTTGCCCGTCCCCTCCAGCACCGTGCCGGCGGGCGGATCGGTCCGCGCCACCCGCGACTCGCCGTTCTCCGCGGCGTCCTCGCCACCGGCCTCGACCGGCTCCAGACCGGCTCGCTGCAGCTCCGCGAACGCCTCGTCCTTCGTCTTGCCCGCGACGTTCGGCACCGGCGTGCGCGGCGACGGGCCCTTGCTGAGCACGAGGGTGACCGGGCTGTCGATCTTGAGAGCGGTGCCGGGACGCGGGTCCAGCGCCACGACCTTGCCGATCGGCACGGTGTCGTGGAAGGCGTCCTTCGTGGGGTCGGTGACCGTCTTCAGGCCCGCTGCCTCGATCTCCTTCTTCGCCGCGTCCACCTCGGCACCGACGTTGATGAACGGCACCACGGGCTTGCCGCGCGACACGACGACCTTCACCGACTGTCCCTTGCGCAGCTCCGCGTCCGGGCCGGGATCGGTGCTGATGACCTGGCCGTTCGGCACGTCGTCCGACGGCACCTTGTCGATCAGCGCCGTGAGGTCCGCGCCCTGCACCAGCCGCACCGCGTTCTGCTCGGACTGGCCGACCACCGCAGGCACCGCCGTCCAGCGGCCCGCGCCGAGGTACCAGGAGAACAGGCCGACGATCAGCGCCAGCACGGCGACCACGGAGCCCCAGATGATGAAGAGCTTCTTGCGCCGCTTGCGCTCTTCCTCGACCGGGTCGACCTTGGGTTTCTTCTTCTGCGGTGGACGGCGGCGCGGCTGTTCCGGCCGCTGCATCGCGCGCGTGCCGGCGATGCCGGGCGGCGGCGTCGGCGGGCCGGTGCTGACGGTCGTCATCCCAGAAGACATCACCGCGGTCATCGCCGCCGACGGAGTCACCGGCCTGGTCGCCTCGGCTGCCGACGGGGGAGTGGCGCCGACCGCGACCGGGACCGGCCGCATGATGACGGTCCTGTCGTTCTCGGGCGCCGTGCCGGGGACGGGCACCGGTTGCGGCGTGAGCCCCAGCTCAGCGCCCACGCGTTCGAGTTCGCCGAGGAACGCGTCGGCGTTGGCCGGCCGCAGCGACGGGTCACGCCGCGTCGACTTGCGCACCAGCGTGTCGAGCGCCAGCGGGATCTCCGGAACCGACGGGACGTCCGAGTTCACGTGCTGGTAGGCCACCGAGATGGGCGTCTCGCCGCGGTACGGGGCCTGCCCCGCCAGCATCTCGTAGAGCACGATGCCGGCCGAGTAGACGTCACTGCGTGCGTCCGCGGCGCCGGTCTCCACCTGTTCAGGTGACAGATAGGCGACTGTGCCGAGGATCTCGCTGTCGCTCGTGACGCCGTTCTCGGCGATCGCCCTGGCCAGCCCGAAGTCCGCGACCTTCACCTGGCCACCGGGTCCGATCAGCACGTTCTCCGGCTTCACGTCGCGGTGCACCAGCCCGGCGCGATGCGCGGCGCCCAAGGCCGACAGCACCGGGCCGAGGATGCTCAACGCGATGGCGGGAGGGAGCTTGCCGCGCTGGTTGAGCAGGTCACGGAGGTTGCCGCCGTCGATCAGCTCCATCACCAGGTACACCTGGTCACCGTCGACGCCCTGGTCGTGCACGGACACCACGGCAGGGTGATGCAACTGGGCCGCCGCGCGTGCCTCACGCTCGAAGCGCGCGACAAACGCCGGGTCCGCCGTCAGGTGCGGATCCATCACCTTGATTGCCACATCGCGGTCGAGGCGAGTGTCGCGACCTCGATAGACGGTGGACATGCCACCGCGCGCGAGCACGGAGTCCACCCGGTAGCGCTGCTCCAGCAGTCCACCCATCACGTTCGAAACCGACCTCTCCACAGTGCGAGATGGTAAAGCTCAGGATGACCCGGTTGGCGGAAGGGCGTTCCCAGTTCGGTTATGGCATCGTGACCCCCGTGAGTGCGATTCCTGCCGCTGCGGATGTATTGGCTGCCGACCTGGAGGTTCTTCCTCTCCCCGAGGTGGCCGACCGAATGGGACTTCCGGTCACCCGGGTCCATCAACTGCTGCGCGACGGGCAACTGCTCGCCGTGCGGCGGGACGGCGTCCTCGTCGTTCCCGAAGCATTCCTCGCCGCCGCAGCCGTGGTGAAGGGTCTGCCCGGCACCATCACGGTGCTGCGCGACCAGAACTTCTCCACGGACGAGATTCTGCGCTGGCTCTTCACGGAGGACGAAAGCCTCCCTGGCACTCCGATCGAAGCATTGCGCGGTGACCGTGGGCGTGAGGTAAAGCGACGCGCCCAGGCCATGGGCTTCTAGTTCACCCGAAGCAGCGGTTCCAGGCGTCTCGGCAGGCGAGAGGCGTCTGGAACCCCTGAACTGGTGCACATGATCACCAAGACTCTCCTTGCCTGTCTCGCCTCGGTCGGACTGTTGCTGGCGCCTGGAACCTCCGGCGCGGCCCCGGCCGTGCACGCCAAGCCGACCACGCTGGAACTCGACGCGGGCGGCGCCACTGTCAAGCTGAAGAAGGGCAACCAGCTCCAGATCAAGGGCAAGCTCGGCGCCCAGGGCGCCCGGAGCGGCGACCGTCAGCTGACGCTCGGACTCGACGTGTTCGCCCAGGTCAGGGTCGGTGCCTCCGCGTGGAGCAGCATCTACACCAGGAACTGCCAGCCGAACGCGACGTTCACCGCGAAGTTCACCATCGACGCGTCCGCTGATCTGCGTCTCTACTTCCCCGGCACGAGCGTTTACGCCTCGGCGACGTCCAACATCGTCGGAGTGGTCCTGATCTAAAGCGGGGCTCATCTCGTCATCGCACGCGCTAGCAGTGCCCGGCCGGCTCCGGGCACTGCCACCGCGAGCCTCCTGGTGTTCGGCACGGCCACCCGCCGCCACAGCACCTCGCAGCCGACGAGCGCGAGGATGTCGCGATACAACATGTATGCAGTCTGCATGCACGGGCGCGACGACGGCGACAGCATCGCGATGCCAGGCTCGGCCGACTGATATATCGCATATGAGTGGGCGACGAGGTCGTCGAGCGCCCGTTGCACCCGGTCGTTTGCGCGCCGATGACGACGACACCATTGCAAAAGGTCGCGGTCGACGCCGTGCGCGCCGAGGACGTCCTGCGGCAGGTAGACCCGGCCGCGGTCGAGGTCCTCGCCGACGTCGCGCAGGAAGTTCGTCAGCTGGAACGCCACCCCGAGCCTGGCCGCGTACGGTTCGGCGTCCGCGCGGGGCACGACGGTGCCGAGCACCGGCAGCATCTGCAGCCCGATGACCTCCGCCGAGCCGTGCATGTAGACACCGAGCGCGTCGAGATCCGCGTACTCGGTGACGTCGAGGTCCATCCGCATCGACGCGAGGAAGTCCGTGAACAGCGACCGGTCGATGTCGTAGCGGCGCATCGTGTCCGCCAGTGCGCGCAGGACCGGGTTCGACGGGGGCCTGCTGGTGATGGAACCGTCCAGGAGCCGCTCCAGGCGGTCAAGCTCGCCCTCGCGGTCGTCGACCCCGGCGGCGTCCACGATCTCGTCGGCCCACCGCGCGAACGCGTAGAGCGCGTGCACGGCCGGCCGCTGTTCGGGCCGTAGCAGGGTCGTGGCCAGGAAGAACGTCTTGCCGTACCGCGCGTTCACCCGGCGGCAGGCGGCGTAGGCGGAGGTCAGGCTGGCTGTGCCGGCGCTCATTCGTAGCGGGTGGACAGGCCGAACGGGTCCGGCTTCACCAATGACCGCGCGGCCAGCACAGACACCATCAGCGCGAAGAACAGGTAGCCCCACGAGTACAGGGCCGTGTCACCGTTCGGGAACGTCACCAGCAGCAGGAACACCGACGCGATCGTCATCGTGACCAGCGCGCCCGTGCTCCACGCGAACCCGGCGGCGAGCGCCAGCGGCCAGCTGAAGTACCACGGCAGCGTCGCGGGAGAGAGCAGCGCGACGGCCAGCATGGTCAGGGTGCCGCGCCGGATGCCGTCGCGGACGTCGCCGTCGCGCGCCGCCCACCACTGGGTGTACGCGATCCAGATCAGCACCACCGAGCCGAGCGCCCGCGCGACGCCGATGAAGATGCCGCCGTCGACGTAGACGAACCAGTTGACGATCATGCGCACGAAGTCGCCGACCGCGCTAGGGATCGACAGCCAGTTGATGATCATCGACGAGCTGCGCAGCGCCGGGATCCAGCCGAGGCTCACCCCGGCGACCAGCGTGCACACGGCGAACGTCCCGAGGAACGCCAGCAGGCCGGGCAGCAGCGCCTTGCGGAACTGGGCGCGCTTGTCGCCCTCGAGCCGCGCCGCCCAGATCCAGACGAGGAACGGCGCGATCACGACCGCCGTCGCCTTCACCGAGAACGCGAGCGCGAGCAGCACGAAGCCGAGCACGTGCCTGCGGTCGAGCACCAGCAGCACGCCCGCGGCCATCAGCCCGATCATCAGCAGGTCGTTGTGCGCGCCGCCGATCAGGTGGATCAGCAGCAACGGGTTCGCGGCCACCAGCCACAGCGCGATCGCCGACTTGCCGCCGAGGTGGCGGCTCAGGCCCGGCAGCGCCCAGCACAGCAGCACGAGGCCGCCGGCGAGCGCGAACCGCATCGCGACGACGCCGAGGATCACGCTCGCGTTCGTCGCCCACACGATCGCCTTGGCGATCAGGATGAACAACGGCCCGTACGGCGCCGGCGTGTGCTGCCACACCCAGCTGACGTTCTCGCTGAGCGTGCTCTGCAGCACCGCCGGGCCGACCGTGTACGGGTCGTAGCCGGTCAGCGCGAGCTGGCCCTGCGCGAGGTAGCTGTAGATGTCCTTGCTGAACAGCGGCGGCGCGAAGAGCAGCGGCAACGTCCAGACCGTCACCGCGACCAGCACCGCGAAGTCGCCGATCTCACCCCACCGGACGAGCCTGCCGAGCCGGACCCACGCCCAGACGACGAGGCCCAGGCCCAGGTACAGCACCATGCTCGCGAGGTCGTGACCGTGGCCGTAGCGCAGCCAGCTCAGCCCGACCTGGGCGAGCAGCGGATCACGCTCGAGGATGGCGCCCGCGCCCATGCCACCCAGCGCGATCAGCGCCACGCCCAGCAGGCCGAGCATGGTGGTGCGGATGGGGATGGCGTAGGTGTTCGTGCGCACGACAGGTGAAAGCTCCTGTGGAGATGCCTCGGAGCTCGTGCGGGGGAGGGACGGAGTTGCAGCCATCGCCCGAACATCGTTGCACAAGGCGCGAAGGCGTCAGCAAGCAACGGGCCACACTGGTCACGAGGACTTAATCAAACCCTGAAGTTCTGAAAGCCCGGTACTTCAGAAAGCCCGCTTCGTGGAACTGATCGCGAGATCGGCGAGCTTGGCCGCCGCGGGCTCGGCCACCGGGGCCGCGTCGAGGGCGGCCAGCGCGCTTTTCGTCAGCTCCTCGATGCGCTCCTCGACGGCGTCGACGGCGCCGACCTTCACGAGCGCGCGCCGGACCTCTTCGACGGTGTCGAGGTCGAGGTCGGGCTTGCCCAGCGCGATGTCCAGCACATCGGCGCCGAACTGCATGCCCAGGGCCACGAGCAGCGTGCGCTTGCCCTCGGCGAGGTCGTCGCCGGCGGGCTTGCCGGTGACCTCGGGGTCGCCGAACACGCCGAGCAGGTCGTCGCGCAGCTGGAACGCGACGCCGATGTCGGCGCCGAACGCCCGCAGCCCGTCGATCAGCTCCGGTGAGCCGCCCGCCATCGCCGCACCCATGTGCAACGGCCGTTCGACGGTGTACGCGGCCGTCTTGAGCCGGTCGATCCGCAGCGCCGCGTCCGGGGACGAGTCACCCCGCGCCTGCGTCAGCACGTCCAGGTACTGGCCCGCGAGCATCTCGGTGCGCATGTCCCGCCACGGCTCGCTCATCCGGCGCAGCACCTCCGCCGGCAGCCCGGCGGCGAACAGCATGTCGTCCGCCCACGCCAGCGCGATGTCGCCGATCAGGACCGCCGCCGACATGCCGAACCGCTCCGACGAGCCGAGCCAGCCCTGCTCGCGGTGCCGCTCACCGAACGCGATGTGCACGGTCGGCTTGCCCCGGCGCACGTGGGAGGCGTCCATCAGGTCGTCGTGGATGAGCGCGCACGCCTGAATCAGCTCCAGCGAACTGACGGCCGTGAGCACCTCGTCGGCGAGCTCGCCGTCCGGGTCGCCGCCCGCCGCGCGCCAGCCCCACCACGCGTAGGTCGGGCGGATGCGCTTGCCACCGCCCAGCACGAAGTCGGAGAGCGCGTCCACCGCACTCGCGAAGCTCGGGTCCATCGCCTCGCCGGACGCGCGCCGGGAGGCCAGGTACGTGGTCAGCGCTTCGTCGACGTGCTGAGGAAGGGCAACATCGATTGGGTGGTGGGACACGTCTCCATGGTCCGCTGTGTCCGGGGCCACCCGCATGCCGGGGGCCGCGTACCACATCGTGAGCTGATGTCCCACCTAGCGGAAGTGGCACTAGGGTTGGTCCCATGACGTCGGTGGTGGAGCGGCTGCAGGGGCAGTCTCCCAAGTTCTCGGTCGAGTTCCTGCCGCCGCGGGACGCCGAGGACGAGAAGATCCTCTGGAAGGCCGTCCGTGAACTGGAAGGCCTCGACCCGGCGTTCGTGTCGATCACCTACGGCGCCGGCGGGTCGCGCCGGGACCGCACGATCCGCGCCACCGGCCGCATCGCGCAGGAGACGACGCTGCTGCCGGTCGCCCACCTGACCGCCGTCGACCACTCGGTGGCCGAGCTGCGCAACGTGATCGGCTGGTACGCGGCGATCGGCGTGCGCAACGTCCTCGCGCTGCGCGGCGACCCTCCCGGCGACCCGATGGGCGAGTGGGTCGCGCACCCGGAGGGCCTCAACTACGCCGACGAATTGGTGCGGCTGGTCCGCGAGCTCGGCGACTTCTGCGTGGGCGTGGCGGCGTTCCCCTACGGGCACCCGCGTTCCGGCGACCTCGACACCGACCTGAAGTACCTGCTGCGCAAGCTCGACGCGGGCGCGGACTACGCGGTGGCGCAGCTGTTCCACGCGCCGGAGCCGTTCCTGAGGATGCGTGACCGCGTGGCCGCCGCGGGCTGCAAGGCGGCGATCCTGCCGGGCATCATGCCGATGCTGTCGCCGCGCGGGCTGTCCAAGATCGTGGAGCTGTCCGGCGCCGACCTGCCGCCCGACGTCGCGCGCCGGCTGGAGCCGTTCGCCGACGACGTCGCGGGGTTCCGCGCGACCGGCATCGACATCGCGACCGAGATGTGCCAGCGGTTGCTCGACGAAGGTGTTCCGGCGCTGCACTTCTACACGATGAACCGGTCGAAGGCGACGAAGGAAGTGCTGGGGCGCCTGGGTTTGGTGGCGCGCGCTTAAACCGTCACGTTGCGCTTGTGCGCGATGAGGGCGAGGACGACGACGATCAGCGCGGCCCCGCCGGTGAGCCCGGCGACGAGCAGCGCCCAGCCGAAGAACGAGCTGGAGTTCTCACCCGCGTACTGCACGGTCGCCTGGAGCATCGACGCCTGTCCGGGCTTCGGAGACCACGCGATCGTGTTGTTCTCCTCCTCGCGGCCGTTCGTGTTCACGATCTTGCCGGGGAAGCTCACCTTGACCTGGATGTCCGCTCGTTCCACCGGCACCTGGGTCAGGTCGACCGACCCCGACAGCGTGACAAGATCACCCGACCGGCGGAAGTTCATGCTGTAGCGGCTGTTCGACGAGCTGGTCGACATGGAGAGCGTGCGCATCTCGTCGAACGACAATCCGTTGAAGAACAGCTGCGTACCGGCGTAGGACTCCACCCGGTACGGCTTGGTGGTGACCCGGCTCGCGAGCTCCGGCGGCACCTTGAGCTGCGGGCCGGGGTCGTTGTCCTGCGTGGGCGGAGTGGCCGCGACGATCTCCCCGGAGATGCGGTCGTCGTCGGACACGGCCATGGCCGCGTACACGCGAACGCAACCGCTCAGCGAAAACAGGGTGAGCAGCAAGAAGACCGGCACCAGAAGTGCCCGGGAACGACGCACGGCGGACATCCTGCCAGCACGGTCCAAACGACGCAGTCCCCCCATTAGTCGTGAGCTTGACTAACTACCTTTTGGTGTCGTGAGGCGCGAGGTAGCGTCTGGGCGCATGGCATCCGTGCACGACATCAGCAACAAGTTCGTCAGCGACTACGTTGCTCTGGACCCGATCACCGCGACCAGCCTGGGCTTCGCGGGGTCCGACGACCAGCTGACGGACCTCTCGCCGGAAGGCCACGCGGCGCGCGACGAACTCGCCGTCCGCGCGCTCGCCGACATCACGGCCGCCCAGCCCGCGGATGCGTCGGAGGAGGCCGCGCGAGCCGTCTTCCTGGAACGGACGGGTCTCGAGCACGAGCGTTACGAGGCAGGCGAGGCCGAGTCCGCGCTCAACGTGATCGCGAGCCCGATCCAGTCGGTGCGCGACATCTTCGATCAGATGCCGACCGACACGCCCGATGACTGGGCCACGATCGGACGTCGTCTTTCCGCCGTTCCGGCCTCTCTCGAAGGTCTCCGCGCCTCTCTCTCGCACGCCGCTTCCCGTGGTCACGTTTCCGCGCTGCGCCAGGTGACCAGGGTCGCCGAGCAGTGCGACGTCTGGGCCTCGACGTTCTTCACCTCCTTCGCGGCGTCGGCCGACGTCGACGGTGCGGTGCGTTCCTCTTTGGACGCCGGTGCCGCCGCTGCTTCCTCCGCCTACGCCGAGTTCGCTTCCTTCCTGCGCACGACACTGGCTCCGCAGGCGCCGACGAAGGACGCCGTCGGTGAGGAGAGGTACCGCCTCGGCTCGCGCTACTTCACCGGCTCGAAGCTCGACCTGGCCGAGGCCTACGAGTGGGGCTGGGAGGAGTTCCTCGGCATCGAGGCCGAGATGAAGAAGGTCGCCGCTCGCCTGAAGCCGGGCGCGACCCTGGCCGAGACCGCCGCCTACCTCGACGAGCACCCGCGCTATCAGGTGCACGGCCAGGACGGGCTGCAGGCGTGGATGCAGGAACTGTCCGACAAGGCCCTGCTCGACCTGCGCGACGTGCACTTCGACCTGCCGGACGCGCTGATGAACCTCGAGTGCAAGATCGCGCCGCCCGGCGGAGGCGTCGGCGCCTACTACACGCCGCCGACCGCCGACTTCTCCCGCCCCGGCCGCATGTGGTGGTCGATCGCCGAGGGCAAGTCGGTGTTCCCGACCTGGCGCGAGACGTCGACGGTCTACCACGAAGGCGTGCCGGGCCATCACCTCCAATGCGCGACGGCGGTGTACCAGTCGGAGACGCTGAACGACTTCCAGCGCCTCATGTGCTGGGTGTCGGGCCACGGCGAGGGCTGGGCGCTGTACTCGGAACGCCTCATGCGCGAGCTCGGCTACCTCGACGACGACGGCGACCTGCTCGGCATGCTGGACGCGCACCTGTTCCGCGCCGCCCGCGTGATCATCGACATCGGCATGCACCTGGAGCTCGAGATCCCGGCCGGCACCGGCTTCCACCCGGGCGAGCGCTGGACCCCCGAGCTGGGCCTGGAGTTCATGCTCACCAGGACCCTGTCCGAGCCCGCGCACGTCCGCGACGAGATCGACCGCTACCTCGGCTGGCCGGGTCAGGCACCCGCGTACAAGATCGGCGAGCGCCTCTGGCTGGCCGCCCGTGAGGACGCGCGGGCCCGCAAGGGTGCAGGCTTCGACCTCAAGCAGTTCCACAAGGAAGCCCTGGAGATGGGCTCGATGGGCCTCGACACGCTCCGCGAGCGCCTCGCCGCCCTCTAGCCCTCAGCGCTCTGAACAGCGCAAATCCACCCTTATGCAAAAGACGTTTGCGGACGTCCGCAAACGTCTTTTGCATAACTGATATATCGGATATCAGGTCAGCTGCGCCGGCATCAGCTGGGGTCGGCCCACCGCACACGTACGCGGTTGGTGATCGGCTCCGGGTCGTCGGTCCGCACGAACTCGAGCCACGGGCCGGGCTCGGGCCGCACCGAGGCGAACCCCTCACCGCTGCGCACCACCGGATGCCCGGTCGCTCGCGCCGAAGCCTGCGGATCCGGGGAGTCGACGACCACCGCCGCGATCACCCCGGGGTATTCGGGCCGGGGTTCCAGGACGCAGAACTCGTTGCCCTGCGGATCCCGCAGCACGACCCACGGCACGTCTGCCTGGCCGACGTCGGCGTGTTCGGCGCCGAGCTTCAGGGCCCGCGCCACGATGTCCGCCTGGTGTTCGGGCGAGGTGGAGGCCAGGTCGAGGTGCACCCGGTTCTTCTCGATCTTCGGGACGTCGCTCCACACGAACGTCAGCTCGATCTCGTCACCGGCGAACTCGGACCAGAACGCGGCCAGGGCTGGGGGATCGGCTGACTCGAACGTGATTTCCACGCGTGCGAGGGTACTGTCTCGCGCGTGGCGAAGCTGGTGCTCGGACCGCTCCTCAGGCATGTCAACGAAACGTCCGCGACTGTGTGGGTCGAGACGGACGAGTCGTGTGACGTCATGATCGCGGGGCACACCGCGCGCACGTTTCAGGCGGGACGTCAGCACTTCGCCCTCGTCAGACTCGAGAACCTGGGCCCGCGCACGGAATACGACGTCCGGCTGAGCAGCGGCGGCTCCTGGGAACCGGTCTGGCCGGAAGCCGGCAGCAAGTTCCCCAAGCCGGTCATCCGCACCGGCGAGGTGCGCAGGATCGCCTTCGGGTCGTGCCGTGCCGCACCGCACCAGCCCGTCGGTCCCGATGCCCTCGACGCCTTCGCGCAACGGCTCATGAGCGTGCCGGAGGCCGAGTGGCCGCAGGCGATGATCCTGCTGGGAGACCAGGTCTACGCCGACGAACCCACCGAGGCCACCAAGCAGTGGCTGCGTGACCATCGGGGCGACCGCCGGCATGACACGGAGGCGCCTGACGGCGAGGTCGTGGACTTCTCCGAGTACGCCCGCCTCTACCACGAGACCTGGGGCGACCCGGAGATCCGCTGGCTGCTGTCGGTCGTCCCGACTTCGATGATCTTCGACGACCACGACGTGCGCGACGACTGGAACACGTCCGCGGTGTGGCGCGCGGAAATGGCCGGCAAACCGTGGTGGCGCGACAGGATCCGCGGCGGTCTCGCCTCCTACTGGGTGTACCAGCACCTCGGCAACCTCGGCCCGGACGAGCTCGCCAGGGATCCCTTGTACGCCAAGGTGAAGGCTCAGGGCACGGACGTCCTGCCGTTGCTGGAGGAGTTCGCGGAGGAGGCGGACAAGGAGCTCGAGGGCCGCAAGTCCACGTGGTGGAGCTTTCGCCGCGACTTCGGCCGCGCCCGGCTGCTGATGGTCGACACGCGCTGCGGCCGCATCCTCGCCGACGGCAAGCGGCAGATGATCAGCGATGAGGAGTTCGAGTGGATCGAGCGCAACTCCGAAGGCGATTTCGACCACCTGCTGATCGGCTCGTCGCTGCCGTGGCTGATGCCGCACGCGCTCAGCCACTTCCAGTCCCTCAACGAGATCGGCGCGCGCAAACCGGGCTGGCAGGGCAAAGCCGCCGAGAAGATCAGGCAGGCGGTCGACCTGGAGCACTGGCCGGCGTTCCGCGAGTCGTTCGACCGGCTCTCCCGCATGATCGAGAAGGCCGCGAACAACGGGTCCGCGACGGTGTGCGTGCTGTCCGGCGACGTCCACCACAGCTATGTCGCCGAGGCCGAGTTTCCCGGGCCCACCAAGGCCCTCGTGGCGCAGCTCGTGTGCTCGCCCGTCCACAACGAGGCCCCGAGGGTGTTCCGGCCGGCGTTCCGGCTGTCGTGGTCCCGCGCCGCCTCGTGGGTGTTCCGCCGCCTCGCGACGCTGGCCGGCGTGCCGGAGGACCTGATGCGCTGGCGCAAGACCAGCGGCCCGCACTTCGGGAACTCCGTGGCACTGCTGGACTTCGACGGCCGCCGCGCCCGTTACCGGCTGTTGTCGGCAACGGGCGAGGAGACGGCGTCCGTGCTACTTGGTCGCGAGTCGCAGTAGCGCCCACAGCTGTGCGATCGCGTCGTCGTCGCCGTGCACCTGAACCATCCGGTCGGGCAGTCGCCCCCACAACCAGCGGTACATCGTCATCGGGCTCGCCGACACCTGCGCGTCGGCGACATGGGCGTCCTCCGGGTCGACCACACGCCACGCCGACGCGCCGTGCGGGCCGCAACGGGTGAGCCACACGTGTTCCCCGACTTCGATGGCCACCAGGCCGTCCCGCGAGCCCCGCACCCCGAGCACGTCCAGCTTGTACCCCAGCCACAACGTGAGCACCTCGTCGACGCCGTCGATCGCGACCTCGTCGGTGACCGCGCTGACCTCCATGGCCGCCGCGCCCTGGACGTCCATGCGGTGCAACGTGGTCTCGTGCGCGAGCCGCCGCCGCCAGAACCCGTAGTTCTGCTGATCCGGCCACCACGTCGCGCACGGCTCGTCCTCGTCGTGCGCGCCGAGCACCTCGAGCACGGCCTCCGCGCCCGACCGCATGAACTCCAGCGGGTCCTCTCCCGGCTCGGGATAGTCCTGCCACTCCCCGTCCTGAGGTTCGCGGCCGAGCCTGATCCACTCCAGCGCGCTGCGGTAGCCGCTGCCGACGTGCCGCACGGTCTCCCCGAGGTTGAGTCCTGGACAGGCCGGCACGCCCTTGTGCGGTGGCTGGCCGATCGCGGACATGGCGAGCAGTTCCGCCTCACGGCGCAAGATGTCGAGCGAGTTCACCTCCTCGCCTCACTCATCACGCGGTCGACGAGCGTCACGAACAGATCGGCCTGGCGCACCATGTCGTCGGCGGTGCGCGCGTTGACGTGCCGGGTGATGCCCGCGAGCACGGCGGCCCTCGTGGACGACCACGAGGCGAAGAAAACGGCCCACTCACTCATTTCCGGTGCGAGCGCGGTGAGCAGCACCCACGCGCTGGTCGGCCGCGAACGCCCGCGATGAGGCCTTCCGCGCAACGCGAGAACCGCGGCGGCAGCACGCAACGCGGCGAGGTAGGCGGTCGCGAACCGCTCGGACGGCTCCGGTGTGCGTTCGGACTCGGCGAGCGAGTCACGAGCCTGCTGCAGCAGCGCGAACGCGGACGCGGGTGGCAACGGGACGGGGAAGGCTGCCGGATTCGAAATCTCAGCTGTCATCTCGGCCTCCTCGTGGCGTCGGTGAACGACGTCACCGCCGAGGGGAAGCCGGCGGCTCTCGGAGGTGGGGTGCTTCCCCCACCCCACCTCCGAGGCATGGTGCGACTCGAACACATGTTCGAGTCCCGTCCAGCGTAGCTCCCGGCCGATGGATTCCTCAACCCGGCCCACCACGTGGGCGCGAGTCGTGGTCTGATGGTGATGTGAGTGCGCTCGAACACCCCGGAATCCGCAAGGTCGCGGACGCCCTGCCAGTCGCTACCGCAGGCCGCATCGTCGTGCTGCCGGACGCGGTGAAGACCGCGGCGGCCGCGGCGGAGGCGGTGGGCGTGCAGGTCGGCGCGATCGCGAACAGCCTGCTGTTCGCCGTGGTGCGCGACGGCGTGTCGGCCCCGTTGCTGGTGCTGACCTCGGGCGCGCACCGCGCGGACACGTCGATGATCGCCGAACTGGTGGGTGCGGACGCGGTCAAGCGCGCCAATCCGGAGTTCGTGCGCGAGCACACGGGTCAGGTGATCGGCGGTGTCTCACCCGTCGGGCACCCCGGACCGATCGAGACCGTGGTGGACCGTGCGTTGTCCGGTTACGAGGAGATCTGGGCGGCCGCGGGACATCCGAACGCCGTCTATCCCACGACCTTCGCGGACCTGGTGGCGCTGACGGGCGGCCGCGTGGCGGTGGTGTCGGTATGACGGCGTCGCCGCGCCTGGAGCGCATCGTCGAGATGACCGCTTCCGAGTTGAACGTGCGGCTGGGCGAGGCGCTCGCGCTGTACGTGACCGCGATGAACTATCCGCCCGGCACCGTCGAGCAGCGAGCCCCGATGTGGCTCGCGCACATGATGCGCGAGGACTGGCGTTGTGTCGTCGCGCTGGGGGAGCAGGACGAACTCGTCGGCATCGGCTACGGCTACCGCGGCGCCGCCGGTCAGTGGTGGCACGAACAGGTGCGGCGCGGGCTGATGGCCGTCTCGCCGCCCGCCGTCGTCGACGACTGGCTCACCGACTACTTCGAGCTGACCGAACTGCACGTGCTGCCGCGCGCACAGGGCCGTGGCCTCGGCGAGGACCTGCTGCGCCGGCTGATGGAGGGCGTGCGGTCCACTCGCGTGCTGTTGTCGACGCCGGAAGGCCCGAGCAAGGCGTGGAAGCTCTACCGCCGCGTCGGTTTCGTCGACGTGCTGCGGCACTACCAGTTCACCGGCGACCCGCGCCCGTTCGCGGTGCTCGGCCGGGTGCTTCCGCTCGCCTGACCAGCACCATCTGACCGTTCTGGAACCCGACTCCTGAGCTGCTTGCGGCTCGGGAGTTTTGCCGTACGCTCGCCAATATGCAATATATTGGATATGGGTCACTGAAGGAGCGGGCGGCGGCCGAGATCCGATCGGCGATCGTGCGCGGCGACCTCGAACCGGGCACGGCCATCAAGGACGTCGAACTGGCGGAGAAGCTCGGCCTCTCCCGCACCCCGGTGCGCGAGGCGCTCGCCACGCTGACCGACGAGGGTCTCGTCGAGACCAAGCCGCACGCGTACACCCGTGTCACCGCACTGGAAGCGGAGCCGGTGCGCGACGCTCTCGTTGTCGTGCAATCGATGCACGCCCTCGCCATGGCCCTGGTCGTCCATCGGAAGTCGCTGACGGCCGACGACATCGCCACGATGCGTGCCGCGAACAAGACCTTCAAGAAGGCGCTCGACGCCAACGACGCTGTCGCAGCGCTGGCCGCCGACGACGAGTTCCACGCCGTGGCCGTCCGCTGCTGCGACAACTTCGCGATCGCCGCGACCATCGACCGCTACACGCCGTTGGTCCGCCGGGCCGAGCACAGCCGCTTCTCCTCGCCCGGCGCGCGCCACTCCGTCACCCAGCACCAGCAGATCATCGAAGCCTGCGAGCAGGGTGACGCCACGCTGGCCTCCACCCTGGT
Source organism: Lentzea miocenica (assembly GCF_033949945.1). Lineage (NCBI taxonomy): Bacteria > Bacillati > Actinomycetota > Actinomycetes > Pseudonocardiales > Pseudonocardiaceae > Lentzea > Lentzea miocenica. Next base: position 182,035 of record NZ_JAXAVW010000003.1, read on the forward strand.
CGACAAGAACTGGAGCACCCTCCAGGAGGAACTGTGAACAGATACCCGCTCCTCTTCGGCCCCTCCCCGGTCCACCGCCTGGACCGCCTGACAACTCACCTCGGGGGCGCGGCGGTCTGGGCGAAACGCGAGGACTGCAACTCCGGCCTTGCCTACGGCGGCAACAAGACCCGCAAACTCGAGTACCTCGTCGCCGACGCGCTGGCCACCGGCTGCGACACACTCGTGTCGATCGGCGGCATCCAGTCCAACCACACCCGCCAGGTAGCGGCCGCCGCGGCGCGCGCGGGCCTGAAAGCCGTGCTGGTGCAGGAGAGCTGGGTCGACTGGTCCGACGTGGGCAGCGACCGGGTGGGCAACATCCTGCTCAGCCGCATGATGGGAGCCGACGTCCGCCTCGTGGACGCCGAGTTCGGCATCGGCGTCAAACCCGCCTGGGAACAGGCGATCGAAGACGTCCGCGCCTCCGGCGGCAAGCCCTACCCGATCCCGGCCGGCGCCTCCGACCACCCGCTGGGCGGCATGGGCTTCGCGAACTGGGCGGACGAGGTCCGCCAGCAGGAAGCCCAGCTGGGCGTCTTCTTCGACACCATCATCGTCTGCTCGGTCACCGGCAGCACCCAAGCCGGCATGGTCGCCGGCTTCGCGAACGACTCGAACCGCCGCGTGCTGGGCATCGACGCCTCCGCCAAGCCGGCCGAGACCCTCGACCAGATCACCCGCATCGCGCACAACACCGCCAAGCTCCGCGAGGTCGAGGTGTCCGAAAAGGACGTCCTCCTCGACGACCGCTTCCACGCGGGCACCTACGGCATCGCCGACGAGTCCACCGTGGACGCCATGCGGCTGGGCGCGAGCCTCGAAGGCATGATCACCGATCCGGTCTACGAGGGAAAGTCCCTGGCAGGCCTCATCCACCTGGTGTCCTCGGGCGAGATCGACCGCGACTCCACGGTCCTGTACGCCCACCTCGGCGGCCAGCCGGCGCTCAACGCCTACAGCTCGCTGTTCTCCTAGCGGTCCGGGGCAGGCAGGCCTGGGGTCTGCCGGCCGGGACGCGGTAGGGCTGGCGCGGTAGGCCGGGTGCGGTAGGGCAGATGCGGCAGGTCGGGCGCGGCAGGGCAGATGCGGCAGGGCAGACGCGGCAGGGCAGACGCGGCAGGGCAGACGCGGCAGGGCAGACGCGGCAGGGCAGACGCGGCAGGCCGGACGCAGCAGATCAGGTGCGGCAGGCCGGACGCGGCAGGGCAGGCGCGGCAGGTCGGATCCGACAGGTCGGGCGTGTGGGCTGCGCGTGACAGGGCGGCGTGGATGGGTCTGCGCGCAGGCTCGGCGTGGCAGGGCCCGGCCCGGCAGGTCCGGCGTGGCAAGTCCGGCGTGGCAGGTCCGGTGTGGCGGATTTGGGGTCGCGGGTCTGGCGTGGCAAGCGAGTGCGGTTGGTTCTGCTGGGGCCGGTGGGGTGCGGTGGGTCCGGTGCGGCGGTCAGGCGCGCAGGCGCAGACCCTTTGGTGTGGCGCGGAATCCCGCTTCCTGCAGGACTGTCGCCAGGTGTGAGGTCAGGGCGACCTCGCCGTCGGCTCGCTGGACCGCCAGCTGGCCCAGCCAGCCGTCGCGGACTGCCCGGCTCAGGGCGTTCGCGGCGGTGCGCAGGGTCGGGTCGTCGTCGGTGAACGACAGCAGCGATTTGCCTCCCCTCTCGACGTAGAGGGCTGGGGTGCCGTCGACCAGCACCGCCAGCGCGCCGGCTTTGCGGCCCGGCCGGTGTTTGCCCTCGCCCAGCGGGTCCGGCCACGCCAGCGCGGCGCCGTAGGGCTGGGCGGGGTCGGCCGCGGCGAGCACCACCGCGTCCTGATCGGACTGTGCGGGCTGACCCGGCGGGCGTGACAACGCCCGCAGCCGGTCCACCGCGCCTCGTGCCGCGAACTGGGCGGCGCCCAGTCCTTCGACGACGTAGCCGCGGATTACCTGGCCCGATTCCTCCATCGCCCGCAGCACCTTGTAGACGCCGCTGAACCCGCCGGTCACGCGTTCGGTGTCCAGTGCGCCGCGGGTCAGCACGCCGTGCCGTTCCAGGAACGCCTCGGCGCGGGCATGTGCCCTGCGGGTCGGATCCCCCGCCGGTTGCACGGCAAGTGACCAGCGGCCCGCGGCCGTCGGCGGGCCCGTGCGCGAGGGCATGTCCGGACGAGCGGCGCGCAGCCGGGCATAGCGACCCCGCGGAGCGCTGCGGCGGGGCTTGTGGGCCGCGCCGCCACCGGACACCAGCGCGCGCAGCGGAGACAGCGTGTCGTTGGTGATCAGGCCCGCCCACACCAGATCCCACAGCGTGCCGACGACTTCGGCGTCCGTGCACTCCACAGACGCCGAGGCCCGGTCGACCACCTGGCGGAAGAACAGCGCGCCGCCGGACAGCGCTTCCAGGACCGCCGTGTGCAGTGGTGACTCCGGGATCGACTCCGGCACCAGATCGGGCAGCAGCAGGTCGGCCACGTCGGTCGGGGCCAGCGCGATCCAGCCGTCGCCACCGGCCAGCGCACCGCAGCCCGTCCAGGTCACCTCGCCGGACGCGGTCAGCTCGTCCAGCAGCGCCGGGTAGTAGCCCGGCAGACGGGACGGGAACAGCAACGATTCCAGCGCGCTCGCGGGAAGTGGTGCTCCCGCAAGCTGTTCCACCACCGAGAACACGTCGTCGACCGTGGGTGCCGAGCGCAGCCGGCGCCCCAGTCCGTGCCACTGCGGCAGGAACCGGCCCAGCGCGGCTGGTTCGACCGGCTCCACCTCGGAGCGCAGCAGCGCCAGCGAGGCACGCCGCAGGCGGCGCAGCACGTCCGCGTCGCAGTACTCGGTGTGCGTGCCACCGGGACGGAGCTCACCGCGCACCAACCGGCCCGTGGCCGCCATCCGTTCCAGGACACCCGTCACCACGGCGATGCCCAGACCGAAGCGGGCGGCGGGTTCGGATGCGGGGAACGGGCCGTGCGTGCGGGCGTAACGGCTCAGCAGCTCGCCCAGCGGATCCGCCACCGGTTCGGTGAAGGCCTCGGGGACACCGACGGGAAGCGCGACGCCGAGCGCGTCACGGACCTTGCCCGCGTCCTCGATCGAGATGCTGCGTTCCTCACCGGCGATCCGGACGCGGATCACCCGGCGCTGCGCCACCAGCTCGTCCAGCCACTCGCGGGGCACGCCGCGTTCGAGCGCCTCCGCGTCGGAGAGATCTCCCAGGAACCGCAACAGGTCCGCGGTGTCCTCGGCGTGCCGCGGCCGGCGATCCTCGGTCAGGCGTTGCAGGCTGCGCTCGACCTCGGCCACGACCTCCGGGTCGAGCAGCTCCCGGATCGCCTCGGAACCGAGCAGCTCGGCCAGCAGCGTCGAGTCCAGCGACAGCGCGGCCGCGCGGCGTTCCGCCAGGGGAGCGTCCAGCTCGTAGAGGAACATGCCCACGTACCCGAAGAGCAGGCTGCGGGCGAACGGTGACGGCGACTGCGTCTCCACCTCGACCACGCGGACCCGGCGCGCGCGGACGTCCGACATCAGCTCGCGCAGGCCCGGCACGTCGTAGACGTCCTGCAGGCACTCGCGCATCGCCTCCAGGACCACCGGGAAGCGCTCGTACTTCGCGGCCACCGACAGCAGCTGGGCGGAGCGTTGCCGTTGCTGCCACAACGGAGTGCGCCGTTTCGGATCACGGCGGGGAAGCAGCAGCGAACGGGCGGCGCACTCGCGGAACCGGGCCGCGAACAACGCGGAGCCACCCACCTCCGCGACCACGATCTGCTCGACCTCGTCGGGGTCCAGCAGCACGTCTTCGGCGCTCGCCGTCACCTCGACGCCCTCGTAGTCGAGCGCGTCGGGCAGCCGCAGCACGATGCCGTCGTCGGAGTGCGCCGCCTGCACCTCGACGCCACGCCGTTCGCGCAGGCGTGCGGCGATCGCCAGCGCCCACGGCGCGTTGACCTGGGCGCCGAACGGGGAGTGCACGACGAGCCGCCAGTCGCCCAGCTCGTCGCGGAACCGTTCCACCAGCACGGTTCTGTCGTTCGGGACGTGCCGCGTCGCCTCCCGCTGCTCGCCCAGGTACGCGAGCAGGTTGTCCGTCGCCCACTGGTCCAGCCCGGCGGAGGCGGCCCGTTCGCGAGCGGCCGAATCCTCCATCGTGGACACCTCGCGGAGGAACTTGCCCATCGCACGGCCGAGTTCCAGCGGACGGCCCGGCGCGTCGCCCTTCCAGAACGGCATCCGCGCGGGCTGACCCGGCGCGGGCACCACGATCACCCGGTCGTGGGTGATGTCCTCGACCCGCCACGACGAGGTGCCCAGCAGGAACGTGTCGCCGACGCGCGACTCGTAGACCATCTCCTCGTCCAGCTCGCCGACACGGGAGCCGGGACCGTTCTCCGACGGCGGCGTCATCACCGTGTACAGCCCGCGATCCGGGATCGTGCCGCCGGACGTGACCGCCAGCCGTTGCGAGCCAGGACGCCCGCGCAGCTCGGAGTTCACCCGGTCCCAGGTGATCCGCGGCCGCAGCTCGCCGAACTCCTCGGACGGGTACCGGCCCGACAGCATGTCCAGCACCGCGTGCAGCGCCGAGTCCGGCAGGCCCGCGAACGGCGCCGCCCGCCGCACCAGCGCGGTCAGCTCCTCGACCGTCCACGTCTCCATCGCCACCATCGCGACGACGTGCTGTGCCAGCACGTCCAGCGGGTTGCGCGGGAACCGCACGGCCTCGATCGCGCCGTCCCGCATCCGTTCCGCCACCACCGCGCACGACACGAGGTCACCGCGGAACTTCGGGAACATCACGCCCCGCGACACCGCGCCCACCTGGTGCCCGGCGCGGCCGACGCGTTGCAGACCGGAGGCGACCGACGGTGGCGCCTCCACCTGCACCACCAGGTCGACCGCGCCCATGTCGATGCCTAGCTCCAACGACGACGTCGCCACCACGCAGGGAAGCCGCCCGGACTTCAGATCCTCTTCCACGGCCGTGCGCTGCTCACGCGACATCGACCCGTGGTGCGCACGAGCCACGGAAGCGGTCTTCTGCACGGTCAGGCCCGACTGGCCGATCGCCTCGGCCGGGAAGGACTCCAGCTCGGTCGCTTCCTCGGCGAGTTCGTTCAGGCGCGCGGTCAGCCGTTCCGCGAGCCGCCGCGAGTTCGAGAACACGATCGTCGACTGGTGGGCCCGCACCAGTTCGAGCACGCGTGCCTCGACCGACGGCCAGATGGAGGTGCGCTGCTCGGCTCCGGCCGCCGATCCCGACACCTCACCCGTCGGCTGGCCGAGCACCGACATGTCCTCGACCGGCACCTCCACCTCGACCTGGATGGTCTTGGGGGTCTTCGGCTGCACGACCTTCACCGGCCGGCCGCCGGAGAGGAACGTGCTGATCTCCTCGACCGGCCGCACGGTCGCCGACAGCCCGATCCGCTGCGCCGGCCGTTCGAGCAGCGCGTCCAGCCGTTCCAGCGACAACGCCAGGTGCGCGCCGCGTTTGGTACCGGCGACCGCGTGCACCTCGTCGATGATCACGGTCTCCACGCCGCGCAACGACTCGCGCGCCGACGAGGTGAGCAGCAGGAACAACGACTCCGGTGTCGTCACCAGCACGTCCGGGGGAGTGCGTCCGAACGCCCGCCGTTCCTCCGGCGAGGTGTCACCGGTCCTCATGCCCACCGTGATCGACGGTTCGGCCAGCCCCAGCCGCTGCGCCGCCTGCCGGATACCGGTCAGCGGCGCGCGCAGATTCCGCTCGACGTCCACCGCCAGCGCTTTCAACGGCGAGACGTAAAGGACCCGGCACCGCCGTTTCGGCTCCGGCGGGGTTCCGGCGGAAGCCAGCCGGTCCAGCGCCCACAGGAACGCGGCCAGCGTCTTGCCCGACCCCGTCGGGGCGATGACCAGCGCGTGCTCGCCCGCCGCCGCGGCCGCCCACGCACCTGTCTGCGCCTGGGTTGGCGCGGCGAAGGCCCCGGCGAACCACTGCCTGGTCGCCGGTGAGAATGCCTTCATCACGTCCATGGCGACCATCATGACGCCGGGGTCTGACAATTTCTGATTGCGCAGGTCCGGGCACCCGCCGAAGGCCGCTGTGGCACGATCACCGCCAGTACGTCCTTCGAGGGGAGCACGGTGCGCGTCCTGTCCGTCGACCTGGGCACCGCCAACACGGTTGCGGTGCTGTCCGACCACGGCGTGGTGGATGTGGACGGCGGGCCCACGATGCCCTCGTCCGTCTACCTCGACGAGGACGGCACCCTGCACGTCGGCAGAGAAGCGGAACGGCGCTCGCGCCAGGACCCGTCGCGCTACGAGGCGAACCCGAAGCGCCACATCGACAAGGCGACGCTCAAGCTCGGCGAGCGGAACCTGCCGGTCAACGACGCGCTCGCGGCGATCTACGCGCGCGTGATGGAAGCCGTCGCGCCGTTGCTCGGTGACACCCCGCTCGACGAGATCCGCCTGACGCACCCCGCCGAATGGGGCCCGAGCAGGCGGAACAAGCTGCTGTCCTCGGCCAGGCTCGCGGGCATGACCGGTGAACTGGTGCCCGTCCCCGAGGCCATCGCGGTGGCCTCGCTCGGCGGCGGCCGCCCCCTCGCGGTCTACGACTTCGGCGCCGACACGTTCGACGTCTCGATGCTCGACTCCGAGCACCGCATCCTCGCCGACGGCAGCCTCGGCGACGTCGGCGGTCTCGACATCGACCAGGCGCTGCTCGAGCACATCGGCCGCACGGTCTCGCACAAGGACCCGGCCGGCTGGCAGCGGTTGCTGCGCCCGACCACCGTCGACGACCACCGCGCCCGTCTCGGCCTGCGCGAGGAGCTGCGCCTCGCGAAGGAGGACCTCTCCGAGCTGCCTCAGGTCGAGGTGCTGATGCCGGAGCCGTTCGAGAAGGTCGTCGTCACGCGCGCCGAGCTGGAGGCGTTGATCAGGCCGAGCCTGATCCGTACCACCGAGCTCCTCATCTCCACGGTCCGCAAGGCCGGTGTCACGCCAGAGCACGTCTACCTCGTCGGCGGCTCCTGCCGGATGCCGCTGGTCGCGCAGGTCATCGCGGAGAAGGTCGGCATCGTCCCGACCAACCCCGACCACCCGGAGACGATCGTCGCGTCCGGTGCGCAGGTCGTGGACCGGGCGATGATCACGCTCAAGCCCGAGGACGACAAGCCCAAGTTCGTCGAACCGCCCACCGTCGTGACCGCGCCGGTCAGCCCCGCCGTGAGCGGCCCGCACCCGGTGAACCCGAACGTCAGCGGGCCGAACCCGGTGATCAGCGGCTCGTACCCGAACCCGAACGTGAGCGGGCCGTACTCCGCCAGCGGCAGCTACCCCGTGACCGGGCCCTACCAGGTGAACCCGAACGTCAGCGGCAGCTACCCGATGAACTTCCCGCAGCAGCAGGCGCCGAAGAAGAAGGACAACAAGAAGGTCCTCTTCGCCGTCGGTGCCGCGGTCCTCGTGCTGGCGGGCGTCATCGGCACGGTCTTCGCGTTGTCCGGCCCGGACCTGCCCAGCGCGGACGAGTGCAAGGACGACACCTCCCAGGACGGCCAGGGCTTCACCAAGTGCCTGCGCCAGCTCGCGGGCCACGTGCCGGACGGCGGTGGCTGCGAGAAGGCCGACTCCGCGCAGATCACCGGCATGGAGGAGATCAAGGGCACGGTCGTCAGCTGCAGCGTCCGCGACGGCTACTCGGTCCAGTACATCCTCACCGACAGCGTCACCGGCGCCGAGAACAACGCCGCCGCCATCTCGAAGTCGTTCCAGACCGACCGCGTCGAGGCCGACTGGACCGGCAACGGCCTGGAGGGCGACTACCGCGCGGCGACCTCGAGCGGCACCGGCGTGCTGGTGTTCACCGCCAAGGGACGCCCCATGTTCGGCATCCTCACGAAGAACGCCGAGGAGAACGCGGACGAGCTCAAGGCGGACGAAATGGCCGACTTCTTCGAGAAGGCCGTGCAACCGGGGGAGTAACCGCCCCTGATGGACCTGTCGGCACGCCGTCCGGGCATGCCACCATCGCGATCATGGTGACCGTCGCGCCGCAGGTCGAACGCGTGCAGCGCAAGGTCGTCCGCGTGCTGACCGGCACCCAGATCCTGGGGTCGGCGGCCGTGACGATCGGCCTCGCGTTCAGCACGCTGATCGCCGCGTCGCTGTCCGGGTCCGAGGCCGTCGGCGGACTCGCGCAGACGGCGGCCGTCGCCGGTGCCGCGGTGCTCGCGTTGCCCGGTGCACGTCTCGCGCAACGCCGTGGGCGTCGCCCCGCTCTCATCCTCGGCTACGGCATGGGCGCGCTCGGTGCGCTGGTCGCCGCCGTCGCCGTGGGCCTCGGCTGGTGGCAGGTGCTGCTGGCAGGGCTCCTCCTGTTCGGAGGGGCGTCCAGCGCGAACTACGCGGCTCGTTACGCCGCAACGGATCTGGCTGATCCCCAACGTCGTGCGCGGGAGCTGTCGCGCGTGGTGTGGGCGGCCATGATCGGCGCGATCATCGGCCCCAACCTCGCCGATCCCGCCGGACGACTGGCGGCCTGGCTGGGCATGCCGGTGGGGGTGGGACCGTTCCTGCTGGCGACCGTGGTGCTCGTGGCCGCCGTGCTGGTCATCCAGTTCGGGCTGCGACCGGACCCGCTGGTCGTCGTGAGAAGCACCCGGCCGGTCGAACCCGCGCACTGCGCCGGCGGTTCCAGCGCGACTCCCGGTGCTCTGAAGATCTGGGGATCACTCGGATCGATGGCCCGGCTCGCACTCGTTGGTGTGATGTTGTGCCACACCGCGATGGTCGGGCTGATGTCGATGACGCCGGTGCACATGAACCACGCCGGGTCGTCGTTGCGCGTGGTCGGCGTGGTGATCAGCCTGCACGTCGCCGCGATGTACGCCGCCAGCCCGTTGTTCGGGTGGATGGCGGACCGGCTGGGCCGCGTGCCGGTGCTCGCGATCGGCGCGTCGCTGGTGGTGGCGGCGTCCGGGGTCGCGGGGATGGCGCCGTCGCACGACGCTCCACAGCTCGCCGCGGGTCTGGCGCTGCTCGGGTTCGGCTGGTCGGCGGGGCTCGTGTCGGGGTCCGCGCTGCTGACGGAGTCCGTGCGGGTGGAGGACCGGCCCGCCGCGCAGGGCCTGTCCGATCTGGTGATGAACGTCGGCGGGGCCGTTGGTGGCGCGGTGGCCGGGATCGTCGTGACGGCCTGGTCGTACGCGGCGCTCGGGCTGATCGTCGGGTTCACGGCGCTGCCGCTGCTGGTCGTGTGCCTCTTCGCATCACTGCGCAGGCCCGTTCGTTAGGGTCTGCGGGTGCGCATCACCATGTTCCGCAAACTCATGGCCGGGGAGTTCGGCCAGGTCAGGGCCGAGATGATCGCCCACGACCACGTGCTGTCGTCACTGGGAGGGCGCACCGCCGACGAGGCGCTGGAAGCGGGGCTCGGCGCCAAGGAGGTCTGGATCGCGGTCTGCGACGCGTTCGAGATTCCCGAAAATCGGCGTTGATCCGGCGGTTCGGAGTGTCACGTGTGCTCGAACACGTGTTCGGCTACAGTGGCCCCGACCCCCGGCTTCGCAAAATTGTCAGACCCCGCCAGTAGCGTCAGGTCCAACATGACGAAGCAACGGCAGACGACAAAAGGTGGACCCAACATGGCACCCGCAGCACCCGATCGGGACAAGGCGCTCGAGCTGGCCCTGGCGCAGATCGACAAGCAGTTCGGCAAGGGCTCCGTGATGCGCCTCGGCGAAGAGGGCCGTGCGCCGATCGCCGTCATCCCGACCGGCGCGATCGCGCTGGACGTGGCGCTCGGCATCGGTGGCCTGCCGCGTGGCCGGGTCGTCGAGATCTACGGTCCGGAGTCGTCGGGTAAGACGACCGTGGCGCTGCACGCCGTGGCGAACGCGCAGAAGGCCGGCGGCATCGCGGCGTTCATCGACGCGGAGCACGCGCTCGACCCCGAGTACGCGAAGAAGCTGGGCGTCGACACCGACGCGCTGCTGGTCTCCCAGCCCGACACCGGTGAGCAGGCGCTCGAGATCGCGGACATGCTGGTCCGCTCCGGCGCGCTCGACATCCTGGTCATCGACTCGGTCGCCGCCCTCGTGCCGCGCGCCGAGATCGAGGGCGAGATGGGCGACAACCACGTCGGTCTGCAGGCCCGCCTGATGAGCCAGGCGCTGCGCAAGATCACGGGTGCGCTCAGCAACTCCAACACCACCGCGATCTTCATCAACCAGCTGCGCGAGAAGATCGGCGTGATGTTCGGCTCCCCGGAGACCACGACCGGCGGTAAGGCGCTGAAGTTCTACGCCTCCGTGCGTCTGGACGTGCGCCGCATCGAGACCCTGAAGGACGGCGGCGAGCCCGTCGGCAACCGCACCAGGGTCAAGGTCGTGAAGAACAAGGTCGCGCCGCCGTTCAAGCAGGCCGAGTTCGACATCCTCTACGGCAAGGGCATCAGCCGCGAGGGCTCGCTCATCGACATGGGTGTCGACCAGGGCATCCTGCGCAAGTCCGGCGCCTGGTACACCTACGAGGGCGACCAGCTGGGCCAGGGCAAGGAGAACGCCCGCAAGTTCCTGCTGGACAACCCGGACATCGCGAACGAGGTCGAGAAGCGCATCAAGGACAAGCTCGGCATCGGTGCCACCCTCGACGCCGACGAGACGGTCCCCGCGCCCGTCGAGTTCTAGGGGCTGTGAAGGTTGGACGAGGCTGAGGGGCAGCGCAAAGCACGGGACATCTGCTACGCGCTGCTCACCGCTCGCGCCCGTTCCCGGCAAGAGCTGCACGACGCCTTGCTGCGCAAGGGAATCAGCCCTGGCGCCGCCGAGGTGGTGCTCGGCAAGTTCGACCGCGCCGGCCTGATCGACGACGCGGAGTTCGCCGAGATGTGGGTGCGCTCCCGGCACAACCACAACGGCCTGGGCCGCCGCGCCCTGGCCATGGAGTTGCGCCGCAAGGGTGTCGCCGACGAGGTGGTGGCCGAAGCGGTCGCCGCGGTCGACGGCGAGGCCGAGGAGGAGAAGGCGCGCGAGCTGGTCCGCAAACGGCTGCGCACGATGTCCGGCGTGGACGAGACGGCGAAGATCCGCCGCCTCGTGGGGGCGTTGGCGCGCAAGGGTTACGCGGAAGGGCTCGCGTACCGCGTGGTGCGCGACGAGTTGCGTTCGGCCGGCGCTGAGGCGTCGGCTCTGGACGAGCCCTGGTCGTAGGGCGGGCAGGCTCGCTTGCCCGACCTCGCCGCCTGACCGGTCCGCCCCGAGTAACCTGAAAGTTGTGAGCACCACTCCCGACGCGCCGTCCGCCGTGACTCCCACGGTCTCCGACCTGCTCTGCTTCGACCTCTACACGACGTCGCGAGCGGTCACCGGCTTCTACCGCCCGATCCTGGACAAGGCGGGCATCACCTACCCGCAGTTCCTGGTGATGCTCCTGCTGTGGGAGCGGGATTCGAGGCCGATCCGGGAGCTCGTCCACGAACTCGACCTCGAGTACAGCACGCTGTCTCCGCTGATCAAACGGCTGGAGAAGAGCGGCCTGCTGGTCCGCGTCACGCATCCCGACGACGAGCGTTCGGTGCTCGTCCAGCTCACGGACAAGGGCCGTGACCTGCAGTGGATCGGCGCCGAGATGTTCAACCAGCTCGGCAAGGCGCTCGGCATGACACTCGAGGAGATCACCGTTCTCCGCAAGGCGCTGAACCGGGTCAAGCACGGCGCCGAGCGCTCGTGAGCTGAAACACATCGCGCACGAGGTAACTCGTCGGGTAACTTACATCGTGCACGACCTAATCGAGCGCGATGCACCACCGCCAAGGTGCCGACGAGAGAGTGAGAGACCGATGCGAGTTCGTAAGGTGTTCGCCGTTCTTGGAACCCTGCTGGCCCTGGCTGCTGTCGTTCCGTCGAGTGCCGGTGCCGCGGACGAGACCGAGAAGTCCGGCGCCAAGAAGCCGACCATCGTGCTGGTGCACGGCGCGTTCGCCGACGGAGCCAGCTGGAACGGTGTCGTGGAACGCCTGCAGCGCAAGGGATTCCCGGTCGTCGCGGTGGCGAACCCGCTGAGGTCGGTCACCGGTGACGCGAACTACCTGCGCAAGGTCCTCGCGTCGATCGAGGGGCCGATCGTCCTCGCCGGACACTCCTACGGCGGCATGGTCCAGTCGCAGGCCGCGCTCGGCAACCCGAACGTGAAGGCGCTGGTCTACGTCGCGGCGTTCGCGCCGGAGAAGGGCGAGAGCGCGCTGGAACTGTCGAACAAGTTCCCCGGCAGCACACTCGGCGACACGCTGTCGGTCATCGACATCGGTGACGGCAGCAAGGACCTGACGATCCAGCAGGACAAGTACTGGCAGCAGTTCGCGGCCGACGTGTCCCGCAAGGACGCGGCGCTGGCGGCGGCGACGCAGCGGCCGATCAACGACACCGCGCTGACCGAGAAGGCCGGCGAGCCCGCGTGGCACTCCATCCCGTCGTACTTCGTCGTGGCGGGCAAGGACAAAAACATCCCGATCGCGGCGCAGAAGTGGATGGCCGAGCGCGCCCACGCCCGTGCCGTCGTCGAGGTCCGCGACGCCTCGCACTCGGTGGCCGTGTCCCAGCCGCAAACCGTCGCCGACCTGATCGTGCGCGCGGCGCGTTAGTAGAAGCGGAAAGCCGGGGCGGCAGGGGCGCCCCGGCTTTCGCCATGTCCGGAGAAGCTACGGCTTGGCGACCTTGCAGCCGGGCAGCGACAGGTTGAGCGTCGTGCCGGGACCGAAGCAGGAGACGAAGCCGAACGTCTGCTGGCCGTAGTTGATGCCCTTGCGGACGGTGACCTTGCCCGCGGCGTCGACCTCGCACGGGTTGTTCATCGTGCAGCGGCCGCCGCTCTCGTTGCCGGTGTTGTTGACGCCGACGACCTTGCCGCTCGTGTTGTCGATGATCGGCGAGCCCGAGGTGCCGCCGATGGTGTTGCACGACGACGTGTAGCGCAGCGAGTCGCGCCAGGTCCAGCCGGCTTCCTTGAGCTGGTGCACGAAGCCGTCGACCTGGCAGGAGTAGATCTTCTTCCAGTAGCCCGAGACGACCCTGATGTCCGTCTTGGCAACGGGATGCGAGGCTGACAGCTCCAGCGCGGGGATGCGGTACTGCTGCTGGATCTGCCCGTAGGTCGTGTTGAGCTGGTAGAACGCGGCGTCAGTGCCGGTCATCGTCGCGTAGACGATCTTGGTGCTGCTCAGCGTCCCGATCTCCGCGCCGGAGCTGTTGAGCAGCTTGAAGGTGCGCGGCTGCGGCGGCGTCTTGTCGACGTACACCTGGCCCGCCTTCATGAGCTCGACGCAGTGCCCGTTCGTGAGAACGAGCGCCTTGTCCGCGGGCGCTGATCCAGGCAGGCGGACCAGCGAACCGGAACAGTTGTCGAGTTTCACGGTGCCGGTGAAGTCGACGGCCGCCTGGGCGGGTGCCGTTGTCACACCGAGTACCGCGATCGCCGCGAGCAGGGATCCCGCGAATCGTCGTGCCATGTGCAGGGTTCCTTTCAGGGATGGCATCCAACGCCAAGCCTGTACGGATCGTATCCGTCTCGCTACCGACGGGAGTCGGCTGACTGGCCCCTCGTAACTCGATCGAGTGACGCTGCGGCCCAGGGCTAACGGGTGCCGTGGACCGATCGACGTCGTGATCACACATCGCAACCGCCAGGAGCCGTGATGACCTACCCGACGCAGCCCGCCTACGCCCCGCCACCGGTCGCACCGCAGAAGCCCGCGAGGTTCGGTGCGCTCGCCTGGACCGCGTTGATCCTCGGGATCGTCGGTGTCGTCGGCTCGCCGATCATCATCTTCAACAACCTCACCGCGATCGCCGCGTTCGTCGGGCTCGTGCTCGGCATCATCGCGTTGTTCGGCACGCGCAAGATCCTGGCGACCATCGGCGCCGGCCTTTGTGTCACAGCGATCGTTTTCACCGTGGTGGCACAACAGTCCGCGGTCAAAGAGCTCGACAAGATCCTCGACGGCGGCACGAACCAGGGACAGGTCGGCGTCGGGGGCGAGACCCCGAAGCAGGACGCCCTCATCGAACCTCCGACCTGGGGCAAGCGGTACACGTGGGAGAACGGCCTCTCGGTCGACGTCGCCGCGCCCGTCGCGTGCTCGCCCGGCCAGTACGCGTCCCCGTCGAACATCGCGCGAGCGGTGAAGTTCCAGGTCACCATCACCAACGGGACGAGCGCCGCGTTCGAGACCGCGCTGCTGTCGCTGGGCAACGACGCGCAGTTCAACGGGCAGAAGGCTGAACGGATCTTCGACAACGGTGGCGGCTGCGGCAGCGCGTACGACACAGCGACGGTGTTGCCCGGCAAGACTTACACCTACGACGTCGCGTACTCCGTCGGCGCGCAGCCCGGTGAGATGCAGCTCGTGTTCGAGCCGAGCTTCAACTCCGACAAGGCAGCGTTCGTCGGTCAGGCGTAAACCGTTCGCCAGCGGGCGCTCGGACGGGTTACAAATCGGGGCATGTTGCGCAAGTATCCGCGAACGCCCCACCTCGAGGGCTCGCGCCTGCAACCAGGCGACGAGGACCTCGACCAGGTGCCGTTCCGCGCGATCGCGGGACGGCACCTCGTCGTCGAGGAGAAACTCGACGGTGCCAACGCGGGCATCAGCTTCGACCCGGCCGGGACGCTGAAGTTGCAGTCACGCGGCCATTTCCTGGCCGGCGGACCCCGTGAGCGACAGTTCGCGCCCTTGAAGGCGTGGGCCGCGACGCATCAGGGAGTGCTGTGGGAGCGGCTCGGCACGCGCTTTGTTCTGTACGGGGAATGGTTGTACGCCAAGCACACCGTGTTCTACGACGCACTGCCGCACCACTTCTGCGAGTTCGACGTGCTCGACCGGGAGACCGGTGACTTCCTGTCCACACCGGAACGTCGTCGTCTGCTTTCCGGAACGCCGGTGGTGCCCGTGCCGGTGCTGCACGAGGGACCGCTGCGCACGGTGAAGGACCTGACCGCGCTGATCGGGCCGTCCACGTGCCGCACGCCCGGCTGGCGTGACGTGCTGGTCGAGGCGGCGCGGGTGGCGGGCCAGGATCCGGAAGTCGTTGTCGCGGAAACGGATTCGGACGACCACATGGAAGGCCTCTACATCAAGGTGGAGGAGGACGGGCGCACGGTCGAGCGGTACAAGTGGGTGCGGCCGACGTTCAACACGGCCGTGCTGGACTCGGGCAGCCACTGGCAGGACCGCCCGATCCTGCCGAACCGGGTGGTGTCGCGTGTTTGAGTCACTCTGCCCGACTGGTCCACAGTGGACTGTCGACTGGGGCGCCGTGCGTTCGGCGTTCGCCTGGGTGCGCGCGATGGAAGGCGTGCCGCAGGACCCGATCCACCACGCGGAAGGCGACGTCGCCACACACACCCGCATGGCGTGCGAGGCACTGGTGTCGCTGCCGGAATGGCGTGCCCGCCCGGAACCGGACCGCGTGCGGTTGTTCGCCACGGTCCTGCTGCACGACGTCGCGAAGCCGTTCCGCACGCAGATCGACGACGGCCGGATCACCGCGCACGGCCACTCCCGCGCCGGTGATCTGCTGGCGCGCAAGGTGTTGTGGGAGATGGGACGGCCGATCGCCTGGCGCGAGCACGTCGCCGCGCTGGTGCGGCACCACCAGGTGCCGTTCTGGGCGTTGGAGCGACCTGATCTCGACCGCATCGCGTTCCGGGTGAGCCTGCTCGCGCGCAACGACGACCTGGCGACGCTCGCCCGCGCCGACATCCTCGGCCGGATCTGCGGCGACGCCGAGTCGGTGCTGGAGAACATTGCGCTGTTCGAGGAGTACTGCCGCGACCGCGACTGCCTGGACCGCCCGCGCGCCTTCGCGTCCGACCACGCCCGGTTCCAGTACTTCCGCACACCGGGCCGCGACCCGGACTACGCCGCCTACGACGACACTCGCGTCGAGGTGACGGTGCTGTCCGGCCTGCCGGGTGTCGGCAAGGACCACTGGATCGCCACTCATCGGCCGGGCTGGCCCGTGGTGAGCCTCGACTCCGTGCGCTCCCGGCTCGGCATCGCCCCCGACGGCGACCAACGCGCGGTGGCGGCCGCGGCGTTCGAGGAGGCGCGGACGTTGCTTCGTGCCGGGGAGCGGTTCGTCTGGAACGCGACCAACATCTCCCGGCAGCTGCGTGAGCGGTGCATCGGACTCGCCGCGGACTACCGCGCCCGCGTCACCCTGGTCGGGCTCGAAGCACCGAGGAACGTGATCCACTCCCGCAACCGCGCCCGTCCGGAACCGGTCCCGGCCGCGGTGATCGACCGGCTCGTCGACAAGTGGGAGACGGTCGACGTCACCGAGGCGCATGCCGTCGAACGGGTGGACACAGCACAAACGTCGACACGTACTTAGCCCCGCGGCCGATGCCTCCTACAAGGGCCCTGCCCACCCCTTGGAGGAGCTCGCCATGACCGACGCCCCGCCGGCCAGGTCCGTGCGCATGATCTTCGAGTTCACCGCGGACGGCGTCCGGCTGCTGGAGCAGCACCCGGTGAACGTCACCGTCGGCATTTTCGGCGCCCAGCAGGCCGGCGACTACGTCGAGGTCCGCGACCGCGACGGCCAGACCGTGAGCCGCGTGCCGGTGCGGACGGGCCTCGGCAGCACCGTCGAAACCTTCCCCCAAGATCCACATACCAGCTCGGACACCCCACGCGTCCTCACCGTCGTGGTGCCCGTACCGCCTGAAGCCGACCATGTCGCGGTCGTCCGCGACACCGGCAACGGCGGTGGCACCGGTGGACGTCCCAACATCGAGGTGCTCGGCACGTTTCGCCTTCGACGTTGATTATGTCAACCCAGCAACCCGCTGACCTCGGCCTTGGCAATGAGTCTTTTGACGACGTCGTCAAAAGACTCATTGCCAAGGCCTGAGGCGGGCGGTGACACATCGGTTGGCGAGGGCGACAGCCGATGTACCGGTGGGTCTAGCGGCGGTGCTCGCCGTGGTGGCCGACGGCGCGGACCAGCCAGAGCGTGCCGGCGCCGGCGACGACCAGGACGGCGATCCCGGTGAGGAAGCCGATGCTCGTGGACGAGTCGTCGGGTTGGGGTGGCGGGCTGGTGTTGGCCTTCGTCTGGGCGATGGCCGGGTCGGTCATCTGCAGCGAGTTCGACTTGACCAGGCCGGTGCCTTCCAGCAGCAGCATGTGCTTGAGCAGGAAGGTCAGGCCGGTCTGCGCGGCGACACGGGCGGGGAGGTTCTTGGTCGTCGCGCGGGCCTGGGCGACCTGGACGATGAGCGAGCCGTCGGCCGCTCGGGACAGGTTCGCGTACATGCGGTCGAGCTCCTCGCCCGAGCTGGCCGAGATGGCGGTCGCCCACGACTTCTGCTCGGTCGTCGGTTCGGACGGAAGGTCCACCCCGATCTGCTTGGCCGCATCGGCGACCGCTGCGGTGAGCTGGCTGTGCTCGGCGGCGAGCTGGCCCGCGACCTTGCGGACCTTCGCGTCCCGTGCCCGATCGGAGCTCTCCCTGCTGGCCGGTTTCTGCCAAAGCGTGTGCTGGGTGAGCAGAACGAGCAATTCCCGGTCCGACGGTTCCACGTTCTGGCCGATGACGCGGACCGCGTTCACCTGTGCCTTGGCCGTCACCAATTCGAGTGCGGACGGGTCCACCAGTCCCGTGTTCTCGAGGACCGTCATCGTGCGGATGAGCATTTGCAGGGTCTGGTGGGCGAGCGTGCGGATTGTGGTGTTCTGGGTCGTGGCCCGCGCTTGCGTGGCCATTACCAGAAGCCCGCCCTGGGCCTGCCGGACGATCGTCGCGTAGGCGCGATCATGGTTGTCTCCAGTGCGTTCCGCCATCTCGTTGATGAGTGACTGGTGTTCACTGCTCACGTCGTTCGGCAGTACCACGCCGAGATCGGTGGCGAATTTCAGAAGATCGACGTCGAGTCGTGTGTGGCCTTCGAAGATGTCTCGTCCTGCGTTGCTGATCCCCGCATTCGTCGTGCGCGCCGGAGCGTCTTTGCTCACAGGTACCAACCAAGAGTTTGCTTGGCGCAGAGATACCATGAAAGAGCGGTCCGACGGCTGTACTTCAGTGGACTGCGCGTTTGCCGGGACCGCTCCCACAAGGGCCCCGAGAAATACGACAGATAGGGCGGTAAACAGCGCTGCGTGCTGCCCCAGCGTGCCCGGCCGGTAACGCATAGTGCCCGTTCCTCCCCGCGATCGAGCTGCCTTCGAAGGTGATACGCGCAGGTCGGCTGGTAGTTCACCGGACATGCGCAAATGCTTATGTGACGTGGATCACAGCAGTCCGGCCGAACCATTTGGACTGAATTTACGTACCCGAGAGGTTTTCGCGTTCCCGATGTAGTATCCGGTGGATTCCACACTCGGCCACCGAGTCGCTAGGTCCGCCGCCCGAAGCGAACACGTCGCCGATATCTGGGGAGGTCGCAAGCTTCATGGCTGATCAGGGCAAGGTCGCACAAGCCCATCAGGACGAGGAATTGCTCACGCTGCTCTACGGGCAGTTCCAGCGGATGTTGTTCTCGCAGGTCCTGTGCCTGACCAACTACGACCGTCAGTGGACGGAAGACGTTGTTCAGGAGACGTTGATCAGGGCTTGGCAGAACTCCGAACATCTCGTTCGTGAACCGGGGATGTTGCGCGGTTGGCTTTGTACTGTGGCTCGTCGCATTGTGATCGACGGATGGCGCAGTCGTCAGGCGCGTCCGCAAGAAGTGGAATTGCTTCGCCCGGACATCGCTGAATCTCCGGACGACACCGAACAGACACTTTCGGTGATGGTCATTACCGACGTAGTACGCCAATTGAGTGATGAACACCGTTCAGCTATCTACGAAACGTATGTCTTGGGACGAACAGTGAAGGAGGCCGCGATCGTTCTGGGAGTCCCGGAAGGAACCGTCAAGTCCCGGCTGTACAAGGCGATGCACACGATCCGCCGGGCGCTGCAGGACAGGAGCTAGCGTGATGGTGACTCGTCAACCACATCACGAGGACGTAGACCCAGTAGACGGAGATGCGGCAGACGACGAAAACCGCACGAGCCCGGAAGGGCCGTGCGGTGATGTCGCGGCGTATGTGCTCGGAGTCCTCGACCCCGCGCAGCACGTGATCTTCTCCCGGCACCTAGCCGGGTGCGAGAGCTGCCAGCGCGACGCGGCCGACTTCGGCATGTTCGCGCCGGTGCTGCGTCAGGCCGTCAGCCGGCCCGTGGGGCATCCGCCCTGTCGCCTCACCCGCAGCATCCTGGTGGTGGCGGCGGGCGTGGTGGTGGCCGTGGCCGCGGTGCTGTCGGTCGCCGAGTCGTGGTCCTCCGACCTCGACGACCCGGTCGAGATCGGCAACCTCACGCGTGCGGAGCCCGCTCGCGGCGAGCCGTTTCCGCTGTTCTGGCAGATCTGACCCGCTGACTGTGGCGGTGATCGTGCCAGTTAGCGTGTCCGCGAGCGCGCAGGCGAGGCGGAGCCATCCGCTCACCAGCCTGGCCCAGATCATCGCTCGCTCCCGCACAGCTCACAGTTCCGTTAACCGTTACCTGTGGGTAAGTTTGCCCGACGACGAAGCGCAGGTCTCTACGGTCCTCACCGAAGGAACACCGAAACCTTCGACCTGCGGTCCTCTCGGTACCGAAGTCAAGGGGTAGACAGAGGTGACATCTCCACTGCTCGGCCGGGACGCGGAACTCGCGGCTCTCGGACGTTTGCTCGACGACGCGGTGCTCGGATCGGGCTCGTGCGTGGTCGTCACCGGAGGCTTCGGCATCGGCAAGTCGGCGCTGCTCGAGGCCTTCACCGCCGAGGCCCGTGAGCGCGGCTTCACGGTCCGCCTGGCCAAGAGCGCACGGCTGGAGAGCCACCTGCCAGGCGCGGTGGTCCGCCAGCTCGCGCCGTGCCTCGCGAACGAACACGACCTCGAAGAGCTCTACACGCGCGCCGCGAACTCCGCCCGCAAGGCGCCGATCCTGATGGTCATCGACGACGTGCACGTCGCCGACACCTTCTCCAAGCGCGCGCTCGCCTACCTGCGTCCACGGTTGCAGCACATGCCGGTCGTCATCGCGTTCGGCGCGTCGCAGGGCTACCTGTCCACGGACGAGGTGACGCTGCCCGAGATCGCCGGCGGCCACCCGCACCGCATCGATCTCGACGGTCTCGACGTCACGGCCGTTGAACGCCTCGTCGAGAACTTCCCCGACCGGGACGCGAAGCGCTGCCACGAGCTCACCGGCGGCAACCCCTACCTGCTGCAAGCCTTGCTGCGCGAGGAAGGCGAGGGCTCGGCCGCGGTCGGCGAGATGATCGGCATGCGGTTGCGCGAGTACACCGGCGCCGCCGAGGTCGCCCGGTCCGCCGCCGTGCTGGACGGTGACGCCGGCCTCGAACTGCTGTCCGCGCTCACCGGCTTCGACGCGTTGCCCGCCGTCGACACGCTCGTCCGTCTCGGCGTGCTCGCCGACACCGACCCGCTGACGTTCCGGCATCCGTTCGTGCGCAACAGCATCCTCGCCGACATGCCGGTCGCGGTCCGGTCCGCCGCGCACGCCCGCGCCGCCTGGCTGCTGTTCGAGTCGGACGCCCCCGACGAACGCGTCGCCGAGCACGTGCTGAAAGCCAGATCGGTCCGCTTGCCGTGGTCTGTCGACCTGTTGCGGGAGGTCGGCGGCGTCGAGCACCTGGAACGGGCGCTCGACGAGCACCTGTCCGACGAGGACCGGCTGTCGATCGAGGTCGAACTGGGTCACGCGGAACACCTGAAGGACAACGCACTCGGCCGTGACCGCGTCCGCGACGCGCTGGTCCAGTGCGAGGACCCGCGCCTCGCCGCGAACGTCGCGCTGTCGTTGATCCAGCGCATGTGCACGGGCTCGGACGCCCACTTCGCGGTCTCGCTGGCGATCATGGTCATCGCCCGGCTGCTGCCGGAGGACCGTGACCTGGTCTGGAACCTCGTCTGCACCACCTACCTGCTCGCTGCCAACCGCGACGCGCGGATGGCGAACTGCGCGGGCAAGTACTTCGACGACCTCGTCGGCGACGTTCCGCGGGACCCGAGCCTCAAGCGCGCGCGGTCGGCGTTGCTCGCGGTCGGCAACGCCCGCAGCGGCGACTCGTCAGCCGAAGCCGTCCGGCACACGCTGGAGGCGCTCGACGGCGAGTGGGTCGACGTCTTCGGCGAGCCCTACCTGTTCACGTTCCTGGTGCCGGTGCTCGGCGACGATCCCGAGCACACCAACAAGTTCTGGCTCTCGCACAGCACCGCGCCGGTCTCGTACGACCCGCACCTGCGCCGCGGCATGCTCAGCATGATCGCCCGCGCCACCGCCTTCCACAACAGCGGTGACCTCGCGCGCGCCTACACGTTCCTGACGCCACCGGTCTCGACCGGCAACCTCGACTGCCCCGCGGTCCTGCTGGCCACCGCGAAACTGGCAGAGGTGTGCGTCGAGATGGGGCAGTTCGACGAGGCCGCCCCGCTGGTCGCCGAAGACGGCGATCTGTTGCAGCACATCAACCTCGTCTACGCCCGCGGCCGGCTCAAGCTCGCGTCGTGTCACGCGGAGGGCGCGCTCGAGGACCTGCTCGAAGCAGGCCGGCGGCTCGCCGCACGCGAGATGCCCAACCCAGCCTTGGTCGCGTGGCGGCACCACGCGGTGCGCGCGTATCTGGCGTTGGGCAACCGAGATGACGCGGCCCGGCTCGCGCACGAGGAACTCGACCTGGCCAAGAGGTGGGGTTCCACCCGTGTCGTGGGAACCGCGTTGATGAGCGTGGGCATCAGCACCGACGACGTCGATGTCCTCGTTGAAGCGGAACAGGTTCTCGCCTCGTCACCGCACCGCCTGCTGCACGCCCAGTCGACGTACTGGCTCGGCCACCACCTGCGCCGCAAGGGCCGCATGGAGGCGGCCGCCCCGCACCTGCGCCAGGCGTACGAACTGGCCCGCCGCCTCAGCGCGCACCCGCTGGCCAAGCTCGCCGGCGACGAGGTCCGTGACGGGGACGACCAGGTGCAGGGCCTGACCAAGCAGGAGAACAGGGTCGCGCGGATGGCGGCGCAGGGTCTGACGAACCGGCAGATCGCCGAGACCCTGCACCTGACCCGCCGCACGGTGGAGCTGCACCTGTCGAGCGCCTACCGCAAGCTCGGCATCACGGGACGAGCTGAGCTCGTCGCCGCCTTGTGGTCCTGACGACGATCAACAGGCCCGCCAGCAACGCCATCAGGATCACGGTGACGACGGACGACAGCACCAGGAACTCGTTGAGCCGCCCGCCCGCGAGGTAGGCGCCGAGCGCGACCGCGACGACCGCGCACACGGCACGGTCCATGATGGACTCCATCGAGAGAAGCGTCGCGCGGTAACGGGAGTCCGGGATCGCGTCGTTGAGCAGCTTCTTCTGGATGGGGAAGCTCATGCCCGCCGTGACGGAGAACAGGCACAGCAACACGATCGTCACGATGCCACCGGACGGCACGATGAAGCCGATCGCCAACGCCATCACGACGGTCAGCAGGAACACCGACTTCGCCGGCCCGATCTTCTTCGACAACCAGTGCGGTCGTGCCGCGGCGACGGCCTCGAAGATCGTCATCGCGGCGAGGACCGAGCCGTACCAGTTGACCGAGACGTTCTTCGACTCGAGCACCGGCTGGAACAGGTTCACCTGCAGGATCCGCACCAGCGTGAACATCGCGATGCCCTGGACCATCAGCAGGAGCAGCCAGCGCGAGGTTCTGAGTGAGCCGAACGCGCCACCGACACCCGCGAGCAGCTTGGACGTCTTGCCCTCCGGTCGTTCCCACCCCGGAATCGGCGGGAGCCTGAGAGCCAGGACAACGGCGATCGCGGCGTTGATCGCGGTGAGCCAGTACGGCGACGGCATGTTCCACTGCATCAGCAAGCCGATCACCGGCCAGTACACGATCTTGCCGACCAGGCTGTACGACCGCCCGACGCCCTCGACCTTGAGGTAGAGGTGCCCGGCGTTGTGCGCGTTGAGGTACTCGTACAGGTAGGCGCTCTGCGCGCCCGAGATCAACGACCTGGCCAGCGCGATCAGCAGGAAGTGGATCAGGAACCCGGTGTAGTTGCCGGCGAACACCGGCACCAAGTTCGCGAAGACCAGCACGCTCGCACCGAGCCACAACGACGTGCGGTAGTCGAAGCGGTCCGCGACCATCCCGGTCGGGATCTCCATCAGGCAGAACGCGATGTAGTAGATCGACTGGATGCCGAAGATCTCGGCGTCGCTCAGCCCGAGCTGCTTCTGGTACTCGTAGAAGATCGGGATCCACAGCAGCAGCCCGAAGAAGAACTGGAAGCCGTAGGTCAGGCGGACGGCCCGCGCCACATCCGGAGTCGCCGGTACGCGAAGTCCCAGCATCAGATCGAGTACGGCCGCAGCTGCAGGACGTACAGGACCTCGTCGGTGGCGAGCCACTCGATGTCGACCGGCGAGTCGAACGTGTAGTCCGGCGAGAAGTGCGACTGGAGCAACCGGCCGACGATGGCGAGCCGCTGCAGTTGCGCGTGCCCGTCGACGCCCAGATCCTCCTCGGCGTCACCGAGCGAGACCGTGCGGCCGCCACCCTCCACAGTGGAGTAGAGGTACTGCATCGGCTGCTTCGAGCCTTCGACGACGTCGGTGACGTTCGGCGACACGTTGATGTAGACGTTGCGGAAGTCGTTGCGGTTCATGGGGTTCGTGGTGACCATGACGCCACCGAAGTCCGCCTTGACCTGCTCCTGGATCACCACACCCATGAAGCAGTCGTCGAGTGAGATGCCGGCCTGCTGCCGCAATCGCACGCTGCGGGCGGAGACGAGCGAGGCCCACACCTCCTTGACCGACTCCACGATCCTCTCGGCGCTGGTGACGTGGTTGTACGACTCGTAGATGCCCGCGGCGGAGAACCCGGCCAGGTCCTCGGCGTTCGACGAGCTGCGCACCACGAAGGTCCGCACGCCCGCGAGGTTCTCGACGAGCGCGGAATCCAGTTCGGACAGCAGGTAGTCCGGCACGCGGGTCTTGCGGATGAGCTGCTGCAGCTCCACGCACAACGGCTCGATCTCGCGGGCGTTGAGCTCCAGCGCCATCTTCAGCTTGCCGATGGCCTGCTGGATCTTCGGTGACGACTCCAGGAAGCCCTGGTGCATCGAGAACGGCAACGCGATGCCGCGCGGCACCCGGACCCGTTCCGCGAGCAGCTGCTGGGCGGCGGCGAGCAGGTCGTCACCCTCATGGCCGAGCAGCTTTCCCAGATACGGCATGAGGTTGTCGCGCGGCGGGCGCGGCACCGAGAAGAAGCCGAGCAGGCGGCGCGGCGTCTCGGTCGCGAGCACGTGGTGCAGCTCGCCGAGGTTCGCGGCCTTGGTGCCGTAGCGGTGGCTGTCGTTGTAGCGGATCCTGCCGAGGTTGAGGATCGCGTTGTAGGTGTGTTCGGGCTCTTCCAGCGTGACGCGCTGTGCGTACCAGGCGGGGCGCTGCCCGAGGTCCTGTGGTTCGTCGATCAGCCGCAGCCCGACCTCGGCGCCGCGCGGCGACACCTCGTACTCGACCCACTGGCCGTCGAGGTTCTCCCGATCGATCAGGTCGAACGCGCCGCGCTGGATGGCGTTCGGGATGGACCAGCCGGTCGCGAGGACGTTCGTGTGCGACAGGGGAGTGGTGTGGCTCGCGTTGATGATGCCGGCCAACCGCGGAATGTCGTCGGGAACGCGGTGCATCACGACGATGTCGTACCACTCCAGCGAGTTCTCGCGGTACTCCTGCTCACTGCGGAATGCGCGCAACCGGCCTTTCGTCGTGCCGGGATTCAACGCGACGAACTCCGCCGTCGAGAACAATTCGTGCGCCAGGATCCGGGGCAGTCTTTCCACGGGAAGTTCCGCCACCGCCTGTTCCTGGAGGTGGTTGGCGGGTTTGAAGAACAACGGGGTCGCGGCGTCGACGTTCCGGCGCACCTCCGCGTAGAAGAACTCGATCATGTCGGCCGACATGGTGTCGACCTCGACGGTCTCCAGCGAGAACATGCGCTTGTCCTCGCGCTTGTGCAGCGACAGGATGCCGAGGAAGAACCGCCGGTCAGGGGCGTGGTAGAAGCTCTGGTTGAACTCGTCGATCCGTGCGCGCATCTCCTCGCCGCCGATGCCGAGGATCTCCTGGCCGATGTAGAGCGCGTGGAACTCGTGGCGCGCGTTGTTCAGGAAGTGGATCGTCTCGTTCTGCCGATCGACGACCACCTTGACGAAGGAATAACCACCCAGACTGCCGGACAGCTGGTTGAATGCCGACATGGTCAGCTGTTCTCCGACCAACCCCGCGACGTCGGCTTCCTGGACAGTCACACCTGCTCCTCTCGTGCGCCATTGCAACGAGCAAGTGTGACACCGCGGTGCTGAGCGTTATTCCGGAAGAAATCTCAATAGGCTTTGGTTCGCTTCTTCGTTCCTCAACCTTTGGTCAACACGAGACCGGCGTCACCGCCTGCTGGGTGAAGAATCCAACGAGGTGGGACGCCGGTCTCGTGATGTGAGCCGATTTTCCGGTTCGTGACCTGGGTTACCCCAGCTTGTGTCAGCCGAGCCGGCTGGCCTCGCGGGCGAGGGTCTCGACGCGGTCCCAGTCGCCGTTGGCGAGGGCGTCCTTCGGGGCGAGCCACGAGCCGCCGACGCAGCCGACGTTCGGCAGCGCGAGGTAGTTCGGCGCGGTCTGCGGCGTGATGCCACCGGTCGGGCAGAACCTCACGTGCGGGATCGGGCCGCCGATCGACTTCAGGTAGTCGACCCCGCCGGCCGCCTCGGCCGGGAAGAACTTCAGCGCGCTGAGCCCGCGCTCGGCCAGCCGCATCACCTCGGACACCGTGGCGGCACCCGGCAGGTACGGCAGCCCGGTCGCGTCGGCGGCGTCGAGCACGCGGTCGGTGGTGCCGGGCGTGACGAGGAACGCCGCCCCCGCCTTGGCGGCCTGCTCGGCGTGCTCCGGCGCCGTGACGGTGCCCGCGCCGATGACGATCTCCGGCACCTCGCGCGCGACGTTCTCGATCGCGGCGAGCGCCGCCGGCGTGCGCAGCGTGAGCTCGATGACGCGGACGCCGCCGCGCAGCAGCGCCTGGGCGAGCGGCACCGCGTGGTCGGCGTCGTCGACCACGACGACGGGGATGACGGGCGAGAGCGCGAGCAGGTCGGCTCCGGTGGTCGCCCGAGGATTGTCACCGCTGGTCACGAGTCACTCCTTGATCGAAAACCGATATATCGCATGCTGCCACACCCCTCGCGCACCCCGCCCGGATGCAAAAAACGTTTGCGGACGTCCGCAAAAGACTCATTGCAAAGGTGGGCGAGGTGAGGCGCCGAGGCGGGTCCGCGGGTGGGCCGGGTCGGGCGTCACCGCCCCTTTGCAACGAGTCCTTTGCGGACGAAGTCCAAAGTCTCATTGCTAAGGGGCAGGTCAGCGGTGGTGTCGGGGGCAATATATTGGTGGTGCCGGGCTGGGTCAGTGGTGCGTGACCGGGGCGAAGTGGTCGGCGGTGATGGGGCCGAACACCGTCGCGCCGCGGTCGGCAGGTCCGACGGTACGGCGCAGGGCGGCGAACAGCTCGCGGCCGGTGCCGACCCATTCGCGGCCGGTCGGCGGGAAGTCCACGAGGGGCCGGGACGCCAGCTCCTCGGCGGGCACGCGGACCTCCAGCGTTCCGGCGGTGGCGTCCAGCCGCACGACGTCGCCGTCGCGGACCCGGCCGAGCGGGCCGCCGACAGCGGCCTCCGGGGTCAGCTGGATGGCCGCCGGGATCTTGCCCGACGCGCCGGACATGCGGCCGTCGGTCACCAGGGCCACCTTGTAGCCGCGGTCCATGAGCACGCCCAGCGGCGGCGTCAGCTTGTGCAGTTCGGGCATGCCGTTGGCCTGGGGACCCTGCTGGCGGACGACGACGACCACGTCGCGGTCGAGTTCGCCCGCCTTGAACGCCGCCTGGAAGGCCTCCTGCGTGGTGAACACGCGGGCGGGCGCCTCGACGACGTGGTTCTCCGACGCGACCGCGGAGACCTTGATGACCGAGCGGCCGAGGTTGCCGGAGAGCATGCGCAGGCCGCCGTCGGAGGCGAACGGGTCGGAGGCCGGGCGCAGGACCTCGAGGTCCAGTGAGCGGCCGGGGCCGTCGACCCACACCAGTTCGCCGTCGAGCAGCATCGGCTCCTGGCGGTAGCGGTCGAGGCCGTGTCCGACGACGGTGTTGACGTCGCCGTGCAGCAGGCCGGCGTCCAGCAGGGTGCCGACGACGAACTGGACGCCGCCCGCGGCCTGGAAGTGGTTGATGTCGGCGCTGCCGTTCGGGTAGACCCGCGCGATCAGCGGCACGACAGCCGACAGGTCGTTGAGGTCGTCCCAGCTCAGCTCGATGCCCGCGGCGGCGGCGATGGCGACCAGGTGCATCGTGTGGTTGGTGGAGCCACCGGTGGCCAGCAACGCCACAACGCCGTTGACCACGGCCTTCTCGTCGACGATGTGCGCGATCGGCGTGTAGCCCTCGCCCTTGGCCATCTCGACGGCGCGACGGCCGGCGTGCTCGGTCAGGGCTCGGCGCAGGCCCGTGCCCGGCGGCACGAACGAGGCACCCGGCAGGTGCAGGCCCATGACCTCGACGACCATCTGGTTCGAGTTCGCGGTGCCGTAGAACGTGCAGGTGCCGGGGGAGTGGTACGAGGCGGCCTCTGCCTCCAGCAGGTCCTCGCGCGAGGCCTTGCCCTCCGCGTAGAGCTGGCGGACGCGGGCCTTCTCCTTGTTTGACAGGCCGGACGCCATCGGGCCCGCGGGCACCAGGATCGACGGCAGGTGGCCGAACGACAGCGCGCCGATCAGCAGGCCGGGCACGATCTTGTCGCAGACGCCCAGCAGCACGGCGGCGTCGAACATCTCGTGCGACAGGGCCACGCCGGTGGACATGGCGATGACGTCGCGGCTGAACAGCGACAGCTCCATGCCGTCACGGCCCTGGGTGATGCCGTCGCACATCGCGGGCACGCCGCCGGCGAACTGGGACACGCCGCCCACGGCGCGGACCGCGTCCTTGATCCAGGCCGGGTACTCCTGGAACGGCTGGTGGGCGGACAGCATGTCGTTGTAGGAGGACACGATCGCGACGTTGGACCTGCGCAGCGCCCGCAGCGCCGCCTTGTCGCCGCCGGTGATTCCGGCGAAGCCGTGCGCCAGGTTGCTGCAGGCGAAGCCGGACCGGGACGTGCCGTCCTGCGCGGCCGCTGCCACACGTTCGAGGTAGATGCGCCGGGTGTCCGCGCTTCTGGCGGCGATTCGGCGTGTCACCTCTGTCAGAACAGGATGCAGTTCGGTCATGGGGGTCTCCGGGTCATCACGGGCCGTGGTGGGGCCCTTACGAGACGACAACGGTGGCGTCCCACGGACGGGCGTGACGCCACACACAGTAAGTCATGGCTGGTCGTAGACACAAAAACGATTCAGTAGCTGGGAGGGATCCAGTTTTGAATCTTGGCGTGTGGTGCTTGTCACATGGCTTGAGATTGGGCAGAGTGCGGGGCACGACCTTGGAACGGAGGTGTCCCATGACTTCTACGGAGATCGTCGAACTGCGCCGGGTCATCGGTCAGATGCGGCATGCCGTCAGCGCGCTGCGCGGCAGGTATGGCGACGTGGCGGCCGTGCAGCGACTCGCCAACGACGTGGAACGCATGGACATCGACGCCACCGAACTCGTCGACCTCAGCACCCCGAGGCAGCGCGAAGCGCCTCAAGTGGAACGCGAGGTCGTGGTCGTGCCAGACACGCCCTACGACGAGTCGCTCTGGAAGGACGCAGACGACGAAGGACTCGGTGGCTACCGCAACCGGACCTGAGCCGAGCTGATCACACGGCCCCCGCCTGACGCGGGGGCCGTACCCATTTTCTTTTGGGTGCGTTCCTCCACAACGACGTGGACCCCCAGAAAGGTGAGCAATGGCGAGGGCAGAGATCGCCGCCAGGACTCTGCGCACGGACCGATGGTGGTTGCCGCCGCTGACGACATTCGTCGGCCTGCTGCTCATCTCGATCTACGCGGCGTTCCGCACGTTCCAGGGGGACTTCTACTGGGTCGACCAGTACCACTACCTCACACCGATGTACTCGCCGTGCCTCACGGAGGAGTGCGTCCCCGCGGCCGCGCACTTCGGTCAGTGGTTCCCGGCGCTGCCCGGCTTCCTCACCCCGCCGGTGATCATCATCCCGTTCCTGCTGGGCTTCCGGATCACCTGCTACTACTACCGCAAGGCCTACTACCGGGCCGCCTGGGCGTCACCGCCCGCGTGCGCCGTGGCCGAGCCGCACAGCAAGTACACCGGTGAGACGAAGTTCCCGCTGATCGCGCAGAACCTGCACCGCTACTTCTTCTACGCGGCCTCGCTCCTGCTGCTGATCAACATCTACGACGCGGTCCTCGCGTTCGGCACCGGCGTCGGCCTGGGCAACATCATCCTGCTGGCCAACGTCGCCCTGCTGGGCGCGTACACGCTGTCGTGCCACTCGTGCCGCCACATCGCGGGCGGGCGGCTCAAGCACTTCTCCAAACACCCGGTCCGCTACTGGATGTGGACGCAGATCTCGAAGCTCAACAACAAGCACATGCAGCTCGCTTGGGCGTCGCTGATCTTCGTCTGCCTCACGGACCTGTACGTCGCGCTGGTCGCCTCGGGAACGATCTCCGACCTCCGCTTCATCAACTAAGGAGTGGTTTTGCCCGAGCTGGAAAGGCACTCGTTCGACGTTCTCGTGATCGGCGCCGGTGGTGCCGGACTACGAGCCGCGATCGAGGCCCGTGAGCACGGCATGCGCACCGCCGTTCTCTGCAAGTCGTTGTTCGGCAAGGCTCACACGGTGATGGCCGAGGGCGGTATCGCCGCCGCGATGGGCAACGCCAACGAGAACGACAACTGGCAGGTGCACTTCCGCGACACCATGCGCGGCGGCAAGTTCCTCAACAACTGGCGGATGGCCGAGCTGCACGCCCAGGAAGCGCCGCAACGGGTCTGGGAACTCGAGACGTACGGCGCGTTGTTCGACCGCACCAAGGACGGCCGGATCTCGCAGCGCAACTTCGGCGGCCACGAGTACCCGCGTCTCGCGCACGTCGGTGACCGCACCGGACTCGAACTGATCCGCACGTTGCAGCAGAAGATCGTGTCGCTGCAACAGGAGGACCACAAGGAGTTCGGCGACTACGAGGAACGCCTGCGGGTGTTCCAGGAGTTCACCGTCACCGACATCGTCAAGGACGGCGACCGGATCTCCGGCGTGTTCGGCTACTGGCGCGAGTCCGGCCGGTTCGTGCTGTTCGAGGCACCCGCGGTGATCCTCGCGACCGGCGGCATCGGCAAGTCGTTCAAGGTCACCTCGAACTCGTGGGAGTACACCGGCGACGGCCACGCGCTGGCCCTGCGCGCGGGCGCCTCGCTGATCAACATGGAGTTCATCCAGTTCCACCCCACCGGGATGGTCTGGCCGCCGTCCGTCAAGGGCATCCTCGTCACCGAGTCCGTGCGCGGTGACGGTGGCGTGCTGCGCAACTCCGACGGCAAGCGGTTCATGTTCGACTACATCCCCGAGGTCTTCAAGGACAAGTACGCCGACAACGAAGAAGAAGCCGACCGCTGGTACACCGACCAGGCGAACAACCGGCGCCCACCGGAACTGCTGCCACGCGACGAGGTCGCCCGCGCGATCAACTCCGAGGTCAAGGCCGGGCGCGGATCACCGCACGGCGGCGTGTTCCTCGACGTGTCCACGCGTCTGCCCGCGGAGGAGATCCGCCGCCGGCTGCCGTCGATGCACCACCAGTTCAAGGAACTGGCCGACGTGGACATCACCGCGCAGCCGATGGAGGTCGGCCCGACCTGTCACTACGTGATGGGCGGCGTCGAGGTCGACCCGGACACCGGATCCTCTTCAGTGCCGGGGCTTTACGCCGCCGGCGAGGTCTCCGGCGGCATGCACGGCTCGAACCGGCTCGGCGGCAACTCGCTGTCGGACCTGCTGGTGTTCGGCCGGCGTGCGGGCGCGGGCGCCTCGGAGTACGTGCGGGCGATGGGCGAACGGCCGGTGTGCCCGGAGGAGACCATCACCGAGGCACGGGCGACCGCGCTCAACCCGTTCCAGCGCGAGGGCGGCGAGAACCCGTACACGCTGCACATGGAGCTGCAGCAGTCGATGAACGACCTCGTCGGCATCATCCGGCGCGCGGGTGAGATGGAGGAAGCGTTGCAGCGCCTGGAGAAGCTCAAGGAGCGCGCCCAGTCGCTGACGGTCGAGGGGCACCAGCAGTTCAATCCCGGCTGGCATCTCGCACTCGACCTGCGCAACATGTTGCTGGTGTCGGAATGCGTGGCGAAAGCGGCGCTGCTGCGCACGGAGTCGCGCGGCGGGCACACCCGTGACGACCATCCCGGGATGGACGCCGAATGGCGACGGAAGCTGCTGGTGTGCAACGTCTCCGGTGAGACGGTCTCCGTCGAGGAGAAACCGCAGATCCCGATCCGCAACGACCTGCTGGACCTGTTCGACCGCAGCGAGCTGGAGAAGTACCTCACCGCCGAGGAGTTGTCATGAGCTACCAGGGTAAGTTCCGGGTGTGGCGCGGTGACGACTCCGGCGGCGCGCTGGAGGACTTCACCGTCGAGGTCAACGAGGGTGAGGTCGTGCTCGACATCATCCACCGGCTGCAGGCCACGCAGACGCCGGACCTCGCTGTGCGGTGGAACTGCAAGGCGGGCAAGTGCGGCTCGTGCTCCGCGGAGATCAACGGACGCCCGCGGCTGCTGTGCATGACCCGGATGTCGATCTTCGAGGAGTCGGAGACGATCACGGTCACGCCGATGCGGACGTTCCCGATCATCCGCGACCTGGTGACCGACGTGTCCTTCAACTACACCAAGGCGCGCGAGGTGCCGTCGTTCGCGCCGCCGAAGGATCTGGCGCCGGGCGAGTACCGGATGCAGCAGGTCGACGTCGAGCGCTCGCAGGAGTTCCGCAAGTGCATCGAGTGCTTCCTGTGCCAGAACACCTGCCACGTGGTGCGTGACCACGAGGAGAACAAGGAGGCGTTCTCGGGCCCCAGGTTCCTCATGCGGGTCGCGGAACTCGAGATGCACCCGCTCGACACGGCGGACCGCGTCGACCAGGCGCAGGAGCAGCACGGCCTCGGCCTCTGCAACATCACCAAGTGCTGCAGCGAGGTGTGCCCCGAGCACATCCACATCACCGACAACGCGCTCATCCCGATGAAGGAGCGCGTGGCCGACCGCAAGTACGACCCGATCGTCTGGCTCGGCAACAAGCTGTTCAGGCGGTCTTAGCGACGGTCTGCGGTATGACCAGCCCGGACTCGTAGGCCATCACGACGGCCTGAGCCCGGCTGGTCAGCCGCAGCTTCGTCATCACGCGGTTGAGGTGCGTCTTCACCGTGCCCTCGGTGACGGTCAGCCTGGTCGCGATGGCCGTGTTCGTCAGACCCGTGCCGACCAGCCGCAGCACCTCGCGTTCGCGGTCCGTCAGCTCGTCCAGCCCCACCGAACTCCACGGCGAGACCGCCGAATCGCCCCTCAGATACGCCGCTACGAGCCTGCGCATCACCGTGGGGCTGAACTGCATCTCCCCGGACGCGACAGCCGTGATGGCGGCGATCAGCCGGGCCGGTTCGGACTCCTTCAGCACGAACCCGGCGGCACCCAGGCGCAACGCCTCGTGGACGTACTCGTCCAGGTCGAAGGTCGTCAGCACCAGCACCCGCGCGGACGTCGCGACGCGTTTGAGCGCCGTGAGCCCCGGCAGGCGGATGTCCAGCAGGATCACGTCGGGCTCCGCCGACTCGGCCAGGCGCACGGCGGTGTCGCCGTCCGCGGCCTCGCCGACGACGGTCAGATCAGGTGAAGCGTTCAGCAACGCGACCAGGCCGGCTCTGAACAACGGCTGGTCGTCGACAACGAGCACGCGCGTCACAATGCCCCTCACTCATGTGACGTCACCGCGGTAGATCCCCCAACTCAGAGCGTACCGCGAAAGTTGACGAGAGATCCACTCTTCGTGAGACGACCCGGTTCCGCTCACGTCGATACGTTCCGCGCCATGCGCACCGCATCGGCCGATCTGCTGACCACCCGGACGATCACCGTCGACGGCTCGGACGTCTACCTGCGGGTCACGTCCAGTCCCGTCGACCTGGAGATCCGCTGGTACCGCGACGGCGACCGCCGGGTGGCCGGCAGTCCCGTGCTGTTCCCGGCGGGGGATCGCTCGCGCCGCCGCCTCGGGTCGAACTTCCGCGCCGGCACCACGTTCTGCCTCGACGTGGTGGGCAGGGCGGGTCAGGACTGGTGCGGTGTCGTCGACTGGAACGTCTGACCTTCCGAAGGGGACTCTCGATGAAACGCGCTCTCGCCGGCCTGCTCGCCGTGGGCTTCGCGATGCTGTCGGCGACGCCCGCCCACGCGGCGTCGACCACGATCACGGTGCCGTTCAAGCACAACCAGATCACGTGGTTCACCACCGCGCGCACGATCACCGTCGCGGGGTCGAACATCGACGCCCAGGTCGCGCTGGGCGGCGTCATGCAGCTCGCCTGGTACAAGTGCGGCGACCGCAACACGCGCGGAGCGTTCGTGCGGATGGAGGAGACCCGCAAGCACGTCGGCACGAACTTCAAGGCGGGCACCAAGTTCTGCCTCGCGTCGAACAGCCCGTACACCTCGGGCACCGTCGGAGGAACGCTGTGGTGGAGCGGCAACTGATCGCAGCGCTCGCCGCGGTGGCGCTGGTGGCCGGTTGCGCCACCCGTCAACCGGCCACGGCACCGGCGTCGTTCGTCGACCAGCAGCAGTACACGAAAGCCATGCGGGACAACTCCTCCGCGTTCACCTGGCCGGAGGGGCGCACGCCGGACCTCACCGTGCTCGCGGAGAGATCCGGGCCGGGACCGGACGAGGCACCGGCCGGCAGCGAGCGGATCGTCCTGGAGATCACCAACTCGTGCGCCTGGTACCTCGGCTGGGAGGACGCCCGCAAGCGCGGCGACCAGAGTGCCGCGACGGCCGCGCTGAAGGTGATGGACGAGGTGCTGCCGAGGTTCTCGCCGGAGGACCCGGACGGGCAGCGCTACGCTCGCGAGACGGCCGCGAAGGCCAAGGCGGGCGACGGCTCACTGGCCGCGGACTACGTGGCGAACAACTGCGAATCCCTGGTCTGGAAATAGCGAACGGGGCGTGTCCGACGTGGACACGCCCCGTTCGGTTGCCGCGAGTCAGACCGGCGCCATCTCGGGAATGTCGTCGGCATCCACGTGGATGACCTTCTTGTTGCGGCGGTTGCGCTTCTCGAGGTACGTCGCGAGCCACGAGAGCAGCAGGCACAGTCCGATGTAGATCAGGGCGACCAGGATCATCACCGAGATCATCGGACGGCCGAAGTTCACCGCGTCACCACCGATGCGGGTACCCCACCGCAGCAGCTCCTCGAAGGTGATGAGGAAGCCGAGCGCGGTGTCCTTCAGCAGCACCACGAGCTGGCTGATGATGGTCGGCAGCATCGCCCGCAACGCCTGCGGCAGCAGCACGAACGTCATCACCTGCGTCTTGCGCATGCCCAGCGCGTACGCGGCCTCGCTCTGGCCCTTCGGCAGCGAGTTGATGCCCGCGCGGAAGATCTCCGCGAGCACCGAGCCGTTGTAGAGCATCAGGCTGATCACGACCGCCGTGAACGCGGTCAGCTTCACCCCGGCCACGGGAAGGCCGTAGTAGAAGAAGAACATCATGATCACGAGCGGGATCGCGCGGAAGACCTCGACGATCACCGCCGCGGGAGCGCGCACCCAGCCGTGGTCGGAGAGCCGTGCCGCGGCGAAGATCGCACCGAACGCGAGCGCCAGCACCGCGCCGACGGCGAACGCGCTGAGCGTGTTGCCGATGGCCTCGACGAGCGAGAGCTGGATCTGCTTGTAGTTGATCCAGTCGAGCCTGCGCGCGGAGAACTGGTTGGTGGCGACGAACCGCATGGCCACGTACGCGACGGCCGCGAGCGCCGCCGCGATGCCGATGACGGCCATGATCTTGTGTCGGACGCGGGCCTTCGGGCCCGGGACGTCGAACAGCACCATGCTCATCGGGACACGCTCCACCGCTTCTCGAAAGCCTGCTGGACGTACGTCAGCGGCATGACCAGGATGACGAACCCGAGCGCCACCCACAGCAGGCCGAACATGACGTTCTCACCCTGTTCCGCCAGCGAGTCGCGGATGTTGCCCGCCTGGGCGACGGCGAACCCGGACGCCACCGTGGTGTTCTTCAGCAACGCGATCATGGTGCTCGTCATCGGCGGTACCACCGAGCGCAGCGCCTGTGGCAGCACCACGTTGCCGAGCATCTGCGTGAACGTGAGACCGAGCGCGCGGGACGCCTCCGCCTGGCCGACCGGCACGGTGTTGATGCCCGACCGCACGACCTCGCACACGAAAGCCGCCGTGTAGAGCGACAGTGCCACGACGGCCGCGGTGTAGTTGTCGATCTTCAGGATGTCCAGCAGCGGATACGCGAAGACGAAGAACACGAACACCAGCGTCAACGGCGTGTTGCGCAGCACCGTCACGTAGGTCGTGCCGATGCCCCGGAACACCGGCACCGGGCTGACCCGCAGCGCGGCGAGGATCGTGCCCAGCAGCAGCGACAACACCGCGGAGACCGCGAAGAGTTGGAGTGTCTTCCAGAACAGGTCCAGGAAGAGCGGTAGGTTGTTGGTGAGGACGCTCATCGGTTTCCTTGCCGTCGTCCGCCATCAAAGGAACGGCCGGTGGACCCACGTGGGATCCACCGGCCACGTGCCCGGCCGGTCAGTACCGGTCGATCTTCGGCTTCTCCGCGGACGAACCCGACTTGCCCAGGGTGCCGTCGTAGACCTTCTGCCACGAGCCGTCGTCGAGCGAGGCCTGCAGGATGTCGTTCACCTTGTCGCGCAGGGCCTTGTCCTCCTTGGGCAGGCCGATGCCGTACGGCTCCTGGGAGAACGTCTTGCCGACGACCTTCAGCTTGCCCTCCTCGGCGGCCGCGTAGCCCTTGAGGATCGCGTCGTCCGTGGTGACCGCGTCGACCTCACCCTCGAGGAGCTTGGTGACGCACTGCGAGTAGCCCTGGAACTCGATGACGTTCGCGGCCTCGGTCAGGCCCTCGTCCTTGATGCGCTTGGCCGGCGTGGAGCCGGTCACCGAGCACACCTTCTTGCCCTTGAGGGTGTCCTTGCCGGTGATCGTGGTGTTGTCGGCCTTGATCAGCAGGTCCTGACCGGCGACGAAGTACGGCCCGGCGAAGCCGACCTTCTCCTTGCGGCCGGCGTTGATCGTGTAGGTGCCGACGTAGTAGTCGACGTCACCGTTGATCAGCGCCTGCTCGCGGGCGGCGGACTGGACCGTCTTGAACTGGATCTTCTCGGGGTCGAGACCCAGCTTCGCGGAGACCAGCCGCGCGATGTCGATGTCGAAGCCGCTGTACTTGTTCGTCGTCGGGTCCTTGTAGCCGAGACCCGGCTGGTCTTCCTTGACGCCGACGACGAGGTTGCCGCGCGCCTTGGCCTTCTCGAACGTGGGCGAGCCGTCGACCTTGACGTCCTTGGCGACCTCGAAGAGGCCGGCGGGCGCCGCCTGGTCGGTCGGGGAGCCCTCCTTGCCACACGCGGTCAGGGCCAGTGCGCCCGTAAGCAGCACCGCCGCAAGGGTGCGAACCCTCATCGTCCTTCTCCTGCCATTCGTTCGAAAGTGGGCTGACTACTAGTGAGTCAGGATCTTGCCAAGGAAGTCCTTCGCGCGGTTGGACTTCGGGGCCGAGAAGAACTCTTCCGGGGTGGAATCCTCGACGACCTCGCCGTCGGACATGAAGATCACCCGGTCCGCGGCCTTGCGGGCGAAGCCCATCTCGTGCGTGACGACCAGCATTGTCATGCCGTCCTTCGCGAGGCCCGTCATGACGTCCAGGACCTCCTGGACCATCTCCGGGTCGAGCGCGGACGTGGGCTCGTCGAACAGCATCACCTTGGGCTTCATCGCGAGCGCGCGGGCGATCGCCGCACGCTGCTGCTGCCCACCGGACAGTTGTGCCGGGAACTTCTCCGCCTGGTTGGCGATCCCGACGCGCTCCAGCAGTTCCATCGCGGTCTTGCGGG
Organism: Lentzea miocenica; assembly: GCF_033949945.1. Taxonomy (NCBI): domain Bacteria; kingdom Bacillati; phylum Actinomycetota; class Actinomycetes; order Pseudonocardiales; family Pseudonocardiaceae; genus Lentzea; species Lentzea miocenica. Next base: position 219,262 of record NZ_JAXAVW010000003.1, read on the forward strand.
CGTCGGCCGCGGGGGTCTTGCGCACCTTCGTCGGAGCGAGCATCACGTTCTCGACGATGGTTTTGTGCGCGAAAAGGTTGAAGGACTGGAACACCATGCCGACATCGGCGCGCAGGCGGGCCAGTTCCTTTCCTTCGGCGGGAAGTGGCTGCCCGTCGACCTCGATGACACCGGAATCAATCGGCTCGAGGCGGTTGATGGTCCGGCACAGCGTCGACTTACCGGAACCCGACGGCCCCAGCACGACCACGACCTGCCCCTTCGGCACTTCCAGCTGCACGTTCTTGAGCACGTGCAACGGGCCGAAGAACTTGTCCACACCCGCCACACGAATCATCGGCGGGGCAGAGGCGGCAGTCATCCAGTCCTCCATTTGGGGGTCGTCGGCGTTGGCGGAAACCTAGGTGTCCGCCACCACACCAGTCCAGGACATTGAGCAAGACTTAGGGTCTCAACTCTGTCACAGGCAGACATCGGTTGCCCGGGAGGTAGCGAAAGTGCGCGTGCTGCTCGTCGAGGACGACGACAGGGTCGCCGAGGCCTTGGTCCCAGCCCTGACCAGACGTGGTTTCCACGTCGACCGGCAGGCGACGGGCCGCGGCACGCTCGACCGCCTCGCCGGCGTCGACGTGGTGCTGCTCGACCTCGGCCTGCCCGACATGGACGGCGTGACGCTGTGCCGTGCCATCCGTGCCGCCTCGGACGTCGCGATCATCGTCGTGTCGGCGCGGGGGGAGATCGACGACCGGATCCTCGGCCTGCACGCCGGGGCCGACGACTACCTCGTGAAGCCCTACGACGTGGGCGAACTCGTCGCCCGCGTGCACGCCGTCCGCCGTCGCCGCGGCGCCGACCCGGTCGGGGTGGGCGCGGTGTCGACGGAGGTCTTCGAGACCGGCGACGTGCGGGTCGACCTGGGGCGGCACGAGGTCACCGTCGCGGGGGAGTCGGTCGCGCTGTCCCGCAAGGAGTTCCAGGTGCTCGCGCTGGTGATGGCGGCGGGTGGCGCGGTGTGCACGCGGGAGCGCATCCTGGCCGAGGTGTGGGGACGGACCTGGTCGGGTGCCAACAGGACACTCGACGTGCACGTCGCGACGTTGCGCACCAAGCTGGGCCGGCCCGCGCTGCTGGAGACCGTGCGCGGCGTCGGATACCGGCTGGGGCAGGTGTGATCTCAATTGGGTGATCTTCCGTTGGGTGATCTTCCTTCGGCGTGTCGCGGCCGGGTGGGGTGACGGTTCGTGAGGTCCCGACTGCTGGGCGTGGTGCTCGCCCTGATCGTGCTGGTGCTCGTCGGTCTGGGCGTGCCGCTGGGCCGTGGCGTGGCGGCCGCCGAGCAGCAGGAGATGTTCCTCGACCGGCTCACCGACACCAGCCGGTTCGCCTCGCTGGCGCAGCGGCCGTTGATCGACGACAAGCCGGACCTGCTGCGGCCCGAGCTGGAGCGCTACGACGAGCTCTACGACATCGGCGTGGCGGTGGTGGCCCGCGACGCGCCGACCGTCGCGATGGTGGCGTCGCGCAACGACCTCGCGCTCGGTGACGCCGGTGTGCAGGACCTGGTGAGCAAGGCCTTGGCCGGACGGCTGCCGGTCGCGCCGCCGTTGTTCATGCCGTGGAGTGACGCGGTGGTGGTGCTCGCCGAACCGGTCCTGGTCGACGGCGAGGTGCGTGGCGCGGTGATCACGTTCTCGCCGACGTCCAAGACCCGCTTCGAGGTGCTGGCCTGGTGGGGTCTGCTGCTCGCGGCATCGCTGCTGGTGCTGGCCTTGGCGGTGCTGCTGGCGCTGCCGGTGGTGCGCTGGACGCTGCGGCCGGTGCAGGCGCTGGACGACGCGACGGGGAAGCTCCTCGCGGCCGTGGTGTCGGGCCGGCCGGTGCCGCCGGTGGGCGCGGAGAGCGGGCCGCCGGAACTGCGGCAGCTGTCCCGGTCGTTCGACCAGATGGCCGCGAACGTGAGCGATGTGCTTGCCGCGCAACGGGCCTTCGTCGCCGACGCCTCACACCAGCTGCGCAATCCGTTGACCGCCCTGAAACTCCGTCTGTCCAACCTGGAGGGCCACGTCGACGCCGAGGCCGAGGTGCACCAGGTCGAGGCGCTGAGCGAGACCGACCGGCTGAACCGGATCCTCGACGAGCTGCTCGCCATGGCCAGGGCCGAGTCCAGTTCCGTGGACCCGGTTCCGGTCGACGTCGACAAGTCCGTGGCGGCGCGGTTGTCGGCGTGGTCGGCTGCCGCGGCGGCGAAGGAGGTGCACCTCGTGCTCGACGGGGAACGGGTCGGCATGGCCCTCGTCCCGCCCCGCGGAGTCGAGACGATCCTGGACGCGCTGCTCGACAACGCCCTGAAGTTCACCGCGGAGGGCACGCTGATCGTCGTCGACGCCCGCAAGTCCGACGGCGTCATCCGCCTCTCCGTCGCCGACCACGGGCCCGGTCTGCAGCCCGACGAGCTCGAACGCGCGACGGACCGGTTCTGGCGGAGTCCGGCTCACCAGAACGTGCCGGGGTCAGGGCTCGGGCTCTCGATCGTGCGGCTGGTCGTCGAGCGCGTCGACGGCAACGTCCGGCTGGAGTCGCCGGAGGACGGTGGGTTGAAGGTCGTGATCGAGCTGCCCGCCGCCTAGACCTTGGCTTCGCGGTAGTAGCGCATCGCGCCGGGGTGCAGCGGTACCGGTGACGTCTCGATCGCCGACCGCTGTTCGATCGTGCGTGCCGCCGAGTGCGCCTTCACGAGATCGGGCTGCCCCTCGAACAGCTGCCGCACGAGCGCCTCGGCCACGTCGTCGGGCATCTCCTCGCGGACGAGCAGGAAGTTGCGCACGACGAGGGTGATGACCGGGCCGGACTGCAGGTTGTAGATGGAGGCGGGCAGCGTCGCCGAGCCGTACACCGGGTACTGCTGGCGGAACTTCGGCAGCTCGTCCTTCAGGTCGAGCATCCGCACGCCGAGGCCCTTGGTGAGGTCGGTGATCTTGCTCGTCGGCAGGCCGCCCGACCAGAAGAACGCGTCGATCCTGCCCTCCTGCATCGCCTGGGCGGAGTCGTCGAGACCGAGGTTCACGGCCTGCGGCGTGACGTTCTCGGACCGCAGCAGCCGGCTCGCGATGATCTCCACGCCCGACCCGGTCGCGCCGATCGACACGCGCAGTCCCGTCAGCTCGCGCAGCTTCGTCGCCGGCAGATCGGCGCGAACGATCACCTGCAGGTAGTCGTCGTGCATGCGCGCCAGCGCACGCAACCGGGAGGCACCCTCGACGCCTTCGACCGCGTCCGCCTGCGAGAAGCCGACCTGGGCCTGGTCGTTGACGAGCCGGGTGACGTTGTCCTTGGACCCGTCCGTGCGGACGACCTGGGGCCGCACGATGCCGAGCCGCCCGCTCCAGATGTCCGCCAGGCCGTTGCCGAGCGAGTAGTAGACGCCGACCTCGCTGCCCGTGGCCATCGTTATCTTGATGTCGGACACCGTGCTGCTACAGCCCGTCAGGACCGTTGCGGCGGTCAGCAGGCTCACGGCGGCATGTACTCGTCCCAGCACCATCGCATCGTGCCACGGGGGTGGTCCGCGCTTGCACCCGACGAAGGTCCTGCCTGGTCAACGTGCGGATGAGCCCGGGTTTCCGCAGTCCGCGCACATTGGGCCACTGACCAGGGTTTATCGTGTTGGGCGTGAGTACCGCGCAGGTTCGCAAAAGCTTCCAGATCCGCACGTTCGGGTGTCAGATGAACGTGCACGACTCCGAGCGGCTCGCCGGTCTGCTGGAAGGCGCGGGCTACGAGCGGGCCACCGAGGACGAGCAGGCCGACGTCGTCGTCTTCAACACCTGCGCGGTCCGCGAGAACGCCGACAACAAGCTCTACGGCACGCTCGGCCACCTCGCCCCGCAGAAGGCGGAGAGGCCCGGCATGCAGATCGCCGTCGGCGGCTGCCTCGCCCAGAAGGACCGCAGCGAGATCGTCCGCCGCGCCCCGTGGGTCGACGTCGTGTTCGGCACGCACAACATCGGTTCGCTGCCGGTGCTGCTCGAACGCGCGCGCCACAACGAGGAGGCGCAGGTCGAGATCCTCGAGGCGCTGGAGACGTTCCCGTCGTCGCTGCCGGCCGCGCGCGACTCCGCCTACTCGGGCTGGGTGTCGATCTCGGTGGGCTGCAACAACACCTGCACGTTCTGCATCGTGCCGTCGTTGCGCGGCAAGGAGAAGGACCGCCGTCCCGGCGACGTGCTCGCCGAGGTCCAGACGCTCGTGGACGAGGGCGTGCTGGAGGTGACGCTGCTGGGCCAGAACGTCAACTCCTACGGCGTCGAGTTCGGCGACAGGTTCGCGTTCGGCAAGCTGCTGCGGGCCTGCGGCGGCATCGACGGCCTCGAGCGCGTGCGCTTCACCTCGCCGCACCCCAAGGACTTCACCGACGACGTCATCGCCGCCATGGCCGAGACGCCGAACGTGTGCCACAGCCTGCACATGCCGCTGCAGTCCGGTTCGGACCGCCTGCTCAAGGCGATGCGCCGCTCGTACCGCACCGAGAAGTACCTCGGCATCATCGACAAGGTCCGCGCCGCCATGCCGGACGCCGCGATCACCACCGACATCATCGTGGGCTTCCCCGGCGAGACCGAGGAGGACTTCCAGGGCACGCTGGACGTGGTGCGCCAGGCCAGGTTCTCCTCCGCTTTCACGTTCCAGTACTCCAAGCGCCCCGGCACGCCCGCCGCGGACCTGCCGGACCAGCTGCCCAAGGCCGTCGTGCAGGAGCGCTTCGACCGGCTCGTGACGCTGCAGAACGAGATGACCCACTCGTTGAACATCGAGCAGGTCGGCCGCACCGTCGAGGTCCTCGTCGCCACCGGTGAGGGCAAGCGCGACGCCGAGACGCACCGCATGAGCGGCCGTTCCCGCGACGGGCGCCTCGTGCACTTCACGCCCGGCGCCACGGTTCCTCGTCCCGGTGACGTCGTCGAGACCGTCGTGACCTACGCGGCCCCGCATTACCTCGTCGCGGACGGCGAACCGCTGACGTGGCGCCGCACCAAGGCTGGTGACAGGTCGGAGGCGGGCATCAAGCCCAAGACCGCCGGTGTCGGCCTGGGCCTGCCGGCCTTCGGCGCTCCCGCCCCGCTGCCCGCCGCCGTGTCCGGGTGCGCCGCCCAGTGAGCGATGAGGACTTCCTGCGCAAGGAGATCGACGCCGTGGAACAGCAGGCGGCCAAGCGCATCGACCCCGGTACCGGAGCGTTGACGATCTCCATCGCCGTGCTGGCGTTGCTGGTGTCGCTGATCCTGCCGTGGGTGGGGGACAAGACGGGCCTGAACGTCCTGCTGGGCGACTCGACGAGCTTCGTCCCTCGGCTGTTCTCGTTCATCGCGCTCGGCGTCGGCGTGCTCGGTTCCGGCGTCACGCTCGCGGTGCGCCGCTGGGGTCTCGCGTGGGTGTGTGCGCTGGGCCTGTTCGCGGGCTCGGTGACGGGCGTGCTGTCGATCTGGACGCAGCAGACGACCACGAGCAACAAGACGATCGGCCCCGGTCCCGGCATCGGCCTGATCATCGCGGTGATCGCGGTGGTCGTCCTGCTGGTGAAGTGGGTCAGGATCGCGGCTTCCCGCCCGCCGCAGCTCTGACCCGTAGTACGGTCTCGGCTCCATTTCCTCTCAAACGGTGAGTCGAGGTCCCGTGGAATGGCGGACGAGACGTCCAACAGCATGTCCGGCGAGAACAACGGCACGTCCTTCATGGCGGGGGAGGTGCACGGCAACGTCACCTTCCACTCGCCGCGCAGGCGTTCGGTGATGGCGTTCGGCGGCGTGGCCCTCGGAGCCGTCGTGCTGGCGGCGGTGTTCGTGGCCGGCACCCGCTTCGACGACCGGCCAGCCCCGGACGCGGCCACCACGTCGACCACACCGCCGCCTCCGTCGTCAGCGCCACCGGCGACGACCACCACCGCGGTGCAGGCCGCGACCACGAAGCCGCCCAGCCCCGTTCCCCAGCCGCCCGCGCCGAAACCGGCCGACGACGGGCCTGGCTACCTGCTGATCGCCGGGAACACCGGCGAGGTGGTCGACACCACCGGGATCACTTTGGACGCCCTCCTGGTCGCGAGGAAGGCGGAGGGCGCGTACGAGGCGGACGTCCAACGGAGCTGGGTGCGTGAGTTCTCCAGCGCCACACCGGACCTCTTCCGCTTTCGCAACGCCCGTAAGAACCTGTGCCTGGAGACGGAAACCGGCGCGGCCGTCCGCGGTGAGCCGATGCGGCTCGCCGACTGCTCGTGGGAGCGCACCCATCAGCTGTGGCGGGCCAAGAACTCCGGCCAGGCCGCCAGTGCCGTCTCGGGGGAGTGCCTGGGGCCGGGCGAGGCCTCGCCGCCGTTCGGCACCTCGGTCGTGGTGACGGCCTGCCAGGACGGCCCCGCGCAACGCTGGCAGATCTCCCGCTGAAACGCCCGAGGGCCCCTCTCCCGCGCGGGAGAGGGGCCCTCGGTGCGTCACCTGACTAGCGGGTCGCCAGAGCCTGCTCAGCGGCGGCGAGCCACTCGCGCCACTGCGCGGCCTGCGCCTCGGCCTGCTCCGTGCGGCGCTTGTCGCCCGCGGCACGAGCCTTCGCGGCCTGCGCCTCGAACTGCTCCACGCGCTCGCGGAACTGCGCCACGCGGGCCTCGGCCTCGGGGTCGGAGCGACGCCACTGCGCGTCGACCGCGCCGCGGACCCTCTCCTCGATCGTGCGCAGCTTGCCCTCGAGCTCGCGGATGCGCTCGCGCGGCACCTTGCCGATCGCGTCCCAGCGCTCCTGGATCTTGTAGAGCTGGTTGCGCGCCGACTCGAGGTCGCTCGACGGGTCGATCGCCTCGGCCTCGGCGAGCAGCTCCTCCTTCAGCTTCGCGTTCGCCGAGAACTCGGCGTCCCGTTCGCTGAACGCCTCGGAGCGCTTCTGGAAGAACGCGTCCTGCGCGGCGCGGAACCGCTGCCACAGCGCGTCGTCGGCCTCCTTGGGCGCACGCCCGGCGGCCTTCCACTCGACCATGAGCTCCTTGTAGCGACCGGCCGTGGGGCCCCAGTCGTCGGAGTCGATCAGCTTCTCGGCCTCTTCGACGAGCGCCTGCTTGGAGGTCTTCGCCACCGAACGCTGCCGGTCGAGGTCCGCGAAGTGCGAGCCGCGACGGCGGTTGAACGCGTCGCGCGCCTTCGAGAACCGGCGCCACAGCTGCTCGTCGGTCTTGCGGTCGACGCCGCGGATCGTCTTCCACTCGTCGAGGATCTGACGCAGGCGGTCGCCGGCGACCTTCCACTGGGTCGACTCGTTGGCGATCGACTCGGCCTCTTCGACCAGCGTCTGCTTGCGGGCGACGGACTGGGCGCGGGCGGCCTCCTTGGCCTCCTTCGCCTTCTCCATGCCGGCCTCTGCCTGCACCAGCACGTGCTCGACGCGGGCCGCCAGCGCCTTCAGGTCGCCCACCACGGCGGCCTCGGCGAGCTGCTCCTTGACGTGCTTCGCGCTGGTCATGGCGTGCTTCGGGTCGCCGGCGCCGGACTTCAGGCGCGACACCAGCAGCTCGACCTCGGTGCGCAGGTCGTCGAACCGGCGCGCGAAGTGCGCGAGGCCCTCGACCGGCTCGCCGGCCTGCCACGACCCGACGGCGCGCTCGCCGTCCTCGGTCTTCACGTACACGGTGCCGTCGGCGTCGACGCGCCCCCAGCGGTCAGGGTGGTCCGACGCCACGGGGACGGCCGGAGGCGTCGCCTGCGCCGCGATTTCCTTCGGCGTTTCCTCGACTCCACCCTCGGCTGCGACCTCCACAGCACCCTCTGCTGGGGCGGCTTCGACCACGGCCTCCGGTGTGCTGTCCTGCTCCGACATCGCCGGTTCCTCCCATCTGACGCCCGTGCCTGCCACGGGCGCCCCGCCGCGGCGGGGCCGATGCAATACGGGCGCTGGAGGGTCTCCCGTCCCCAGTTCCCCGCGCGCATTCAAACAGGTCAGAGCTCGACTCGGTACTGGGAGTCCACGATAGGTAGCCTCGTTCGTCGTGATCACCCGTGCCGCGGTGGTGCCCCACCCACCTCTTCTGGTCCCAGAACTGGTCGCGGGAGCCGCCGCCGAAACCGAGCCCGTGCGCGCCGCAACCCTTGCGGCGGCAGGAAAACTGCCCGGTCCGTGGATCGCGGTGGCGGTCGACGCCTGCGGGCCGTCGACCGTTGTGCCACCGTTGTCGGGAAGTTTTCTCGGTTTCGGGGTCGACGTGGCGGTATCACTCGGCGGTGACCTGCCTCCAGACCCCCGAATTCCGTTGCCAGTGCTAATCACCGCGTGGCTGCGGGAACACTGCGCAGTCGAGGTGTCACGCGTTGAACTCGTACCGCCTGACCTGGCCCCTTCCGAATGTGTCTCGTTTGGACGACAACTCGCCGGTGAGTCCGCCGGGCTGTTGATCCTCGGCGACGGCTCGACCCGGCACGGCATTCGCTCGCCGGGCTCGAACGACGAGCGTTCGGGACCGTTCGACGAGCACGTGCACTCCCTGCTGGCCACCGCCGACGTGGACGGCCTGCTCGGCATCGACCCCGAACTCGCCCGTGAGCTGGGTGCGCAGGGCCGCGCGGCGTGGCAGGTCCTCGCCGGCGTGCCCGGACCGTGGCGCGGCACCGGCGCCGAGTTCTTCGCACCTTTCGGCGTGGGTTACCACGTCGCCCTCTGGGAGCGCCCGTGATCACCCCCATCGCTGTTGTCGGACCCACCGCGACCGGCAAGTCCGACCTGGCCGTCGCGCTCGCCGAACGGTTCGGGGGAGAGGTCGTCAACGCCGACGCCATGCAGCTCTACCGCGGCATGGACATCGGCACGGCCAAGATGACCCTCGCCGAACGCCGCGGGATTCCGCACCACCTGCTGGACGTCCTCTCCGTCACCGAGACCGCGTCGGTGGCCGCCTACCAGCGGGAGACGCGCGCCGTCATCGAACGCCTGCTCGCGGACGGACGTCCCCCGATCCTCGTCGGAGGGTCCGGGCTCTACGTGCAGGCGGTGCTCGACGACCTGAAGTTCCCCGGCACCGACGACGCCGTGCGGGAGCGCTTCGAGGCGGAGCTGGCGTCGGTGGGCGCGGAGGCGTTGCACCGGCGTCTGCAGGAGCTCGACCCGGCCGCCGCGATCGCGATCCTGCCGTCCAACGGCCGCCGCATCGTGCGCGCGCTGGAGGTCATCGAGCTGACCGGGCAACCGTTCTCCGCGAACCTTCCCAAGCCCGGCCCCGCGCGCTACGACACCGTCCAGATCGGCGTCGACCGCGAGGTGTCCGAACTGGACTCGCGCGTCGACCTGCGCGTGGACGTGATGTTCGGTGCCGGTCTGGAGGACGAGGTGCGCGCCCTGGTCCGGCTAGGCCTGCGCGACGGCAAGACCGCGTCCCGGGCGCTGGGCTACCAGCAGGTGCTGTCCGCAATGGACGGAGCGTGCACGATCGACTTCGCCGCGGAGGAGACCAAACGCGCCACCCGCCGGTTCGTGCGCAGGCAGCGGTCGTGGTTCCGGCGTGACCAGCGCATCACCTGGCTGGACGGTGCGCGGCCGGATCTTTTGGAAGCCGCCGGTAATCTGGTCCCGTGGAGTTCGTGAAGGGGCACGGCACGGAGAACGACTTCGTCATCCTGCCCGACCTCGATGACCAGCTGGACCTGACGGTGGCGCGCGTCCAGGCGCTGTGCGACCGGCAGCGCGGCCTGGGCGCGGACGGCGTGCTGCGCGTCGTGCGTTCCGAAGCGACGTCTGACGCCAAGTGGTTCATGGACTACCGCAACGCCGACGGCTCCATCGCCGAGATGTGCGGCAACGGCCTGCGCGTCTTCGCCCGCTACCTCGTCGACGCCGGGCACCAGCCGCAGGGCACGTTCGTCGTCGGCACGCGCGCGGGGGACCGCACCGTCACCACGCACCCGGACGGCTCCGTCACCAACGACATGGGCCCCGCCCGCGTGACCGGCACGTCCATCGCGGCGGTCGACGGCCACGGCATCGGCGGCTTCGCGATCGACGTCGGCAACCCGCACCTGGCGTGCGTCACCGACGTCCCGGTCGACGGCTTCGACCTCACCGTGCCGCCCGGCTTCGACCCGGTGTTCTTCCCGCACGGCGTCAACGTCGAGCTGATCAACGTGCTCGACGCCGACTCGCCTCGCGGTGGTGCTCTGAAGATGCGCGTTTACGAGCGTGGCGTCGGCGAGACCCGGTCCTGCGGCACCGGCACGGTCGCGTCCGTTGCCTCCTGGCTCGCCGGTCAGGGCAAGACCACCGGCTCGGCGACCGTCGACGTCCTCGGCGGCCAGGTGTTCGTCACCATCGAGCCGACGACGTCGACGCTCACCGGACCCGCCGTGCTCGTCGCCCGCGGCGAGCTCGACAAGTCCTGGTGGGACGCCCTCGCCTAGTTCAGGTCGTAGACCTCGATCTTCCCGAGCCTCTCGGGCTTGACCACGTCCGGGTGGGAGTCGGGTGCCGTCAGGCAGACGAGCTTGTCCCCGACGACCGCGACGGCGAAGCACGTCTGCGTCGTCTCGACCCGGTGCGTGATCTTGCCGCCCTCGGTCACCCGGAACACGGCAGGCTGCAACGCCGGCGCCACCCACACCCCGTCACCGTCGCCCGCGATGCCGTCCGGCGCGATGCCGAACTCCTTCACATCGGCCCACACCCTGCGGTTTTGCAACGATCCGTTGCGGTCGACCGAAAACGAGGTGAGGTGGAACGCAACGGTCTCGGCGACGACCAGGATGGTGCCGCTCTCCGACTCGCCCGTCGGGTCGGGCAGCAGGGCCATGCCGTTGGGGAACTTGAGGTCCTCGGCGGCCACGCTGACGGATCCGTCGGGCTGGACGAGTGCGAGCGCGGCGCCCGGCGGTTCGAAGTCCGGCTCCATCAGTCGCGCGATGCCGACCTCGGTGATGAGGCCGTGCAGGTCGAAGCCGAAGTTGCCGACGTACGCGCGGCCCTCGCCGTCGACGAGCATGTCGTTGGCGTGGAACGTCGCGATATCCGAGATGTCGGCGTGCAGAACGAGGTTGCCGTCCTCCAGTCGCCGCACCGTGTGGTCGAGCATCGAGACGACGAGCAGGCTTCCGTCGGGCAGCCAGCCGAGGCCGGAGGGCTGGCCGTCGAAGGCGACGACGACTTCGTCCTCGCCCGTCGCGAGGTCGAGGGCGTGGACCTCGCCCGCGTAGAAGTCGGAGTAGTAGAGGCGACCGTCGGGGCCGCGTCGCGGTCCCTCGCCGAAGTGAAGACCGTCCCGCAGCACCGTGGTGTCAGCCATGGGCCTCGACGCTAGACGTCGCCGGCAGGTCGCGCATAGACCGCAACGGGGACAACAACAGCCACACCATCCCGGCCACCGAGCCGATGACCGACACCCACATCGTCGGCACGATCCCGATCCACGACCCGAGCGCGCCGCCGAGCAGCGCGCCCAGCGGCGTCGCGCCCCACACCACCCAGCGGATCGAGGCGTTCATCCGGCCGAGCAGGTGGTCGGGGCAGATCGCCTGCCGGTAGCTGACCTGGCCGACGTTGTAGACGACGATCCCGAACACGCTCACCGCCAGGCAGGCCATCGGCAGCACCAGGCCCCAGCCGTCCGAGACGAACGGCAGCGCCAGGGTGAACGGCCAGGTCAGCAGCGGGATGAGCCAGATCATCCTGGCCTGCCCTACGAGCAGGCCGATCCGGTGGGCGAAGGCCGCCCCGAGCACCCCGCCGACGCCGCCCGCGCTGAGCACCAGGCCGGCCGTTCCCTCGCTCAGCCCCACGGTCTGCAGCAGGAACAGCACCATCACGGCGTTCTGGATGCCGTGGAAGAAGTTCGACGTGCCGGTGCAGGCCACGATCATGCGCAGGGTGACGTTGCCGAAGACGAACCGCAGCCCCTCCATGATCTCGCGACGCAGGTGCGGGTCGGGGTGGCGTTCCGGCGCCGGTTCGGCGGTCTTGATCCGGACCAGGAAGAACGCCGAGCTCAGGTAGCCCAGCCCGGTCGCGAGGACGCCGTTGGCCGCGCCGAGGAACTGTGCCGCGTACCCGCCGATCGCGGGTCCGGAGACCTCGGCGACGGACAGGCTGGCCTGCAGCTTCGAGTTGCCCTCGACGAGCTGGCCGCGACCGACCAGTGAGGGCAGGTAGGACTGGTAGGCGACGTCGAAGAAGACCGTGCACACGCCCACCGCGAGGCTCACGATGATCAGCTGCGGCAGGTCGAGCAGGCCCAGCCACCACGCGGCGGGCACGCTCAGCATCAGCGCGGCGCGGGCGACGTCCATCGCGATCATCAGCGGTTTGCGGCGCATCCGGTCGACCCAGACGCCCGCGGGCAGGCCGATCAGCAGGAACGCGATCGTGCTCGCCGCGGCCAGCAGTCCCATCTCGAACGGTGTCGCGTTCAGCACACCCACCGCGAGCAGCGGGATGACGGTCATGCCCACGTTCGCGCCGAACTGGCTGATCGTGTCGCCGACCCAGAGCCTGCGGAAGTCGGGGTGCCCCCAAAGCGCCATGCCGAGAAGTCTGCGCTGAGTGATTGGAAGCTGTCAATCACTTAGACTGGGTCTCGTGACGCTCTCCCGGGACCGACGTCCCGCGACCAAGGCCGAAGCCGCGGCCCTCAGCTCTGACCTGCGGCTGCGGATGATCCGCATGACGTTCGACCGCCCGCTGACCAACAAGGAGCTGGCGCAGCGGCTCGGCAAGGATCCGGCCACGACGCTGCACCACGTCCGCAAGCTGGTCGCCGCCGGATTCCTGGAGGCGATGCCGCCGCGCGCGGGCAACCGGGGCGCGAAAGAAATCCCCTATCGGTCGACAGGGCTGTCGTGGCAGCTCGACAACAGCGAAAATGTGGTCGCCGTCGGTGAGGCGATGCTGCACGCTTTCCTCGGCGAGGTTGCCGACATCGGGCTCGAGCACGTGGATCAGAGCCGCCTGGTCGTCACCGTCGACCCGGAGGAACTAAAGCAGCGGCTCGCGTCGTTGTTGGATGAGCTGGCCGCGCAACCGGTCAAGCCGGATGTTCCCCGTGTGGCGATCTACCTCGCGGTGTATCCGGGGGACTAACTGTCCGTGGGACGATGAAGGGCAAATGACGGAAAACATCCAGAGCACAGAGTTCGACCCCGAGTTCGACTCGACGTGGGAAGAGGACGACTTCTCGACGGGCGACTACGAACGCGTCGAACGCGCCGCACTGCGTCGCGTCGCCGGGTTGTCGACCGAGCTCGAGGACATCACCGAGGTCGAGTACCGGCAGCTCCGCCTGGAGCGGGTCGTGCTCGTCGGGGTGTGGACCGAGGGCACCGCGGCCGACTCCGACGCCTCGATGGCCGAACTCGCCCGCCTCGCCGAGACCGCTGGTTCCGAGGTGCTCGAAGGCGTGGTGCAGCGGCGCGACAAGCCGGACGCCGCGACGTACATCGGCTCCGGCAAGGTCTCCGAGCTGCGCGACGTGGTGCAGTCGACCGGCGCGGACACGGTGATCTGCGACGGTGAGCTCTCGCCAGGCCAGCTGCGTCAGCTGGAGGAGAAGCTCAAGGTCAAGGTCATCGACCGCACCGCGCTCATCCTGGACATCTTCGCGCAGCACGCGCGGTCCAAGGAGGGCAAGGCGCAGGTCGAGCTGGCCCAGCTGCAGTACCTGATGCCGCGCCTGCGCGGCTGGGGTGAGACGTTGTCGAGGCAGGCCGGTGGTCGTGCCGGTGGCGGCAACGGCGGCGTGGGTCTGCGCGGTCCTGGTGAAACCAAGATCGAGACCGACCGCCGCCGGATCCGCGCGCGCATCGCCAAGCTGCGCCGTGAGATCGCCGCGATCGGCGTCATCCGCGAGACCAAGCGGGGCCGCCGCACGGCGAACGAGATCCCGAGCATCGCCATCGCGGGCTACACGAACGCGGGCAAGTCCTCGCTGCTCAACGCGCTGACGGGCGCCGGTGTCCTGGTGGAGGACGCGCTGTTCGCCACCCTCGACCCGACGACGCGCCGCGCGGAGACGCCGGAGGGCCTGGCCTACACGCTGACGGACACGGTCGGCTTCGTCCGGCACCTGCCGCACCAGCTGGTCGAGGCGTTCCGCTCCACGCTGGAGGAGGTCGGCCAGGCCGACCTGCTCGTGCACGTGGTCGACGGCTCCGACGCCATGCCGGAGAAGCAGGTCAGCGCCGTGCGCGAGGTCATCTCCGAGATCAACGAGAAGACCGGCGCGGCGATGCCGCGCGAGCTGCTGGTCGTGAACAAGATCGACGCCGTGGGCGACCTGGGCCTCGCCCGGCTGCGGCACCTGTTCCCGGACGCGTCGTTCGTGTCGGCGCACTCGGGCCTCGGCATCGAGGAACTGCGGGTCCGCATCGCCGAGCTGATGCCACGCCCAGAGGTGGTGGTCGAAGCTCTCGTGCCGTATGCACGCGGCGAGGTGGTCGCCCGCGTGCACCGCGACGGCGAAGTGCTGTCCGAGAAGCACACGGAGTCGGGCACGCTGCTCAACGCCCGAGTGCGCCCGGACCTCGCCGGCGTGCTCGAGGAGTTCGCGACGAACGGAACGCCTGCTTGATCCCGCCTCCACCGGTGGACGTGTGCCCGGTAGCCATGCAGGAGCTCTCCGGGCTCACGTCCGACGGCAAGCAGTTCTTCGCCGTCAGCGACAGCGACAACGGCACGCTGCGCATCCAGGTCATGGGCCGCGACTGCGTGGTGACGCGCACGATCACCGCGCCCGTGGACCCCTACGACGTCGAAGACCTCGCGATGACGCCGGACGGCACCCTCTGGGCCTCCGACACCGGCGACAACAACAAGTCCCGCACCACGGTCGCCCTGCACAAGGTCTCACCAACGGGCGCCGTGGAGCGGTACCGCGTCACCTACCCGGACGGCAAACACGACGCCGAAGCCCTGCTCATCGACAAGACCGGTATCCCGTACATCATCACCAAGGAACCCCTGGGCTCCGCGCTGGTGTATCGCCCCACGGCCCCGCTCCGAACCGACGTGTCAGTCCCGCTGGAGCAGGTGACCCGCGTGTCCCTGTCGACGACGGACACCCCGGGCGGCCCCCTGGAAGGCACCCTCGACTCACGCCTGGTGACCGGCGCCGCCTCGATGTCCGACGGCTCCGTCATCGCCCTGCGCACCTACACCGACGCCTACCTCTACCCGGTCCCCGACGGCGACATCGCCAAAGCCTTTTCCGGCGACCCGGTCCGCGTCCCCCTGCCCAACGATCCCCAGGGCGAAGCCATCGCCTTCGACCCGGACGGCACCCTGCTCTCGGCCTCCGAAGGCGCCGGCACCCCGATCCGGTCCGTGGCAGGCGCCGCCGCGCTGGCCCAGCCACCCGCGCCGACGACCACCACACCTCCACCAGTGGCCGACCAACCCCAGTCGTCGTCACCGGACTCGCCGAGCTCCTCCTGGCAGAACTGGCCCCTGGCGCTGACTCTCGGCGGCCTCGTCCTCATCGCCGCCCTCGTCATCGGCCTCCGCTTCCGCCGCCGCGCCTGACCGCGCCGTTCACTGGGCCGTTCGCTGGGGCCGTTCACTGCGCCGTTCACTGGGCCGTTCACCCAGTTCCCGATCTTCGCGCACCCTTGCTGACCTGCCCTTTAGCAATGAGTCTTTTGACGACGTCGGCAAAAGACTCATTGCTAGGAGCTGATATATCGGATGTGGCGGTCAGTCCCAGGCGACGGGCATGCGTTCCAGGCCGCCGATCACCAGGCTCGCCCGATGCGGCAGCTCGTCCTCGGGAACGGCGAGACGCAGCTTGGGGAACCGGGTGAAGAGGCCGGGAAAGGCGATCTTCAGTTCGATCCGGGCCAGGTGCTGCCCGATGCACTGGTGGATGCCGTGTCCGAACGCGAGGTGGCCGGTCGCCCCGCGCGCCAGGTCGAGGACGTCGGGGTCGGCGTAGCGCGCCGGGTCGCGGTTGGCCGACCCCAGCTCGACGAACACCGTGTCACCCGCGCGCACGAGGACGCCGTCGATCTCGGCGTCCTCCAACGCGGTGCGCGCCGTGGCCGGCGTCAGACTGATATATCGCAGGAGCTCCTCGACGGCGGCGTCGGGATTCGCCAGCATCGCGTCCACCCGCTCCGGCGAGCGCATGAGCTCCAGCGTGCCGAGCGACAGCATGTTCGTCGTCGTGTCGAGCCCGCCGCCGAGCAGCGCCATGCCCATCGCGGCCATCTCGTCGTCGGTCAGATCGCTGCCCGACGACGAGGCATTCGCGTTGACGAGGTCGCTGAGCAGGTCGTCGGTCGGCTGTATGCGCTTCGCCGCGACCATTTCCAGCATGAACCCCTGCAGCCGTTCGAACGCGGCGAACATCTCCGCGGCCTCGTCGGCTCCCGCGCCGCTGGCACCGGTCAGCAGCATGGCGTCCTGCTGGAAGTCCGTGCGGCGCTCGTACGGGACGCCCAGCAGTTCGCAGATCATCAGGCCCGGAACCGGCACCGCGAAGTGCGCCACCAGGTCCGCGGGCGAACCCTGTGCCGCCAGTTCGTCGAGGTGGTCGGCGGTGATGGCTTTGAGCCGCTCGGCGAGCAGGCGCATCCGGCGGACGGTGAACTGCCCGGTGAGCCTGCCGCGGTAGCGGGTGTGGTCCGGCGGGTCGTGGTCGGTGAACGCGCCGGGCGGTGACGGCGGCGCGTCGCCGGGGCTGCCGGGGCCGAACGGGTTGTGCATCAGGTCCGGCCGGATGCTGAAGCGGTGGTCCGCGAGCACGGCGCGCACGGTGGCGTGGTCGTGTGCTCGCCAGCCGACGTGCCCGTCCGGGAACGTCATCGGGCTGAGTGGCATTGCTCCCCCTTGCAACGAGGTCTTTCCCCTACCTGCAAGCTAAGAACGTTTGCGGACGAAGTCAAAAGACTCATTGCAATGGCCTGAAGCGCAAGGCACCATGGGGTTGTGCCTGGTAAGCGGCTAGATGAAGAGGAACGGCAGCTCATCGCCCAGTGGGTGTGGGACGGGCTGGGGTACTCCGAAATCGGGAGGCGGTTGCAAAGGCCGGCGTCCACGATCCAGCGGGAAGTGGCGCGCAACGGAGGCCACAACAACTACCGGCCGGCCGCCGCGCACCGGGCGGCGAGCGAGCGGGCGATGCGCCGGATGCCCGCGGTGGACGATCTCGACGTCGACGACGAGGCGTATTCGTTCGACCGCAGCCCGGGGCAGGTGCAGGAGTTCCACCTGAGGCTGGTCGCGGTGTTCGTGCAGACCGGGCTGACGCGCACGGCGGCGCGGATCCTCGCCGAGATCTTCATGACCGACAAGGGCAGTCTGTCCGCGACCGAGCTGGTGCTGCGGTTGTCGGTCAGTCCCGGCACCATCTCGCGGTCGACGACCCACCTGCAGCAGCTGGACCTGTTGCGCGGTGAACGCGACGGCAAGCGCATGCGGTACTTCCTCGACGACGAGATCTGGTACCGCGCGTGGTTGTCCAGCGCCCAGCGCAACTCGACCTGGGCGCACACCGCACTGGACGGTGCCGAGATCTTCGGTCTCGACACCCCAGTGGGTGCACGCCTCAAGGACATGGGGCAGTTCTTCAGCTTCGTCGTCGTGGACATGGAGTCCACGCGGCAGAAGTGGCTGGACTTCTTCGAGAAGAAGAAGCGAGCCAGGGGAGAGAACTAGAGCCCGGAAGAACTAGCGCCGGAAGAACTACGGCAGGCGCCGCAGCACGGTGACGACCTTGCCGAGGATGGTGGCCTCGTCGCCGTTGATCGGCTGGTAGGCCGTGTTGTGCGGCATCAGCCACACGTGGCCGTCCTTGCGCTTGAACGTCTTCACGGTCGCCTCGCCGTCGATCATGGCGGCGACGATCTCGCCCTGGTCCGCGGTCGGCTGCTTGCGGATCACGACCCAGTCGCCGTCGGTGATCGCGGCGTCGATCATCGAGTCGCCGACGACGCGCAGCAGGAACAGCTCGCCCTCGCCGACGATCTCGCGCGGCAACGGGAACACGTCCTCGATCGACTCCTCCGCCAGGATCGGGCCACCGGCGGCGATGCGGCCGAGCATCGGCACGTACGCGGGCGTCGGCTTGGACATCGGGTCGAGGCCGGGGTCGATCTCGGGCGGCAGCATCCCCACTGCCCGCGGGCGGTTCGCGTCGCGGCGCAGGAAGCCCTTCCGCTCCAGCGCGCGCAACTGGTACGCGACCGAGGAGGTCGACGTGAGGCCGACGGCCTCGCCGATCTCCCGCACGCTCGGCGGGTAGCCGAAACGGTCGACCCAGTCGCGAATCACGTCGAGCACCTTGCGCTGGCGCAAAGTCAGGCCGGCATTACCTGCGATCTCACTTACCTCTGTCTCTACAAGAGCGGGGTCTGGGTCGATCGTCTTGCCTGCCACGGTCGCTGTCCTCCTCGCCGCCCCCAGTTCGAATGGGATTCCGGCCTCCGTCGATCTTCGTGGTCGACGGTAGTCGTGTTTGCTGCACAGATCAAACACCTGTTCGAGGTATTTGGGCGCGTGTTGTGGCGTCCGGCGGGTCCCCGTGGTAGAAATTCGCACGGACGTTCGATCGAACCCCTGTTCGATCAAGGTACTTGACCTGCGATGGAGGGCGTCATGGCGGTGCTCGTCGAGAAGCGGTTGCGCGTAGTTGAGGACACCGACGTCGCAGCCGTCGCAGCGGGACGTCCACTCCGTTCGGGTCCTCGCGTCATGCCGAGGCGCCCGGCGACCAGGCCGCGCCCGGTCGTGGTGGTCACGTCGCGCGAGTCGAGCTCGTGCGAGGTCCGGCCGAAACGCGAGTCGATGCTCGAACTCGTCGCCATGGGTGTGCTGAGCGCCCTCACGGTCATCGCGCTCGGCGTGCTCTACCTCCAGCAGGTGGGGGTCACCCCGTAGGCCTGCCCCTACATCTTGTGTTCCGGCGCCCGGCGTGACGTGTTCACTCCGTCATGTGCGGGCGTCGTTGCGTAATCACCGCTGATCGCTCGCGGTTCCCCCAACAGAGTGACACGCGACGCGCCGTGTCGAGTTGCGTCGGCGTCCGCTGCGATCTAGGTTCTACCCCTACATCTAGTGGTTACACCGTTGTAAGTAGTCCACAGGTTGTGGGTAACCCGACCAGTGTGGCTGCTGCGGCGGGTGCTGCGCTGGGGAAGGGGTGAGTTGGCGTGCGGTGTCCGTTCTGCCGTCATTCGGACTCACGGGTCGTTGACTCCCGTGAGGTCGACGAGGGACAGGTGATCCGTCGTCGACGCTCCTGCAACAGCTGCAGCCGCAGGTTCACCACGGTCGAGGAAGCGGTTCTCGCCGTGGTCAAGCGCTCCGGGGTGACGGAGCCGTTCAGCCGCGACAAGGTCGTCGTCGGCGTGCGCAGGGCGTGCCAGGGCCGCCCGGTCGACGAGGACGCGTTCCAGCAGCTCGCCCAGCGAGTGGAAGAGTCGATCCGGTCGACGGGATGTGCGGAAATCGCCAGCCACGAGGTGGGCCTCGCCATTCTCGGTCCGCTGAGGGAACTCGACGAAGTTGCCTACCTCCGCTTCGCGAGCGTTTACAGGTCCTTCTCGTCCGTCGAGGACTTCGAGAAGGAAATTCTTGATCTTCGCACTGCGAGAGCCGAGGACGTACCGGCCGAGCAGTGATCCGCGTGCCTCAAAGCGCGCGAAGCCACCATCTTTCTTTTCCACGCACCAGCACGAGGGAGATCCACCGTGACCGAGACCGTCGGCGGCTCAGCCAAGAAGACAGCCGCACGGGCGGCTGCGAAGCCTGCCGCGCTGAAGGTCCAGCGCGTCTACACCACCGAGGGCAGTCACCCCTATGACGAGGTCACCTGGGAGCGCCGCGACGTCGTCATGACGAACTGGCGCGACGGCTCGGTGAACTTCGAGCAGCGCGGTGTCGAGTTCCCCGAGTTCTGGTCGGTGAACGCCACGAACATCGTCACCAGCAAGTACTTCCGCGGTGCCGTCGGCAGCGAGAAGCGCGAGCAGTCGCTGCGCCAGCTGATCGACCGCGTCGTGAAGACCTACGTGGGCGCCGGCAAGGAGCACGGCTACTTCGCGGGTGAGCAGGACGCCGAGATCTTCGAGCACGAGCTCACCTACATGCTTCTGCACCAGGTGTTCAGCTTCAACTCGCCGGTGTGGTTCAACGTCGGCACGACCTCGCCGCAGCAGGTCAGCGCGTGCTTCATCCTCGCGGTCGACGACACCATGGAGTCGATCCTGAACTGGTACCGCGAGGAGGGCCTGATCTTCAAGGGCGGCTCCGGTGCCGGCCTGAACCTCTCGCGCATCCGTTCCTCGAAGGAGCTGCTGTCCTCCGGCGGCACCGCGTCCGGTCCCGTGTCGTTCATGCGCGGCGCCGACGCGTCCGCGGGCACCATCAAGTCCGGTGGCGCGACCCGCCGCGCGGCCAAGATGGTCGTTCTCGACGTCGACCACCCGGACGTCGAGGAGTTCATCGAGACCAAGGCGAAGGAAGAGAACAAGATCCGCGCGCTGCGCGACGCCGGGTTCGACATGGACCTCGGCGGCGCGGACATCGTGTCGGTGCAGTACCAGAACGCCAACAACTCGATCCGCGTGTCGGACGAGTTCATGCACGCCTACGAGAGCGGCGGCGACTTCGGCCTGCGCGCGCGTCAGACCGGTGAGGTCATCGAGCGCGTCGACGCCAAGTCGCTGTTCGGCAAGCTCGCCCAGGCGGCGTGGGCCTGTGCCGACCCCGGCATCCAGTACGACGACACGATCAACGACTGGCACACCTGCCCCGAGTCGGGCCGCATCACCGCGTCCAACCCGTGCTCGGAGTACATGCACCTCGACAACTCGAGCTGCAACCTCGCGTCGCTGAACCTCATGAAGTTCCTCGGTGACGACGGCCGCTTCGACGCCGTCACGTTCGCCAAGGCCGTCGAGCTGATCATCACCGCGATGGACATCTCGATCTGCTTCGCGGACTTCCCGACCGAGCCGATCGCGGACACCACCCGCAAGTTCCGCCAGCTCGGCATCGGTTACGCGAACCTCGGCGCACTGCTGATGGCGACCGGCCACGCGTACGACTCCGAGGGCGGCCGCGCGCTCGCCGCGACCATCACCTCGCTGATGACGGGTGTCTCGTACCGCCGTTCCGCCGAGCTCGCGGGCATGGTCGGCGCGTACGACGGCTACAAGCGCAACGCCACGGCCCACCAGCGCGTCATGCGCAAGCACGCCGCCGCCAACGACCTGATCCGCACCTACGGCGGAAACGACGCCGCGACGCACAAGGTCGCGACCGAGGCGTGGCAGCAGTCGCTGGAGATCGGCGCGAAGAACGGCTGGCGCAACGCCCAGGCGTCCGTGCTGGCCCCCACCGGCACCATCGGCCTGATGATGGACTGCGACACCACCGGTATCGAGCCGGACCTGGCCCTGGTCAAGTTCAAGAAGCTCGTCGGCGGCGGCTCGATGCAGATCGTCAACCAGACGGTGCCGCGCGCCCTGAAGTCGCTGGGCTACCAGGACGAGCAGATCGAGGCGATCGTCGAGTTCATCGCCGAGCACGGCCACGTCGTCGACGCCCCGGGCCTGCGCCGCGAGCACTACGAGGTCTTCGACTGCGCGATGGGCGAGCGTTCCATCGCGCCCATGGGCCACGTGCGGATGATGGCGGCCACGCAGCCGTTCCTGTCCGGTGCGATCTCCAAGACGGTCAACATGCCGGAGAACGCCACGGTCGAGGACGTCGAGGAGATCTACTACCAGGGCTGGAAGCTCGGCCTGAAGGCGCTCGCGATCTACCGCGACAACTGCAAGGTCGGCCAGCCGCTGTCCGCAGGCAAGGGCGCGAACAAGGGCGCCGAGGCCAAGACCGAGACGGTCGTCGAGTACCGCCCGGTCCGCAAGCGCCTGCCGAAGAAGCGCCCGTCGCAGACCGTGTCGTTCACGGTCGGTGGCGCCGAGGGCTACCTGCACGCCGGTTCCTACCCGGACAACGGCCTCGGCGAGATCTTCGTCAAGCTGGGCAAGCAGGGCTCGACGCTGGCCGGCGTGATGGACGCGTTCTCGATGTCCATCTCGGTGGGCCTGCAGTACGGCATCCCGCTCGAGTTCTACGTCTCGAAGTTCCAGAACCTGCGCTTCGAGCCGGCGGGCATGACCGACGACCCGGACGTGCGCATCGCGACGTCGGTGCTGGACTACCTGTTCCGCCGCCTGGCGCTGGACTACCTGTCCTACGACAAGCGCGCGCAGCTCGGCATCTTCACCGCCGACGAGCGTTCAGCGCAGGTCGCGGGCGAGTACGGCGCGCCGTCGTCCGATGTGGACCTCGAGGGTCTGCGCGGTTCGGTGGAGGCGGCTCCGAAGCAGGTCGAGGCCGCGGTCGAGACCCCGAAGCACGTCGGCAGCTCGACCGAGCTGCTGGAGCTGCACCTGGGCAAGGCCGCTGACGCGCCGCTGTGCATGACCTGCGGCACGAAGATGCGCCCGGCCGGCTCGTGCTACCTGTGCGAGGGCTGCGGCAGCACCTCCGGCTGCAGCTGATCACCACTGGCGGACCGTCACGGCAATGCGATGCCGTGGCGGTCCGCCAGCTTCTTCTCGACCTCCGCGATCACGCAGGCGATGGTCGACGGGTTGAGCCGGCCCTCCCCGAAGTGGGTGACGGTCCTGGCGAACTCGTCGGCCGCCAGCGCGCGGCATTCGGCGTTCAGCGCGCGGTGATCGATCTCGGCCTCCTTGAAGCACTCGAGTGGCTTCCTGCCGAAGATGACCTCGAACTCCTCCCAGCCGCGCAACGTCCAGTACGTGTCGTGGGACGAGACGCACGTCGCCCGCAGCCACCGCCACAGGTACTGCGGGTCCTGGTGGCTCGGCGCTTCACGATGACACCGGCCGCACAGCAGGACCAGGTTGTCCGCGCTGTCCGTGCCGCCCAGCGCGGCGGGCACGATGTGGCACTTCGCCAGCCCGGCCTTGTATCCGCAGCGCCAGCACCGTTCGTGGGCTTCACTCCAGTCGACGGCCAGGTCGATCTCGTGCTCGACCCAGTACGCGACGATCTGCTCGTTGCCGAGGCCCATAGTGCCCTCCCCAGTTGAGTTGACCTTCCTGTCGGTGGCGCGGGCGATTGCGTTTCACATGCGGGCAGCTGATAAAACAACGCGGCGAAGGGGGAGAGATGCGTTCGTTCGACGATTTACGCCGTTACCTGCTCGGTCAGCTCAACGCCGCTGTCCGGCGACCTGGCATGTACGGCGGCGAGGCGGTGATCCTCAACCTGCTCGACGCGCTGGCGTTCGCCGACGACCGCACGGATCGGTGGCAGACCGAGCTCGACGCACTGGTGGCGCGCGGCGCGGCCAACGCGGCGATGGTCAGCGGCGCGGTGCACGAGGTGCTCGGCCACCGCAGCGAGGACGTCATGGCGTCGGTGTACGCGGATCTCGCGCACCGGCAGGGCTGGTTGTCGCTGGACGCGGACAGCCGGATCCCCGGGGTGCTGGGCGAACGGGACTGCGTGCTCGACGACGTGATCGCGGAGTACGGCGAACCGCCGTTGTGGCTGGGCGGCACCAATCCGAAGTACTCGAAGACGCTGGCCTACCCGGACCGGTCCGGCTCGCTCGTGTTCTTCCACTTCATGCCGGAGCTGCGGCTGATGGCGACGAGGCGGGGCGAGGGCGGGTTCCGCGACAGCTTCGTCTTCACACCTGCCGGGCAGTCGCGGTGACGATCTCCGCGAACTCGGCGATCAACGGCGTGTGCCGGTGCTCGGCCCACGCCAGCGCCACCTCGTTCGGCGCGATGTCCTCGATCGGCACGTGCACGAGGTCGTCGCGCGAGTAGAACACCGCCGTCGAGAGCGGCAGGATCGCGACGCCGCCGTGCAGCGCGACGTGCTCCAGCTTCTCCTCGACGGACCGGAACCCCGGCGGGTCGGTGTGCCGCACGCGCCGTTCGCCGGACAGGTCCGTCTCCAGCACGCTCTCCTTGCCCGCCAACCGATGTGTCGACGGCACCACGGCCACCCGCGGCTCGCTGAACACGGGCGTCAACCGCAGACCGGCTTCCGGAACGGGCAACCGCACGTAGCTCACGTCCACGCGTCCGTCGTGGATCACCTCGACCTGGTCCTCCCACGTCGTGCGCAGCACGTCGACCCGCAGCCCGGGATGCCGCGTGGCCAGCAGGCGAACCGCGGGCGTGATGATCAGGCCCGGCATGAAGCCGACCGTGAACGTGTCCGCCACGCCGACGCGCCGCCGCAACGCCGAGGCCTGCGCGAGCAACGGGCGGGCGTCGGCCAGCAGCTGCGCACCGGCCGGAGTCAGCGCGGTGCCCTTCGGCGAGCGGTCGAACAGCTGCACCTTCAGCTCGGCTTCCAGCGCACGGATCTGCCGGGACAGCACGGGCTGCGCGATGTGCAGCGCCTCGGCGGCGCGGCCGAAGTTGAGCTGCTCCGCGACCGCCACGAAATAGCGCAGCTTCCGCAGGTCCAGGTCCATACCTCCAGGGTATGGCAGGCGACCGGACAAGTCTTGGACCACGCGCCCGTCGCGGGAGCAGGCTGGAGCCATGAAATCCACACTGGACGGACAACGGGTCGCGATCCTCGGCGGTTCTTCGGGAGTCGGCCTGGCGACGGCTCAAGCCGCACGGGACGCGGGCGCGCAAGTCACGATCGTCTCGCGCAAACCGCAGCCCCAGCAGGGAATCGCCACGCACGCGGCTGATCTCACCGATCCCACCGCGGTGGTCGACGTCTTCGCGGCGATCGGCGAGATCGACCACCTCGTGTACACGGCGGGGGAGCCGCTCGAGCTGATGGAGATCGGCGGCCTGGACCGGGATCGCGCGAGGACCTTCTTCGGCCTCAGGTACTTCAGCGTGCTCGACGCGGTGAAGGCGGCCAGCGTCACCACGTCGATCACCCTCACCACCGGCATCGCGAAGGACCGGCCGGGACCGGGCTGGGCGGTCGCGGCGAGCATCTGCGGCGCCGTCGAGGCGTTGACCAAGGCACTGGCCGTGGAACTCGCGCCGCTGCGGGTCAACGCGGTCAGCCCCGGCGTGGTGCGCAGCCCGTTGTGGGGGCCGGACGCCGACCAGCTCTACGCGGACGTCGCCAGGACACTGCCGCTGCAGCGGGTCGGTGAGGTCGAGGAGATCGCGCACGCGTACCTGTACCTGATGACACAGCCGTGGACGACCGGCACGATCCGCACGGTCGACGGAGGCACCGTGCTCGCCTGTAATCCGTTGCGGGGCAAGGTAAAATGACAGGCGATGCGCATAGTTCTGCATGCTCGTGCGCGCCTGGACCTCGCATACGACTCGCTCGACGGGCTCTCCGTCGGCGACTCTCTGGGCGCACAGTTCTTCATGGTCGGCCGCTCGTTGCCCGACCTCGTGGCCGGCAAGCCGCCACGAGGGCCCTGGGAGTGGACCGACGACACCGAAATGGCCTGCAATCTCGTCGCCGAGCTCCGTGATCACGGCGACATCGACCAGAACCGGCTCGCGGCGATCTTCGCCGACCGCTGCGAGCCCTACCGCGGGTACGGTGCGGGAGCGTTCATCATCCTGCGCAAGATCCGCCAGGGCACGCCGTGGAAAGAGGCGGCGAGCAGAGCGTTCGACGGTCAGGGCTCGTGCGGCAACGGCGCCGCCATGCGGATCGCGCCTCTCGGTGCGTACTTCGCCGACGACCCGAAGGTCGTGACGGAGCAGGCGATCAAGGCCAGCGAGGTCACGCACCAGCACCCGGAAGGCATCGCGGGCGGCGTGGCCGTGGCGCACGCGGCGGCCATCGCGACGATGGCCAGGCTGTCCGGGTCGCCACCGCGGGACATGCTCGGCAGCGTCGTCGAGCACCTCGAAGACTCGTTCGTGCGCAGGGGGATCGAGAAGGCGCGCAAGATCGACAACGCCGAGGAGGCGGCCTACGTCCTCGGCAACGGTTCACGCGTGACGGCGCAGGACACCGTGCCGTTCACGCTCTGGGTCGCCGCTCACCACCTCGACGACTACCGCGCCGCCATCACGACGTGCGTCAAGGCGGGCGGTGACATCGACACGACCGCCGCGATCGTCGGCGGCATCATCGCGAAGGCTCCACCGGAGTGGCGCGCGGACCGCGAGGAGCTCCCCGGTTGGGTGAGTCGCGAGTGATTTATTCATCACGTGTTGAGTTTTTGGCCGAACGCTCGTAACCTCCTCTTCAGGTGAAACCTGGAGGAACCATGCCGCTCGTCCTCGACTTCAGCGCCATCGACGGCTCGATGCTCGCCATCGTGGGCGGGAAGGCCGCGAACCTCGGCGAGCTCACGCGGGCCGGCCTGCCGGTGCCGCAGGGCTTCTGCGTCACCACGGAGGCCTACCGCGCCGTCGCCGCGGCGGACGAACTGGCGAGCACGACTCCGGAGAACGCCCGCAGGACGTTGGTGGAAACCCCTGTGCCGCAGGACATCCGGGACGCGATCGTCGCCGAGTATCGCAAGCTCGGCGACGGTCGTAGTCCTGGGCTCCCGGTCGCGGTGCGATCCAGCGCGACGGCCGAGGACCTGCCGTTCGCGAGCTTCGCCGGCCAGCAGGACACGTTCCTCAACGTCGTCGGCGAGGACGCGGTGGTCGACGCGGTACGCCGCTGCTGGGCGTCGCTGTGGACCGACCGCGCGGTCAGCTACCGCCAAACGAACGGCATCGACCACACCACCACCTACCTCGCCGTCGTGGTGCAACGGATGGTGCAGTCCGAGGTCTCCGGCGTGATGTTCACGGCGAACCCGGTCACCGGCACGCGCGACCAGATCGTCATCGACGCGAGCCCCGGCCTGGGTGAGGCGGTGGTGTCGGGCGCGGTCAACCCCGACCACTTCGTCGTCGACGGATCCGAGATCGTCGAGAAGCGGCTGGGGGACAAGAAGTTCGTCATCCGCTCGCTGCCGGGTGGCGGCACCGAGCACGTCGAGGTCGGTGAGAACGTCGAACCCTGCCTGACCGACGGGCAGATCCACGCGCTCGCCGTCCTCGGCCGCAAGGTGCAGCGGCACTACGGTTCGCCGCAGGACACCGAGTGGGCGATCGACACCGACGGCGAGCCGCACCTCACCCAGGCGCGGCCGATCACGACGCTGTTCCCGTTGCCGGACAACCCCGACGGCGGCGCGCACGTCTACTTCTGCTTCAGCCTCGCGCAGGGCCTCGAACGACCGATCACCCCGATGGGACGCGCGGCGTTCCGCGAGATCTCCAAGTCCGCCTTCGAGATCGTGATCGGCGACCCGAAGAGCAAGTCCTACGTGGAGAACGGCGAACGCATTTTCTTCGACGCCACCAAGGTTCTGCAGAGCCGCGTCGGCCGCGAGTTCGTCACGCGGCTGCTCGGTGTGATGGAGGCGCGTTCCTCCGAGGTGCTGCGCGGCCTGTTCGACGACCCGCGGTTCGCGATCAGGAACTCCTCGCCGACGCCCGCTCTCAAGCGAGTCCTGCGGCTGGCCCGCCGGTTCCGCGTGCCGGTGGTCGCCTGGAAAGCGCTGGCGAACCCGGAAAAGGCCGTGCGCAACGCGTTGCTGATGGAGCACGACATCCTCGAGAAGTCCGCGGCCCTCCCGATCGAACAGGCGCTGCAGCAGTGCGTCGTACCGGTGCTGCCGCGACTCGCGCCGACCGCGTTGATCGGTTTCGCGATGCTCGGCCTGGCCGGCAAGGTGGTCAAGGTCAAGCCCGGTGAGCTGCAGACCGTGCTGCGCGGGCTGCCCAACAACATCACCACCGAGATGGACATGGCGATGTGGGATCTCGCGCAGGAGATCCGGCGCGATCCCGTGGCGCTGCGGCAGTTCCAGGACGGCGAACGCCCCGCCGCGGTGGACGTCTTCCTCGCGAAGTGGGGTCATCGCGCCGTCGCCGAGATCGACCTCGGTCTGCCCAGGTGGTCCGACGATCCGGCGTACGTCATCGGGGTGGTGCGGAACTTCCTGCGCCTGGAGAACGAGAACGCCGCGCCGGACAAGGTCTTCGCCCGCGGCGCCGCGGAAGCCGAAGCGATGATCGAAACGCTGGCGAAGCGCGCGTGGGGCCGCGGCTGGTTCGTGCGCTTCGCGTTGCGCCGCACCAGGTTGCTCGCCGGCCTGCGGGAGTACCCGAAGTACCTGGTCATCACGCTGTTCGGCGCACTCCGCAAGCGCATCGCGGACCACGGCGCCGACCTGGTGTCGCAGGGCCGGCTGGCGCAGGCCGACGACGTGTACTTCCTCAACTTCGAGGAAATGCGCTCCACGGAAGGAGATCTGCGCGCGGTGGTCGCGCAGCGCCGTGAGGTCTACGACCGCGAGATGCGGCGCAGGCACATCCCGCGCGTGCTGCTGTCGGACGGCACCGAACCGGAAGCCGTGCACCACGGTGCCGCGGTGGAAGGCGATCTCGTCGGCACCCCGGCGTCCGCGGGCACGATCACCGGCATCGCGCGCGTCGTGATGGACCCGGTCGGCGCTCACCTGGAACCCGGCGAGATCCTCGTGGCGCCCTCGACGGATCCCGGCTGGACGCCGTTGTTCCTGACGGCGGGCGGACTTGTGATGGAGATGGGCGGCGCGAACTCCCACGGCGCGGTGGTGGCCCGCGAGTACGGGATTCCGGCGGTGGTGGGGGTGCGCGAGGCCGTGACGCGGATCAAGACCGGCGAGCGGATCACCGTCGACGGCAGCACGGGCGCGGTCACTACACTGGACGACGGGTTGTGACTGGCGCAGTCGAGGTGGAGCACCACCGGGGAGCGACCTTCAGCTGACCGCTGCCGCGCGCCGCCGACTTCATGTCGCGCACCGGCCGCAAACCCTGTCTGGCCACGGTGATCGTCGGCGACGACCCGGCCTCGGTCACGTACGTGCGGATGAAGCAGAACCGGTGCCACAAGGCGGGACTCGAGTCCCGGCACGTGGCGCTGCCGGTGGACACGACGACCGAGGAGCTCGTCGCGAAGATCCGCGAGCTCTCGGAGGACGCGGACGTGCACGGCATCCTGTTGCAGCACCCCGTTCCTCACCACGTCGACGAGCACGCGGCGTTCGAGGCGATCGCGCCGCACAAGGACGTCGACGGCGTGACGATGCACTCGTTCGCCGGCATGCCCTTCGGGCACAACGAGTTCGTGTCCTGCACGCCCCGGCGGGATCATGCGTCTGCTGGACGCCTACGACGTGGACGTCGCGGGCAGGCACGCGGTCGTGATCGGCCGCAGCCCGATCCTCGGCAAGCCCGTCGCGATGTTGCTGCTGGCCAGGGACGCCACGGTCACGATCTGCCACTCGAAGACGGTCGGCCTGGCGGAAATCGTGCGCACGGCGGACATCGTGGTCGCCGCGGTGGGCAAGCCTAGGTTCGTCCAGGGCGACTGGATCAAGCCCGGCGCCGTCGTGATCGATGCCGGCTACAACGAGGGCAACGTCGGGGACGTCGACTTCGACGCCGCCAAGCACGCCGGCCTGATCACGCCCGTACCTGGGGGAGTGGGCCCCACGACGATCGCGGTTCTGCTGGAACAGACCGTTGACGCCGCCTCACGTGAGCTGAACGCGTAATCTCGGGTTTGTGGCTGAGTCCAAGGGTGAGCTGAACAAGGTCCAGCAGGGCCTCGCCGACTACCTGCTCCGTGCCGGCGTGGACGGGTTCGGCCCGTTCAAGAGCGCACGCGAGGCCGCGTCCGACGCGCTCGTCAAGAAGGGCGACGAAGAGGCCGCGATCAAGCACCTCATCCGCACCCACGTGGCGCTGGCCGGTGCGCAGGGCTTCATCACGAACCTCGGCGGCCTGATCACGCTGCCGATCTCGCTGCCGTCCAACGTCGCGGCCACCTACGTGATCCAGACGCACCTCATCGCGTCGATCGCGTCGATGCGCGGTCACGACGTGGACAGCGAAGAGGTGCAGACGGCCATCCTGCTGTGCCTGCTCGGCAATGCCGGCACCGAACTGTTCAAAAAAGTCGGCATCAAGCAGTTCACCAAGAAGGCCGCCTCCGCACTTATTACAAAATACGGTACAAAGAAGCTCGGCACGATCGCCGCGAAGGGTGTTCCGGTGCTGGGCGGCGTCATCGGCGGTGGCGTGGACGCCGCTTCTACCAGAGCGGTCGGCGCATTCGCAAATCGCTACTTCGCTCACACGAACCCATTGCCGAAGGTCATCGACGGCGAGGTGCTCTCCGTTGAGATCGAGGAAGCGGACGGAACGGCCGATTCGCGCTAGCTCAGCCGATCGAGTGCTGAGCTGAACGCGTCCGGCGGGATGAGCACGCCACCGCTGAACGGGTTCTGCAGCTGGTAGATCGCGAACAACAGCAGAACCAGTGTCGAACTCAGCGTGATGGTGATCAGCAGCTGTGAGATCAGGTTCGGCCCGCCGAACAGGAACGGGAACAGCAGCGAGAGCCCGGTGCCGATCAGCAGCGCGAGCCACACCACCGGGTTGACGCCGTTGCCCGCCGCGTCCAGCCGCTCCTGCCTGGCCTGGTAGACCTCCCAAAGCTGGTTCGCGGCCTCGGTCTTGCGGTCCTCCTGCCAGACGCCGTCCGGCGCCGCCGTCGCGATCGTGTCCCTGAGCTGGTTCAACGTGCTCCAGCCCTGGTTGTCGACGTCCTGCCCTTCGCGCATCCGCGGCCACTCGTCGTCCACCACGGTCGAGACGTAGTCCCGGATCAGCTGCTCCACCCTGGTCTTCGCGGGCTCCGGCAGCGAGTCGGACGACCAGTCGACGGCGACGAGCGCGTTGGCCTCCTTCTGCACCTGTTCCTCCGCGCCGTTGGCCGAGTCGAACAGGGAGATCAGGATGAACGCGACCAGCACGGCGTGCAGGCCGGCGACGATGCTGAACACCGATCCGCCCGGGCCGAGGTTCTTCTCGCCCACTTCCTCCGAGCCGAACCGACGGGTGACCACGACGAGGACGGCGGAGATGACAGCGGCACCGGCAACCCAGAGCGTGCCGGTGAGGTAAATGCTCAATTCGGCTCCTTTCTGGTGTGGGATTAGACCACGGTCTACTGTGGCCGGTACAGCACGGTCTGGTTAACGAGCAATGGTCAGGTGGGAATGCGCGGCAACAGCAGTGATACCCGGTTGTCGTATTGGACTGCTCCATTCCGGTGGCGAGGGAATTTGCTCGCGTTGAGCGGTGTCTCGTCTCTTTTGGTGCTTTCCGCGCCGTTCACCAGCGCTGTTGCTCAGGCCGCACCGCCGAACTGTGACGCTTATCAAGTTCGTTCATCCCATCGTGGCGCACTCTCGACGTTGGCGAAGATGGACACCTCATCCGGTGGGGTGACGGAGATAGCGCGGCTCGACTACGCGGTGAATGCGCTGGGGTACTCGGCGACGTTGGGCCGTCTGGTTGGTCTTACGTCCAAGGGGCATCACTGGTGGAAGAACCCCTCGCACGTCGTGCTCATCGACACCAAGGGCGTGGTCAACGACCTCGGACCCGTTGACGCGTACTGGTTCCGCACCGACGACGTGTCCGCGGGCGCGGTCGTCGGCACCACGTTCTACGTGCGCGACAACGCCCGGCTGCACGCGATCGACATCGACCCGGCGAGCCCGTCGTATCTCAAGATCGTGCGGACCGTAGTGCTGGACTGGCCCGCGCTGACGCTCGACGACTTCACCGCGAACCCGGCGAACGGGAAGCTGACCGGGGTGTCGGCCGCGGGCTGGGGGCCAGGCGAGGTCGTGACGTTCGATCCGGTGTCCGGACGCGGGCTCAGCAGGACGGAAGTCGCTGAGCTGCCAGGGAAATCCACCTATGGCGCCGTCGTGATCGACTCGGCCGGCACCGTGTACGCCACCAACAACGGCTACCAAGGCCGCAGCCGTACCTACCGGGTGTCCGGCAACGCGGTGGAGCTGTCGGAGGGCCCGGAAATGGGCATGATCGACGCGGCGGGCTGCCTGCCGAACCCGATGCCACCCCGCATCGAACCGCCCGCGCCCCGCCCCGAGGTGCCGCCCCCGCCGCCTCCCGCTCCGGTAACGCCTCCCGCGCAGGCCCCCGCACCCGCTCCCGTGCCGGTCGTCCCGCCGCCTCCGGTCGTCGCGACCACACCGCCTTCCCTTCCGCCCCAACCAGTTCCGGTGCGTGCCGCGCGGCAGCGAACCGAGCCGCGCAAGGACCTTCCGCTCGAGGCCGAGACCACGCCGCTGACGAAGTCCCGCAAGTGGGCGATGGTGACGATCGTCCTGGTGATGCTGGGCGCCGGTGCCGCCGCAGCCAGGGCCCGCGGATAAATCGGTTGGCGTGACCCGGCGGCGTCGCTAGCGTTGCGGACATGTTCTTCATCTGATGAAGCCCCGCGGCGCTCCGGACGCCGCCTTCGCGACTCCTGATGTCGTCTCGGTGACCCTTTCGCGGGTCCTTCTCTCACGGCCGTCTTCCGCCGTGTCCTTGCACGCCCTCGTCACGAGGAGGCTTTCGCATGCCTGCGACCACCCCGCCAGAGCCGTCCAACCGCGCTGCGCGCCGCGCGCAGAAGCGGGGCAAGAACGACCAGAACCCGCACGTCCAGCTGCCACAGCAGCGCGTGCCGGTAGTCCCGCCGCGCCAGTTCATGGCCCGTCGCCGCGGTGGATCCGCGTAGCCGACGCCGAACCAGGCGCGACACCGCAGGGGCACGTTCACCCGAACGTGCCCCTGCTCCCTTTGTGGGCACGATGCGGGTTCGATCTCCCGTTCTGTCCGGATCCGATCTAGCCTGAGTTGCTACCGGACCGACAGGATCGGAGGCGCCAGGTGAGGATCGCTGACGTTTTGCGGACCAAGGGATCGTTGGTCGCGACCATCGACCCGGACGTACCTGTGTCCGAACTGCTCAGAGCATTGGCTGAACACAACGTCGGCGCCATCGTCGTCGTCGGCCCGTCCGGCGTGGCGGGAATCGTGTCCGAGCGCGACGTCGTGCGCCGTCTGCACGAATCAGGCGCTGAGCTGCTGTCTTCTCCCGTATCGGCGATCATGACCACCGAGGTGCACACCTGCTCGCCGTCGGACACGGTGGACAGCCTGACGGTCCTGATGACCGAACGGCGCTTCCGCCACGTACCCGTTCTGTCCGACGGGCAACTGGTGGGGATCGTCAGCATCGGTGACGTCGTGAAGAGCCGCATCGGGCAGCTGGAGCAGTCGCAGGACCAGCTGCAGGCCTACATCGCCCAGGGCTGATCCTGGGTCGTGACCGCGCTTGGTCGGGCGAAGCCTGCCCGGCGGATCCCGAATGATCAACAACGCCGGCGTGGTCGTCAGGTCCGACGACCCCGACCCAACCAATATATCGGTTTCAACCTGCTCTGACCTGCTGCTTGGCAATGAGACTTTTGACTTCGTCGTCAAAAGTCTCATTGCCAAAGCAGGATTCACGTTCAGCCGGCACGGTCGATGCCGGGCGGCTCGGGGACGTTCTCGGTCTTGGTGCCAGACGGCATCGCCCACATGAAGGCGCGCATCATCGCGTACTGGAGCTTCATGCCGGTGCCGACGTCGCCGGACTCGACGACCTGCTTGAGCGCGGCGAGGATGCCCTTCCAGGTCGCGTCGACCTTGTCGAGCCGCTTGACGTCCGCGGGCCAACCGGAGTTGCGCAGCGTGACGCGTGTGCCGCCGTCGACCTCTTCCAGCTCCCACGAGACGACGGTCCACGGGTCGTCGCGCATGGTGAGCCGCTGCGTGTGGGAGAGCAGCCGCGGCGGGTCGACCTCGACGACGCGTCCGACAACGAAGACCCGCTTGCCGTCGGTCGACCGGTAGTAGAGCGGAGCGCCCGGCTTCAGTTCCGAGTCGAGGACGGCGTCCATCATGGCGCGCTGCTTGCCGTCGAGTTTGGTGATCTCCGCCCACACCTTCTCGATGGGCGCGGCGATCGTGATGCTGTGCAACAGCTCGGTGCCTGGCTCAGCCAACGTCCTCATCCTCCTGTTCGACGCTCTCGACCGCGTGCTTCAGGCCGATCAGCGCCGCTGCCCAGTTCTGCTCGTAGTGCGCGACCCACCGCTGATGGATCTGCTGGATGGGCACTGGATTCAGGTGGTTGACCCGCTCCCGGCCCCTTGGCTCCACGAGCACCAGATCGGCCTCGCGGAGCACACCGAGGTGCTGCATGACGACGTGCCGGCTCGTCTCCAGCGCGTCCACCAGCTCACCCGTGGTGCGCGGGCCGGCCCGCAGGACGTCGAGGATCGCGCGCCGCAGCGGGTTCGCCAGGGCGCGCCACACAGCGTCGTCATCATGTGGCATCTTCATTACGTAATGTTTCTAACACCTAACCTGGTTCGTGTCGAGCGCGGCTCACGGAAGATTGACTCTGGAGTCAGCCAATGATGTGATCACGCCCGCACTCGAAGTGGTGCAGACCTTTTCCCTAAATCCGCCGCCATGGATGTTGGGGAGGAACGGCCGTGGAGATCTCTCGGCGTTCGGCGTTGATCGGTGGGGCGGCGGCAGTTCCGCTGCTCCTGACTGGTTCCGGGCCCGCGCAGGCGGCTGCCTGGAAGCTCAAGTGGAGTCCACAGGCGAACAAGGACGGCCTCGGCGCCTTCGAGGGCGTCGAGGACGACCGCGCCGGCTCACATCCGGGCACGAAGCACATCTACGTGTCGGGCAACGACTACCGGTTCGACATGCACACCCGCGACCGGGACACGTCGACCGACCGGCAGCGCAACGAGGTCCGCGGCATGAAGGCGGGCGGCCAGAACCTCGAGATCGACAACGGCGAGACGTGGAAGTGGACCTACTCCATGTTCATCCCGAGCTCGTTGAAGTCGACGACCTCGTTCACCCACATCATGCAGACCAAGATGCCCGGCCTCGGCTCCGCGCCCGTGACGGTCATGTCGCTGCGCCGCACCGGCGGCGTGCAGAAGATCGAGTTCAAGATCACCGAGGGCAACGTGCTCGTCGGCGAGGTGAACCTCGAGCCGCTGCACAACAAGTGGATCGACACCGAGGTGGAGATCAAGGTCGGCAACGGCACCGGGCGAGTCCGCTGGGTCGTCCGCGAGGGCGGCCGCACCGTGCTCGACGCGACGAAGAACAACGTCGACACGTGGCTCGACGACCGGTTGCGCCCGAAGTGGGGCATCTACCGCTCACTCGGCGACACCTCGGGTGCGTTGCAGAACTGCTACCTGCTGCTGCGAAACCTCAAGGCCTATAAGTTCGAATGATGCTGCACGACGTCACTGACGCCACGCACCAATATATTAGTTTGCTCGCCGGTGGCCAGCGCGAACACGCGATTCGCGCGGTCACCGACGACGACCTGAGGCACCGCTGGGCGTATACACCCGGTACACGGGCCGGCCTCGTGCTCGGCGAGCTCCGGCGTGATCAGCGCAAGGCTGTACACGGAATGCTGGCGACCGTCCTCAGTCCACACGCCTACGCACAGGCCGCGGCGGTGATGGCGCTGGAAGACGTGCTCGACCACCGCGAGGGTGGTCACCGCGACCGGCACAACGGCGACTTCTGGACGGTGCTCTTCGGCACGCCCGGCGGCGACGAACCATGGGGCTGGCGCGTCGAAGGCCACCACCTGTCGGTCAACGTGGTGGTCGTCGACGGCCGCGTCTCGGCGACCCCGTTCTTCCTCGGCGCGAACCCGGCCCGCGTCACCTATCGCGGCCACGTCGTCGGCCAGCCGCTCCGTCTCGAAGAGGAACTCGCCCGCGAACTTCTCGACCGCATGGGCCCGACAGCCCGCCGCCTCGCCGTCGTGTCCGACACCGCGCCGCACGACATCCGCAGCGGCAACTCCCCGCGCGTCAGCCCGTCCGAACCGGTCGGCGTGACGCCGGCACAGCTCGGCAAGCCCGCGGGTGAGCTCCTCGTCGACATCGTCCGCTTCTACCTCGACCGGCTCGCGTTCGAACTCGCCGACGAGGAGTTCGCGCGGATCGACCAGGAACGCCTGCACTTTTCGTGGGAGGGCTCGCTGCGCCGCGGCGAAGGCCACTACTACCGAGTCCAGGGCCCGGAACTGCTCATCGAGTACGACAACACGGCCAACGAGGCCAACCACGTCCACACCGTGTGGCGGCGTCATTCGGGTGACTTCGGCGACGACCTCCTCGCCGCCCACTACAACACCCGACACGGGGCGTCACGGCACACTGTCGCCCGTGGAGTGGCCCAGAACGGTTGAAGACGCCGTCGCGTTGCAAGAGCGCCTGCGCACCCAGGTGATCACCGCCAGTGCCCCTGACCTGCGAATAGACACAGTTGCAGGCTTGGACGTCGGCTACCGCAGCAATGACGCGGTTGCGGGTGTCTGCGTGGTGTTCGATGCAAAGACGCTGGTCGTGCTCGACGAGGTCGTTGTCGAGGACACGACGGACTTCCCGTATATCGCGGGGCTCTTCGCGTTCCGGGAGATGCCGGTGCTGCTGCGCGCGCTCGATCAGGTGGCCGTCGCGCCGGACCTGCTGGTCGCGGACGGTCAGGGCCTCGCGCACCCGCGCCGGTTCGGGCTGGCGTGCCACCTCGGCGTGCACACGGGCATCCCGAGCATCGGCGTGGCGAAGAACCCGATGGGCACGTTCGCGCAGCCCGGCCACGCCCGCGGGTCGACGAGCGACCTCGTGATGGAGGACGAGGTCGTCGGCAGGGCGTTGCGGACGCAGGACGGCGTGAAGCCGGTCTTCGTGTCGGTCGGTCACAAGATCGACCTGGACCGGGCGTGCGCCGAGGTGCTGCGTCTCGCCCCGCGCTATCGGCTGCCCGAGACGACCCGCCGCGCCGACACGCTCACGCGGCAGGCTGCTTCGTCGGCGTGAAGCTCAGCAGCACGAGCAGGATCGCGCCGCAGACGAGCGCGATGTCCGCGACGTTGCCGACGAACCAGCCGTTGTAGTCGATGAAGTCGACGACGTGCCCGCGCGCGAAACCCGGCGGCCGGAACAGCCGGTCGAGCAGGTGCGTCGTCGCGCCGCCCAGCATCAAGGCCAGTGCCGCAGCGCGCAGCCTGGTCTGCGGCTGCATGCCGTACCGCGCGAGCATCACGACGGCGACGGCCGCGACGATGGTGAAGATCCACGTCGACCCCGCGCCGATCGAGAACGCGGCACCGGGGTTGTAGAGGAGCCTGAGCTGCAGGAACTCCCCGAGCACTGGGATGGGCGCGCGGCCGGTCAGCGCGCTCTCCGCCCAGAACTTCGTGGCTTGGTCCAGCAGCAGCACGAGCACGGCGATGCCCATCACGAGCGGCACGCGGCGAGAGGTGGTGGTGTCCATTTGCGGACGAGCGTAGTTAAGAACGCCACCGCTTGGCATCAGGGTCCAAGGTCAGGCGCTGGTCACGTCCTGGGCGCGGAACGCTTCGACGTCGTCGATGTCGATCCCCGCGAGGAACTCTTCCTTCAGCGTCGCCGACCGTTCGTCGGTGTCGTAGTCCACGCAGATGCGCCAGCGTCCGTCGGTGCGTCGCGCATATGTGTGGAAGCGGCCATAGAACGTGCGCCCGTCGCCGTCCGCGCGCGTCGACACGATCTGGAAGATGCCACGTTCGCTCGCGAGGTCTTTCGAGGCGATGCGTTCGACGAACCGGAACGAGATGGTCACGGAGCTGCCGCGGTCGGCGAGCTCGGCGAACCACTTCCCGATCTGGTCCGCGTAGTCGGCGAACCCGAACACCTGCTTCGCGGGTCCGCCCGCGCGGATCAGCTCCGGCGCGTGCAGGCCCAGGAACGCCGGCGCGTCCAGCTTCGCGTATGCCAGCCGGAACGGGTGCCAGATGTCGTTGTTGAGCTGCCGCAACAGATCGGTGTCCACGTTTCAGAAGCTAGCGCGGGCACCGCCCGACTTCACCCGATATTCCGTTGCAGCCCCAACGCCAGGAATGGATGGGTGTCGACGATCTTGCGTGCGACGTTGACGGAGTCGACGAGCGGATGCAGCGCCAGCGCTTTCACCGCATGCCCGCGCTCACCACTGATCGCTGCCCGGATGGTGGCGCGCTCGACGACCTTGAGCGCCGTGACGAGTCCGACGCCCTCGTCCGGCACCTGGCTGACCGCGACGGGCCGCGCTCCGTTGGCGTCGACGAGACTCGGCACCTCGATGACGGCGTCGGCGTCGAGGCAGGACAACGTCGTTCTGTTCGGCACGTTGAGGATCAACGTGGTCCGTTTGTCGTCGGCGATGGCGTGCATCAAATCGAGCGCGACCTGCTCGTAGCCGCCGCCGTCGAGGTCGTTCGTGTCGCGTTCCTCGTCGCGTGTCTCGGCCATGTAGGTCTGTTCGCGTTCGAGGCGCGTCCGTTCCCAGCTCTCCAACGACGGTGCTGCGTAGAACCGTTTCTGCTGCTCTAGCAGGAACGTCCCGCGCGACGCACCGGACTCCACCGCCTCACGCGTGAAGTAGTAGTAGTGCAGGTATTCGTTCGGGATAGCGCCCAGCGTTCGCAGCCACTCCGCGCCGAAGAGCTTCCCCTCTTCGAACGACTCCAGCCGCGCGGTGTCGGCGAGCAGATCCGGCAGCACATCGCGCCCGTGCACGTGGACGCCACGCAACCATCCGAGGTGGTTGAGGCCGGCGTAGTCGAGCCACGCGTCTTCAAGGCTGACGCCGACCGCACGCGCGACGCGTCTGCCGAGCCCGACAGGGGAGTCGCAGATGCCGATGACCCGGTTGCCGAGATGCGCCGACATCGCCTCGGTGACCATGCCGGCGGGGTTGGTGAAGTTGATGACCCACGCATCCGGCGCGTGCACCGATATACGACGTGCGATGTCGAGCGCGACGGGCACGGTACGCAGCCCGTATGCAACGCCGCCGGCGCCGATCGTCTCCTGCCCGAGTACACCGCATCCCGCCGCGACGCTCTCGTCGGCCGCGCGACCCTCGAGCCCGCCGACCCGGATGGCGGAGAACACGAAGTCCGCCCCGAGCAGCGCTTCGTCGAGGTCCGTCGAGGTCGTCACGCTCGGGGCGTCCGACATGTCAGCCGCGAGTTCCGCCAGGACCCCGCCGACGGCTGCGAGTCGAGTGGCGTCGAGGTCGTGCAGCACGACCTCGGTCACGCGGCCGGGCGATCGATCGGTGAGCAAAGCGCGATAGACCAGCGGCACGCGAAAGCCTCCGCCACCCAGGATGACCAGCTTCATGCCTTGACCACACCCATTTCGGCCTCTCCTGCAGTACGAGCCGAGCACGTCGGATCGTACATTTCAGGTGCGGCACACGACGAATTGCTCGACGCGGCACGGGTGGGTGGCTGTGAACTCTTCCGGCAGCTCAGGCGCTTGCAAAGGGGTTCCGCGCACGGCTGATCCATGATACAAAGAATGGCTTTGCATTTTCGGAATGAATTTTCCGGGAAGATATGAACGATTGTATCACAGGGGGCAAGGTGTTGGCGAGCGAACAGGCACGGATCACCTCTCTGTATGAAAGGCTCGATCAGAATCGGAACAAAGCGGCTGCTGACCTTGCGGCCGTGCTGCGGGACACCACCACCCAGAGGCTGGACCGCGAGGCCGCCGTCGAAGGGCTGACCAGGGAGGTCGGGAAGTACCGGGCAGCGGAGGAGGGGCTGGTCTTCGGTCGCATCGACTCGGAGACGGGCGAACAGACCTACATCGGACGCGTCGGATTGTTCGACGACGACTTCGAGCCACTGCTGCTGGACTGGCGGGCACCCGCGGCGCGGCCGTTCTACACGGCGACCGCCGCGAACCCGGAAGGCGTCGTGCTGCGCAGGCACTTCCGCGTTCGTGATCGAGAGCTGCGCGACTTCCACGACGACGAACTGCTGACCGGCACGGCCGCATTGATCGACGCTCTCAACGCACCGCGGACCGCGACGATGCGCGACATCGTCTCGACCATCCAGGCCGAGCAGGACGAGATCATCCGCTACTGGGGCCCCGGCGTACTGGTGATCGAAGGCGGGCCCGGTACCGGTAAGACCGCCGTGGCCCTGCACCGCGTCGCATACCTGCTGTATACGCGCCGTGAACGCCTGTCGCGGCACGGTGTGCTGATCGTCGGCCCGAACACCGGCTTCCTCCACTACGTCGGAGAGGTCCTGCCGTCGCTGGGGGAGACCGACGTCGTCTTCGCGACGCCCGGCGAGCTCTATCCCGGAGTCGTCACCGACGTAGAGGACACCCCGCAGCTGCAGCGCCTGAAAGGCGATATATCGGTTCTGGACCTGCTGGCCGTCGCCGTCGCCGACCGGCAGGAACTTCCCGACGAACCAGTCGAGATCGAGTTGGAAGACGTCGTCGTCCCGCTCGACGCCCACATCGCCGCCGTCGCGCGGGAAAAGACGCGCTACTACGGACTGCCGCACAACGCCGCTCGCAAGTACTTCTTCCTCGCGCTCGCCGAGGAACTCGTCGCACCGGCGTTGCGGCTGATCGGCGTCGACTGGCCGGAGATCGAGGACGACGTGCGCCACGAGCTCCGGCAAAGCTCCGCGTTGCGTGACGCCGTCGACCGGTTGTGGCCGCTGCTCACCCCGGAACAGCTGCTCGCCGACCTGTACAGGGGTCGATGCTTCCGGATCGGTGCGCCGGAGCTGTACCGGGAGGACGCCGATGTGTGGACGGTATCCGATGTGCCGTTGCTCGACGAGCTCGCCGAACTGCTCGGCTCGGACGGCTCAGCGGAACGGGTGGCGAGGCGTGAGGAGGAGGAACAGCTCGAGTACGCCCGCGGCGTCATGGACGTCCTGTCGATCGACAGGCGCGCCGACAGCGACGAGTACATCGTCACCGACTTCGTCAACGCCGAGGTGCTGGCCGCGCGGCACGAGGTGCGCGACCACCGCACTCTCGCCGAACGCGCCGCCGCCGACCGCACGTGGACGTACGGCCACGTGGTCGTCGACGAGGCGCAAGAACTGTCCGCGATGGACTGGCGGGTGCTCCTGCGCCGGTGCCCCAACAGGTCCATGACCATCGTCGGCGACCTGGCCCAGCGCCAGGCCGCAGGAGGTGTCCGCAGCTGGGGTTCGATGTTCGACCGGTTCACCTACCGCCGGCTCGAGGTCAACTACCGCACGCCCGGCGAGATCATGGCCGTCGCCACGCCGGTCCTGAAACTCGTCGACGCCGACGCGTCGGCGCCGGTGTCCGTGCGAAGGACCGGCGTCCGCCCGTGGGCCCGTCGCGTAACCGACATGTCGGCGGCTGTGCGCGATGAACTCGAAGCACACGCTGCTGCACGCAACGGACGCACGATCGCCGTCATCGGCGAAGGCTGGATGGCCCCGCGTGCGTCGAAAGGGCTGGAGTTCGACGTCGTCCTCGTCGTCGAACCGCAACGCATGTCGCCCAGCGAGCTGTACGTGGCGCTGACAAGGGCGACGCAACGGCTCGGCGTACTGCACACCGAGCCGTTGCCACGTCACCTACGAGGTCTCCTCTGAAACCCAGGCGAGGTAGTCGTCGTTGCCCCCGACCACAGGGGTGACGACGACCTCGGGCACGTCATAGCTGTGGTTGGCCTTGATGTGCGCGACGAGTTCGTCGGCGCGGTTGGCGGACGTCTTCACGACGCACTGCCACTCCGCGTCGACGCGCACCTCGCCGTCCCACCGGTAGACGCTGCGAATCGGCACGATCTGCACGCACGCGCCGAGCCGCGCCTCGACGACGCCCTTCGCCAACGACTCCGCAGCCTCGGCGGAGTCGACGGTCGTCGTCACCACGCACACACCACTCACAGCGCGTCGATCTCCTTCAGCAACTGGTCCTTGAGCTCGGCCGGCGCGAACGACGCGCGCACCGCGGCCCGTGCGAGATCGGCGAGCTCGTCGCGGCCGAATCCGAACTGTTCGTGGCACAACAGGTACTCGCGGTCGAGATCGGTGTGGAACATGCCGGGGTCGTCGGTGTTGACCGTCACCGGCACCCCTGCCTCCAGGAGCCGCGGCAAGGGGTGCTCGTCGAAGGACTTCACCGCGCCGGTGCGGATGTTCGACGTCGGGCACATCTCGACGACGACGCCCTCGTCGGCGAGATGGCGCACCAACTCGGGATCCTGGATCGCGCTGACGCCGTGCCCGATCCGTTCGGCACGCAGATCGCGCACCGCGGCCCAGATCTCGCTGGCCGGCGCCGTCTCGCCGGCGTGCGGCACCATCCGCAACCCGGCGTCGCGCGCCATCGCGAACGCCTCCCGGAAGTTCGCCCTCGGCGCGTCCGACTCGAACGCGCCCAGCCCGAACCCGACCAGCCCCTCCGGCCGGTACTCGGTCGCGAACCGCGCGCTCGTCATGCCCCAGTCACGATCCCAGACGCCGGGCACGTCGAAGATCCACTGCAGCGCCACGCCATGCACGGCAAGCGCTTCTTCACGTCCTGCCGCCAAGGCTTCGACGAGCTCGTCGTGCGCGATGCCCGCCCGCACGTGACTCGTCGCGCTGATCGTCAGCTCCGCATATCGGATGTTGGTTCGCGCGGCGTCGCGGGCGTATCCGGCGATGAGAGTGCGGACGTCCTCGCCGGTGGTGACGAGGTCGTTGACGACGCCGTACACGTCGATGAAATGCCCGAAGTCCGTGAACTCGTAGAACTTCCGCAGCGCGGCTTCGTCGGTCGGCACGGGCCCGTCGGGGTGGTTGCGGGCGAGCGCGAGGACGGTGTCGACGGAAGCCGCGCCGACGAGGTGGACGTGCAGCTCGGCCTTCGGCAGCGCGTGGACGAAGTCGGAAATGTGCATGGCCAATGCTCTCAGGTCAAGGGCCGTTCGACGGGTGACATGTCTTGCAGTCAAGGGGAAGGGTGCAGGACGAATCCGTGTACCTGGCCTTGCATTGGGGGTGCCTCGTGAGGGGCGCACGAAGAGTCGCACTGCTGACAGCGGTGCTTGTCCTGCCTTTCCTCCCGACGACGGCCCAAGCCGCTGAAGGGCCGGTCTTCAAGGACGGCGAGGCACAACCCGTCTTCGACCCGAAGGACGTGGTGAAGGAAAGCCTCTGGGTCCGGGCGCCGGTCGACAGCGACCGCGACGGCAAGGACGACGAGGTCTACACCGAGGTCGTCCGGCCGCGCGCCACCGAACGCGGCCTCAAAGTACCGGTCGTCTACATGGTCAGCCCGTACTTCTCGGGCGGCAACGACGTCGCCAACCACAACGTCGACGTCGAGCTTTACGTGCCGGACAAGCGCAACGGCCGTTTGCTGAAGTCCTCCTCCGACGAACGCATCACCGCCGCCCTCGGCCCGAACCCGATCACCTCGGGACGCTACGAGGCCTACTTCATCGCGCGCGGATATGCCGTCGTCTATGCCGAATCGCTTGGCACCGGCAAATCGACGGGCTGCCCGACGACGGGTGATGTCAACGAAACGATCGGCGCGCGCGTCGTCGTCGACTGGCTCAACGGTCGTGCGTCAGCTCGCACCGCAACGGGCGAAGCCATCATGGCGACCTGGTCGACCGGCAAGACCGGCATGATGGGCGTCTCCTACAACGGAACGCTGCCCAACGCCGTCGCCTCCACTGGTGTGCGTGGTCTGGAAGCCATCGTGCCGATCGCCGCGATCTCCAGCTGGTACGACTACTACCGCGCTGATGGAGCCGTCGTCGCGCCCGGCACGTTCCAGGGCGAGGACGCCGATGTGCTCGCCGAGTACGTCTACACCCGCGCCGACAGGGAGATCTGCAAGCCGATCATCGCCGAGATCGCGAAGGACCAGGACCGCGTCACCGGCGACTACAGCAGGTTCTGGGACAAGCGGAACTACCTGAACGACGTCCGCAAGGTCCGCGCGGCCGTGCTGGCGGTCCACGGGCTCAACGACTGGAACGTCAAGATGACGCACGTCGAGCAGTGGTACTCGGCGTTGAAGAAGGTCGGTGTGCCGCAGAAGATCTGGCTGCACCAGTCCGGGCACACGGACGCCGACACGCTGCGCTCGGTCGAGTGGCGGCGCACGTTGAACCGCTGGTTCACCCAGTACCTGTGGGGTCACCGCAACGGTGTCGACAAGGAGCCGAAGGCGACGATCCAGCGTGAGGACAAGACGTGGGTCGACGAGAAGGACTGGCCGGCTCCCGGCACGTCCGACGTGCGGCTGCGGCTGTCCGCGGGTGGAACCGCCAAGGGCGGCCTCGGAGTGTGGCCCGGCAGGGGCGTCGAGAAGCTGACCGATGACGCGACGAAGACGGCCGAATCGCTGATCGACCAGGCAACGTCGCCCAACCGGCTGTCCTACACCTCGGAGCCCACGAAGAAGCCGTTGCGGCTGTCCGGTAAGTCGACCGCGCAACTGCGGGTGGCGTTCGACCGTCCCGCGGCCAACGTGACGACGCTGCTCGTCGACCGCGCTCCGGACGGCAAGTCGCACGTCATCACGCGTGGCTCGACCGACCCGCAGAACAGGGAGCGGCCGGACAGGACGACGCCGATCAAGCCGGGCAAGTTCTACGACGTCGCCGTGCCGATCGTGCCGGACGACTACGTCCTGCAGGCGGGTCACCGGCTCGAGTTCGTGGTGATCTCCAGCGACTACGACTACACCCTGCGCCCGAAGCCGGGTGCCGGGCTGTCGCTGGACCTCGCCCGGACGTCGATCGAACTGCCGGTCGTCGGCGGCTGGCGCGCCGTGTTCCAGACGTTCTGACGTCGTTGTCGCGCTTCGGTTCCCGCTCGCCTGGGGACCGAAGCGCGACAACCTAGCACCCACCCCCGACAAAACCCCGTTCCCGAGCGCTCCAAGATCTCGACCTGTCCACAGCCGCCGAGTTGTCCACAACTTCGCCGCGACCCCGTTGCCCGGCCTTCCCCATCCGCCACTGTGGGCCCATGCCCACAACCCTCCCGAAACCCGTCCGAGTCCGCGGCCCCGGCGATCTCTACGCCGC
This sequence comes from Lentzea miocenica, assembly GCF_033949945.1. NCBI lineage: Bacteria > Bacillati > Actinomycetota > Actinomycetes > Pseudonocardiales > Pseudonocardiaceae > Lentzea > Lentzea miocenica. The sequence goes on from NZ_JAXAVW010000003.1 coordinate 264,090, forward strand.
GATCCCGCACCTGATGGGGTTCCACCCGGCCGACTCGCTCGTCGTGCTGGTGCTGAAAGACCATCTGATCAGCATGACCATGCGCGTCGACCTGCCGCGCCCGCGACACAGGGGAATGCTGGCCGCCCAACTGGAAGCGCCGCTGCTGGAACAAGGCGCTTCGGAGGTGGTTCTCGCGGTCGTGTGCGCGCCGTCCGAGCACATGCCCGAGGAACTGCCGCACACGCCGTTGATCACCGCGCTCAGACACCGGCTGGGCGGCGTGGGCATCGAGGTTGTCGAAGCCGTGTGGCTGCCCTCGTGCGAGAAGGACGCGCCGTGGCTCTGTTATCTCGACATCGATTGCCACGGCACGTTGCCCGATCCTCAGCTGTCCGCACTGGCCGCCGCGTCGGCACACGAAGGCAACGTGACGTTCGAGTCTCGCGCGGCCATGGCCGCGATCGCGGCATTGGACCCACCCGAGGCGCTGGAACGCCGATCCGCGTTGCTCGACGAGCTCATCATCGCCTCCGGCGAACCTGATCCGAGCGCCGAACTGCATCGGGTGCGCGACGCGATCGACGCTGTGGAAGACCGCAAGGGACCGTTGCCGGACGCGGAGATCGTCGCGTTGGCACGGGCGCTGGCGGTGCCCGAAGTGCGGGACGCGAGCATGGGTTTCGCCGCGCAGCCCAGGTCCAGACCGGCCGAGCGGCTGTGGCTGGAACTCACCAGGACGTGCCCGGCGCCGGAACGTGCGGAAGCCGCGTGCCTGCTCGCGTTCTACGCCTACCAACGTGGTGACGGCGGGATCGCGTCCATCGCGCTCGACGCGGCCGAGGACGCCTGCCCTGGCCACGCGTTGACCAAACTCCTCCGTGCCGCCCTCAGCGCCGCGTTTCCGCCGGAAGAGATGAGGGCGCTGTCCGTCAAGTACCTGGACAGCGCCCGTCGGTTGCTCGCCGCCGGCTCTCAGAGCAGTTCGGGCCGCTCCCAGTCCTGATCCAGGACGTGCTCGGCCAGGAACGCCCACACCGTCTCGTACCAGACCCGAGAGTTCCCGGGGGTGAGAATCCAGTGGTTTTCGGTTGGGTAGTAAAGGTATTTCGCATTGACCCCGTGGCGGACGAGGTCGAAGTACAGCCGATGCCCCTCGCCGATGGGAACCCGGTAGTCCTTGTCCCCGTGGATGACGAGCATCGGGGTCTTGATGTCGGCGACCCGCAGGTGCGGGGAGTTGGCCAGGATCCGCTCCGGCTGGGTGAGGGGATCGCCCATCTCCCGCATCCAGAAGTAGGAGCTGTCGGTGCCGCCGGAGAACGCGTCGAGGTGCCACAGGGACGCGTGCGTGACGATCGCGCGGAACCGGTCGGTCTGAGTGGCGATCCAGTTGGCCATGTAGCCGCCGAACGACCCGCCCATGGCGGCGGTCCGGGAGGCGTCGATGTCGGCCCGTTCGACCGCGACGTCCGTGATGGCCATGAGGTCGGTGTAGGGCTCGGCGCCCCAGCGACCCCAGCCGGCCTTGATGAAGTCGGGTCCGTACCCGGTGGACAGAGCGGGATCGGGCAGCAGGATGGCGTAGCCGCGAGCGGCCATCAGCCAGGGGTTCCAGCGCCAGGTCCAGCCGTTCCAGCTCATCACCGGACCGCCGTGGACCCACAGGACCAGCGGGGCGGGGGAGTCGGCGGAGGCGCCTTCCGGCAGCACCAGCCAGGAACGGACCGTCCTGCCGTCGGCGACGACCGTGGAGATCTCGGTGAGCGTGCCGGGCAGCGTGGCGATCGCGCCGGGCGCGCGCAGCCGCTCGGGATCCTGGTCGGCTCCGGTGGCGGCGAACCGCACCGGCTGTGGCGGATGGTCGACCGAGTTGCGCAGTGCGTACAACGTCTTGCTGTCCGGGCTCACGACCAGATCGCTGTAGTAGCCCGAGAGCGTCAGCTTCGTGACTTCGCCAGTCGCCAGGTCGAGCCGCCAGATCGGCTGGTGACCGAGATGGCTGGCGGCGAAGAAGACCGCCGACCCGTCCGGGCTCACCACCGGGTGGTCCGGCTCCTCCTGGAAATCGGGCGCGAGTGGCGTGATCGAGCCACTCGCCAGATCGATCCGCACCAGGTCGCGCCGGTATGGGGAGTCCGTGGTGGACTCCCGGAACCGGATCGCGATCACGGCGGTGGAGTCCGGTGTGAAAGCGGCGTCGAAGAACGAGAAACCGTCCTCGGAGGCGATGACCCGGGACGTGCCGCCGGTCGTCGCCACGAGCCGCAGTTCGGTCCTGCGGCCGTAGGAAGCGCTGACGTCGACGGCGTGGCCGTGAACCGCCCACTTCCCGTCTGGGCTGAGCGCGACGTCCTCGTCGTTGAGCCTGCTTTCGGAGTCTTCGCTGAGGGCGACGATCTTCCCCTCGGCGGTCTCCGGGGTGATGTCCGCGAGGGGAGCCGCGAACAGACGCGGATAGGCCGGACCGAGGTCCGCGTCCCAGTACCTGATCGGGTACGACTCGTGCAGGATCGCTGTCACTCCGGCGTCCTCGCGGGCCTTGCGCTTGGCGTCGTCCTCGTCGCCGAAATCCGTGAAGCGGTACGCGGACGACGTGAAAGCCACCGTCTCGCCCGCGGTACGAAGCTGACCGACTCCGCCGCCCGGTCGCAGCACCTCGCCGGCCTCGCCGTGGACGGGAAGCCGCCACAGCGCCTTCTGGTCCTTGGCCTCGCCCGGCTTCGCGAGCGGGTCCGGGCGCGCCGAGAGGAACAGCAGCGACCCGTCCTGCGCGAACACGGGGGAGGAGTCGCCCTTGGCGGAGCGGGTGAGCCGGACGGCTTCCCGCTCGCCGGTGGGGTCGACCTCCCAGAGAGCGCCCTGCCACGTCTTGCCGTCCGGGGCGAGGGAGGAGACGACCGTGACGAGCCGTGTGCCGTCCGGGGACAGCGCGAGCGACGCGAGCCGCGGGGTGGCGTTGTAGCTCTCGAAGGAGGCGAAGTCGGTCATGCCGGCTCAGGCCCCGTGCCGGGCGCGGGTGAACTCCCACGCGTCGCGGACGATCCCGGCGATGTCGGCGCGCTCGGGCTTCCAGCCGAGGTCCGTGCGGGCCCGCTCGGCGGAGGCGACCAGGACGGCAGGGTCGCCGGCGCGCCTGGGGGCGACGACGGCGGGGATCGGGTGGCCGGTGACCTCGCGGCAGGTGTCGATGACCTGCTTGACCGAGAAGCCGGTGCCGTTGCCGAGGTTGTAGATCCGGTGCTCGCCGGCGGTGGCGTGGTCGAGCGCGAGGAGGTGGGCGTCCGCGAGGTCGGTGACGTGGATGTAGTCGCGGACGCAGGTGCCGTCCTCGGTGGGCCAGTCCTCGCCGTAGATCGAGATGTGCTCCCGCTGCCCGAGGGCGACCTGGAGCACGAGCGGGATGAGGTGCGTCTCCGTCGCGTGCCGCTCGCCGATGCCGCCGTAGGCGCCGGCGACGTTGAAGTACCGAAGGCTCGTCGCCGCCAGGCCGTGCGCGGCGGCGTACGACGTGATCGCGTGGTCGATGGCCAGCTTGGTGGCGCCGTAGGTGTTGGTGGGCGCGGTGGGCGCGGTCTCGGGGATCGGCACCTCCCGCGGCTCGCCGTACGTCGCGGCAGTCGAGGAGAAGACGAGCTTCGGCGTGCCGTGCTCCTTCATCGCGTCGAGCAGGCGAATCGCGGTGAGGACGTTGCCCGTCCAATACTTGCCGGGGTCCTGCATGGACTCGCCGACGAGGGACTTCGCCGCGAAGTGGAGAACGCCGTCGAACCCTTCCGCGAGGACGTCGCCGATCACTTCGGCGATGTCGCCCCGGATGAAGCGCGCTCCCGCGGGGACGGCGTCCTCGTGGCCGGTCGAGAGGTCGTCGAGGACGACCACCTCGTGTCCGGCTTCGAGCAGCCTGGCGGCGCACACGCTGCCGACGTATCCGGCCCCGCCCGTGACGAGCAGCTTCACCACAGTCCTCGCATTCCCGATGAAGATCGTTGTTCGCTACCGGTCCCGGCCCGCACCCGCGGACGGAACCGCCGTGAAGAGCCTCGGCCGCGTGAGCGAGCGCGAGGCGAAACCGGCGAGCACGGACCGCTCGACCTCGTCGTGCCGTTCGACGGGCACGAGGGCGATGGCCGAACCGCCGAAACCGCCGCCGACCATCCGGGCGCCGAGAGCGCCGGCCGCCATCGCGGAGTCGACGGCGACGTCGAGCTCCAGGCAGGAGACGCGGTAGTCGTCCCGGAGGCTCGCGTGGGAGGCCGAGAGGTGGGGGCCGACGTCGGCGAGCTTGCCCGCGCGGAGCAGCTCGACGGTGCGCAGGACCCTCTCGTTCTCGGTCACGACGTGCCGCACCAGCGGACGCAGCTCTTCGGGCAGCCGGACGAGCGCCTCGTCGAGTTCCGCGATGTCGACGTCGCGCAGCGCGGGGACGCCGAGGATGCCGGCGGCACGTTCGCAGCCCGCTCGCCGGGCGCCGTAGCCGCCGTCGACGAGGGCGTGGCTCGCGCGGGTGTCGACGACGAGAACCTCGAGGCCGCTGGCAGCCGCGTCGAACGCGACCTGCTCCGGCTTGCCGGAGCGCACGTCGTAAAACAGGGCGTGCGCTTCGATGCAGCACAGCGATGCCGTCTGGTCCAGGATGCCGGTGGGTGCGCCCACGAAGTCGTTCTCGGAGCGCTGCACCCAGCGCGCGATGTCCGGCCGCTCGGCGTCGACGCCGGCGAGGCCGAGCAGGGCGAGGGCGACGGCGCACTCCAGAGCGTGCGACGAGGAGAGACCGGCCCCCGCGGGCACGTCGCCCGCGATGACGAGGTCAGCCCCTCCGGTGACCGCGATCCCCTGCTCACGCAGGGCCCAGGCGACACCACCGGGGTACGCGGCCCACCCCTTGACGGTGCCGGGGACTAGGTCGGCCACCACGACCGGGTCCGCGTCCTGCAGCCCGCCGTCGTCGCCCATCGTGCTGACGGTCATGACGCCGTCGGCACGGGGCGACGCCGCTACCGCGATGCGGTGGGGCAACGCGAACGGCAGCACGTAGCCGTCGTTGTAGTCGGTGTGCTCGCCGATGAGGTTGACGCGGCCAGGTGCCGACCAGACCCCCTCGGGAGCGCGTCCGTGCAGGCGCTGGAACGCCTCGGCCGCCTTCGCCGCCGGTGTGGTCGCCTGGGTCACCGGGCGAGCACCATGACGGCGTGGGCGACCGCGGGGTCGAGTTCTGCCGTGGTGCCGTTACCGCCGCGCACCTGGATGACCTTGGCGCCACCGAGCGCCTCGACCTCCACGGTGCCGCCCGGCACCACGCCGGCGGACTTCAGTTCGGCCATGAGGTCCGGGTCGAGCTGGACGTGCTCGGCGATGCGGCGCACCTCGACGCGGCCGCCGCCGCGGCGGGCCACCTCGTCCACGCGCACCAGGTCCGCCTCGGCGGGCGGGGCGGGCTCGCCGTCGCCCAGCTTGTCGAGGCCGGGGATCGGGTTGCCGTAGGGCGAGGTGGTGGGGTTGCCGAGGAGCTTGATGAGCTTGCGTTCGACCGCCTCGCTCATCACGTGCTCCCAGCGGCATGCCTCGCTGTGCACGTGCTCCCACTCGAGCCCGATGATGTCCACGAGGAGGCGCTCGGCGAGCCGGTGCTTGCGCATGACGGCGATCGCGAGGTTGCGGCCCTGCTCGGTGAGCTCGAGGTGGCGGTCCTCCGCCACGACCACCAGGCCGTCGCGTTCCATCCGGCCCACGGTCTGGCTGACCGTCGGTCCACTTTGGCCGAGGCGCTCGGCGATGCGGGCGCGCAGAGGCACCACGCCCTCTTCTTCGAGCTCGTAGATCGTGCGGAGATACATCTCCGTGGTGTCGATGAGGTCGTTCACACCCGCTCCCCTTCGTATGGTGTCAATGGTAGTCGTGCCGGGGGACACAGGTGTCCACGCGGGTGCAGGATGTGAGCTGTGCATCCCTTGATCACTCCTGAGGTCCTCTCCGATGCGCTGAGTGCGCAGCCGGCCACCGTTGTGCTGGACGTCCGGTGGCGTCTCGGCGGACCACCTGGACGCCAAGACTACGAGGTCAGCCACGTGCCCGGCGCGGTGTACGTGGATCTGGACACCGAGTTGTCCGCGCCGCCCGGTGTCGGTGGCCGGCATCCGCTGCCGGATCCCGGGCGGTTGCAGGAGGTGCTGCGCCGTGCGGGTGTGCGCGAGGGCGGCCAGGTCGTGGCGTATGACGCAGGAGACGGCTCGGTTGCCGCGCGGGTGTGGTGGCTGCTGCGGTGGGCCGGCTACGGCGAGGTCGCGGTGCTGGACGGCGGGTTCGCCGCGTGGGAGGCGGCCGGGCTGCCGGTGAGCGCGGAGGTGCCCGCGCCCCTGACGGGTGACGCCGCTGGGGACGTGGTGGTGCGGGCCGGGCGGATGCCGGTGCTGGACGCGGATGGTGCCGCGGCGCTCGCTCAGGAGGGCGTGTTGCTCGACGCGCGGGCCGCGGCGCGGTATCGCGGGGAGACCGAGCCGGTGGATCCCAGGGCCGGGCACGTTCCGGGTGCGCTCAACGCGCCGACGACCGGGCACGTCGGCGCGGACGGCCGGTGGCTCGGCGGGGCCGAGCTGGCCGCGCGGTTCGGTGAGCTCGGGGTGTCGGGTGATGTGGCTGTTGGTGCTTATTGCGGGTCCGGTGTGACCGCCTCGTCCGTCGTGCTGGCGCTGGAGGTCGCGGGGATCACGTCGGCCGAGAAGCCGGCCGCGCTGTACGCCGGGTCGTGGTCCAACTGGTGTGCGTTGGACCGGGAGGTTGCCACCGGCGGCTGAGGGCGGGCGGCCATGCCGGCGAGCGGGCGGTGGTCAGGCGTTGGGGATGCGGTTGAAGCCCTCGGTGGCGAGTTTGAGGGCGGTGGCGCAGGTGTCCACGTCGTCGATCGCCAGGACGCTCACGGAGAAGGCCGGGGTGATGACGGCCGGGTCGTCGGTCAGCATGACGGTGACCTGGCAGTCCTCCTTGGACGCGGCGACCTGCCATGCCGTGTTGCCACCGATCTCGATCTGCTTCTTCTCGCCGTCCTGATCCGCCACGTCGGGGACCGTGACCATCTGGGTGATGACGGTGGACGGGCCGGTGGTGGTGTGGATGCAGCCGCCGTCCGCCGAGGACTTGCCGCCGGTCGCGGCTTCGATGTCCGCGGCTTTGAGGACGCCGCAGGTTTCGAGACCTGAGGCCTTCTTCTTGGTGGTGATCTTCACATCGCCCTGTTTCGGGGCGGTGGGGTCCGCCGGCTTGGAGGCCGGGGTGCTGGCGGGTGGCTTCTTCGAGGTCGAGGTGGGGTCGGCTGGTTCAGGGGCCGCGTTGGCGTCGGCCGTCGCGGTGCCCTTGACCTGTTCGCTGCAGCCTGTGACGGCGGCGAGGGTCAGGCCCAGTGCGAGGAGGACGGCCGCTGGTCGCAGGTTCATGTCGCCTCTGACCCCTGTTCGGTGAGATCGGTTCCGGGTTCGGGGGCCCGGCGAGTGGGGACTGTAGGCGGCGTTCGGGCGGTGGGCACGGGTGGCGGGCCGGTGACGGGCAATCGTGATCGCCGGTTGGGCCGATCGGTCGGTAGGTTGCTGGCCATGGGTAAGCCGGCCGCTGTTGTCTGGGACAGGTCCTTCCTCGGGTATGACCTCGGTGGCGACCATCCGCTCAATCCTGTCCGGCTCGACCTGACGATCCGGCTCGCCACGGCGCTCGGGGTGCTCGAGGGCGTGGAGATGCGGGTGCCCGCGGCGGCCAGTGACGAGGAGATCGAGCTGGTGCACCGGCCGGGGTATTTGAGCGCTGTGCAGGCGGCGCCGACGGCCGGGTGGGATGTCGGGCACGGGCTGGGGACGCCGGACAACCCCGTGTTCGAGCGGATGCACGAGGCGTCGGCATTGGTCGTTGGCGGGTCGCTGGCTGCGGCGCGGGCCATTGCCTCGGGTGAGGCGGACCGGGCGGTCAACATCGCCGGTGGGTTGCACCACGCGATGCCGGACAGCGCGGCCGGGTTCTGCGTCTACAACGACTGCGCGGTGGCCATTGAGTGGTTGTTGCGCAGCGGGGTGGAACGCATCGCGTATGTCGATGTCGATGTGCATCACGGGGACGGGGTGCAGACGGCGTTCTGGGACGACCCGCGGGTGCTGACGGTCTCGTTGCACCAGCACCCGATGAGCCTGTGGCCGGGCACCGGGTGGGCCGGTGAGGTCGGGGGCGCCGGGGCCGAGGGGAGTGCGGTCAACGTCGCGTTGCCGGCGGGCACGCGGGACGCCGCTTGGATGCGGGCGTTTCACGCGACGGTGCCGGCGTTGCTCAAGGCGTTCAGGCCGCAGGTGCTGGTCACGCAGTGCGGTGTGGACACGCACAAGGAGGATCCGCTGGCGGACCTCGCGCTGAGCGTGGACGGGCACCGGGCGATCTATCAGGCGTTCCGGGAGCTGGTGAACGAGCACGGGTTCAAGTGGCTGGCGCTGGGCGGTGGCGGGTACGAGCTGCTCAGGGTCGTGCCGCGGTCGTGGACGCATCTGCTGGCGACGGTCCTGGATCGCGATGTCGACCCGAACCGGCCACTGCCCGCGGACTGGGTGGCGCATGCGACACGCATCGCACCTGACTGGCCGTTGCCTGCGTCGATGACGGATGAGTGCGACCCTGGACACCAGCCGTGGGGCGGCGACACGGAGGAGCCGGTGGACAAGGCGATCCGTGAGACGCGCCGGGCGGTGTTCCCGTTGCATGGACTTGATCCCGACGATCCCAGGGACTGACACAAAGTGCCAGACAGTGCCGCGGTCAGCGATCCGTTCGACTTTCCCCGGCAGTGGGAGGCGGATGTCGTCCTCAGTGACGGCGGCACCGTCCACCTGCGGCCGATCACGCCGGACGACGGCGAGAAGCTCAGGGAGTTCCACGGCCGGCTGTCCGAGCGGACGCGGTACTTCCGCTACTTCGGGCCCTACCCGCGGATCCCGCAGCGGGACCTCGAGCGGTTCAGCACCGTCGACCACCACGACCGGGTCGCGCTCATCGCGTTGCTGGGCGACGACATCGTCGCCGTCGGCAGGTTCGACCGGCTGCACGGTGGCGACCATCGCGGGGACAGCGCCGAGGTCGCGTTCGTCGTCGAGGACGGGCACCAGGGGCGCGGGCTGGGCAGCATCCTGCTCGAACACCTCGCCGCGGCCGCCAGGGAGGTCGGGCTGACGCGGTTCGAGGCCGAGGTGCTGGCCGAGAACGGGCAGATGGTCCGGGTGTTCCGCGACGCCGGCTACCAGGTCAGCAGGGCGTTCGAGGAAGGCGTGCTGCACCTGGAGTTCGCGATCGACCCCACCGAGGAGTCCGTCGCCGTCGCCAGGGCCCGCGAGCAGGCCGCCGAGGCCCGCAGCGTGCACAACCTGCTGCATCCTCGGTCCGTCGCGGTCATCGGGGCCTCCACCGACCCGACCAAGATCGGGCACGCGGTCCTCAAGAACCTCCTCGAAGCCGACTTCAACGGCCCCGTCTACCCGGTCAACGCCGAACATCGCGCCGTGCGGGGCGTCCGGGCGTACCCGACCGTGCTCGACATCCCCGACGACGTCGACCTCGCCGTCGTCGCCGTGCCCGCGGCCAGCGTCGACGAGGTCATGGACGCGTGCCTCGCGAAGGGCGTGAAGGCGCTCGTCGTCGTCAGCTCCGGCTACGGCGAGACGGGCCCGGACGGTCTGTCAGCCGAACGCAGGCTCGCGGCCGAGGCGAGAGCGCACGGCATGCGCGTCGTCGGGCCGAACGCCCTCGGCGTGATCAACCTCGACCCCAAGATCCGCCTGAACGCGAGCCTCGCCCCGAAACTCCCCGCACGGGGCCGCGCGGGCTTCTTCTGCCAGTCCGGCGCACTCGGCACGGCCATCCTCGCCAACGCCGCCGGCTGGGGCCTCGGCCTGTCCACGTTCGTCTCGGCGGGCAACCGCGCCGACGTCTCCGGCAACGACATGCTGCAGTACTGGGAGACCGACCCCTCCACCGACGTCGTGCTGCTCTACCTGGAGTCGTTCGGCAACCCGCGCAAGTTCGCGCGGCTCGCCCGCAGACTCGGCCGCACCAAACCCATCGTCGCGGTCAAGTCCGGCCGGCACGCCGTCGTCCCCGGACTCGCCGCCACCGCCGCCAAGGTCGACGAGGCGAGCGTCCAGGCGCTGTTCGAGCAGGCCGGCGTGATCAGGGTCGACTCGCTGGCCCAGCTGTTCGACACCGCGTTGCTGCTTGCTCACCAGCCGCTGCCCAAGGGCAAGCGCGTCGCCGTCGTCGGCAACTCCACCGCCATCGGCCTGCTCGCCGCCGACACGCTGCTCGCCCAGGACCTCGAACTCGCGGGCGACCCCGTCGACGTCGGCGCCCAGGCCACGCCCGAGGAGTTCGCCAAGGCGGTCGAAGAAGCACTGGACCGCGCCGACACCGACGCCCTCGTCGTCGTGTTCGTGCCACCGATCGCGGTCCCCGGCGCCGCCTACGCCCGCGCGCTCAAGGAAGCCGCGCACCGCACGAAACCGATCGTCTCGACGTTCCTCGCGGTCGAGGGCATTCCAGACGAGCTCAAAATGCCGGGGAAAGGCTCGATCCCCAGCTACTCCAGCCCCGAACGCGCCGTTCTCGCACTGGCCCGCACCGTCCGCTACGCCCACTGGCGCGCCGCACCCCAGGGCAACTTCGCGCGCCCGGACGGCATCGACGCCGACAAAGCGCGGTCCATTGTGGACAACCCGCAGGCCGAACAGCGGCTCGGCGACCACACCGCCGTCGAACTCCTGAAGTGCTACGGAATCGACGTGGTCCCGTTCCGCATCGCCTACACCGAGGAAGAAGCGGCGGAAGCCGCCGGCGAACTCGGCTACCCGGTCGCGATGAAAGCCACCAGCGAACGCCTTCGTCACCGCACCGATCTCGTCGGCGTCAGGCTCGACATCGCGCAACAAGAATCGGTCAAGGCGGCATACCACGATCTCGCGGCGTTGAGCGGCAAACCGGGCGTGTACGTGCAACGCATGGCGCCCAAGGGAGTCAGCTGCGTCCTCGGCCTGCAGGACGACCCGAGCTTCGGGACGCTGGTCTGGTTCGGACTGTCGGGTCTGGTCAGCGACCTCCTCGGTGACCGTGCCTACCGGGCGGTACCCCTCACCGACACCGACGCCGCGGAACTCGTTGCGGCACCTAAAGCCGCGCCGCTGCTCACCGGTTATCGAGGCGACGAACCCGCGGACCTGAAAGCACTTCAGGAACTGGTACTCCGTTTGGCCGCATTGGCAGAGGACCTTCCGGAGGTGCGCTCGCTGAAGCTCGAACCCGTTCTTGCTTCTGCCGCAGGGGCTTTCGTCAGCAGCGCGCGGATTGTCGTGGGACCGCCTCCGTCCCTGCACGACGCGGGTCCACGCCGCCTGAGGTGATCGGTTCACCGCACCGATTCCGTTGTCTCATTCACGCCGAGGTATGGACATGCGCCCAATCGCCGCCTAGGTTTCCGGCATCGCCGAGCAACGTTGCCTCAAGGTGCATCGGCGCATGCCCGTTGATCGACGCTGTAAGAGGGACGAATGACGCCGAGAGCGCTCCTCCGCCTGGTGGCGACAACATGTGCGGCCGTGCTGCTCCTCGCCTCGTGCGCGGGTGGCGACAAATCCACCATGGCGGGCAAGGTCAGCTCGGACGACCGCATGATCGTCGCTGTGTCGTTCGACCAGCCCGGCATGGCGGTGCGCAGGCTGGACGGCAGCTACCGCGGTTTCGACGTCGACGTGGCCAAGTTCATCGCGAACGAACTGGGCGTCGACGAGCAGAACATCACCTGGAAGGAAGCACAGCCCGGCAACCGGGAAACGCTCCTGACCAGCGGTGAGGCCGACATGGTCGTGTCCACCTACTCGATCACGGACAAGCGCAAGGAGATCGTCGACTTCGTCGGCCCGTACTTCGTCGCCGGCCAGGACCTGCTGGTGCGCATGAACGAGACCCGCATCGACGGCCCCAAGTCGCTCAACGCGAGCCTGCGCCTGTGCTCCACCGCGGGCTCCACGTCCGCCGCGTACGTCAAGGAGCAGTTCGCCAAGGACGTGAACCTGGTCGAGTACGCCAAGTTCAGCGACTGCGTCACCGCGCTGCTGGCCAACAACGTCGACGCCGTCACGACCGACGACGTGCTGCTCGCCGGGTACGCCGCCCAGAACCCCGAGCTCCTGCGGGTCGTCGGCGACCCGTTCAGCAAGGAGGAGTACGGCGTCGGCCTGCACCGCGACGACCCCAGCAGCAAGGCCAAGGTCCAGCAAGCGCTGCAGAAGATGATCGACACGGGTGCCTGGCGCAAGTCGCTGGAGACGAACATCGGATCTTCCGGCTACAAGATCCCCGACCCGCCGAAGCTCGCGCCCTGATCACACGGGGCGTGACGTAGGCTCACGCCACGTGAACCGCGTCCCGCCGCACCGCGCTGATCGACCCGTTCGCGCGGGCATTCCCGAACACGGCCGAGTCCCGCGCTACTACGCGGTCAAGGCCGAGCTCTTCGACCTCGTCGAGACTCTCGGCGAAGGCACCGTCCTGCCGTCCGAACGCGAGCTCGCCGAGCGGTTCTCCGTCTCGCGCGTCACGCTCCGCCAGGCCGTCAGCGAACTGGTGCTCGAAGGCCTGCTCATCCGCCGCCAGGGCAGCGGCACGTTCGTCGCGCCACCGAAGCTGGTCCAGCCGTTGTCGCTGGTCAGCTACACCGAGGGCATGCGTCGTCAGGGCGTCGAGCCGAACCGCACCGTGATCACGGTCGAGGAGCTCGGCGCCGACGACGGCCTCGCCCGCGACCTGATGATCGAACCCGGCGACCCGGTCGTGCACCTCGAACGCGTCCTGCTCGCCGACGACGAGCGCATCGGCCTCGAGTCGACGTACCTGAGCCTCGGCCGTTTCCCGGGCCTGCTGGAGAAGCTCGACCCCGCTGGGTCGCTCTACGCGTGCCTCACCGAACGGCTCGGCGTGCGTTTCGCCGAGGCGGAGGAACGCGTCGAGACGGTGCTCGCCACGCCCCGCGAGGCGTTGCTGATCGGCACGAACCCCGCGCTGCCGATGCTGCTGCTGCACCGCGTCTCCTACGACGTCGAGGGCCACCCCATCGAACGCGCCCGGTCGCTGTATCGCGGTGATCGGTTCAGCTTCGTCGCGCGGCTGCACGCCGACCGTTAGGAACGGGGCGGAATCGCGGGCAAGCGCCTGCCATCGTCCAAAACAGACGGAGCCGGAGGAATGGCCGGCGCGCATTCCGGTGCAACAGTTCTTCGCCATGTCCGAGGCCGTTCGGAAGCAGTGCGCGAGTAAGACTTTCTTTCGGGCCCCAACGGATGTGTTCTGCTTCGACTGTGGCTGTGTCAGCGTTTCGAGGGCTGAGCACTTTGCGTGACTTTCCCCGCGCGCCCAGGAGGCTGACGCTCGCCGTCCAGGCGTGCACGAGGGCAGATGGCCAGCAGATGACGTGACTGCGGGTCACCGGATCCGGTGCGGGCTCAGGAAGATACCGCCCGTTCGCACTCGTTTCCCGCTCAAGTCACGGAGGTACTGTTGATGCTACGAACTCAGTACGTCCGCAACGGTGCGGAGGAGCGGGGGTGTGCCGTGTCCTTCAAGTCGGAGTTCCTCGCTGAACTCGAAGACTGCCTGCGCGGCTACGGCGCGGTCCCGGTGAGCAATCCGGACGCACTCGCGTTGTTCATCGAGTTCGTGCGAGCTCTTCCGGAGAGTGACCAGAAACTGCGCTGTCTCGACGGTGTCGATCAGGGTTCCGGGTCTTTCTGGAACAACCCGGCGGTGTGGTGGGAGCAGGTGCCGAGGTTCGGCGCGGGACTGCCGCGATGCGGATCGGCGGAGTGCCGCAAGTTGCTGGACGACATGCTCGACGAGGCCATCAGCGACGAGATCGACGTGCTGGAGATGGAAATCCGCGAGCTGCCCAGCTAGCTGCGCAGCCAGCCCTTGCACGCCAGCCGGCGCCGTCGCCTGTTACGGCCACGGCGCCGGGGCGCAAATGATCTGGTATAGCCACTTACTTGACGGCGACGAGCGACTTGAACAATTCCCGATAGCGGTGGAGAGCCAGTCGCAGGTCCTCGGTCTGTGGATCACCGTTTCCCTCGAGCTGCTTGGTGAGGGAGCGGTGGCGCGAGGTGAGTTCCTCGAGCGCCCGCGTCACGAGGCCGTCTGCCTTGCGCACGGCCGCCTTCGGGTCGTCGACGAACTCGTACTGCACGGCCTGCCACTCGTCTTCGAGCTTGCTGGACGGCCGCTGCTCGGCGCGCTGTTCGGACCGCGGCGTTTCGGACCGCGGCGTTTCGGTGCGCTGCGACTCGTTGCGCTGCTGTTCCGTGCGCTGTGCTTCTGTGCGTTGTGCTTCTGTGCGCTGCTGTTCGGCGCGCTGAGCGTCGGGTCGCTGCTGCTCGCTGCGCTGTGACTGCTGCTGCGGCATGCGCTCCGTGTGCTGCGTGCGCTGTTCGGTCTGCGCAGTGCGGTTTTCCGGCCGATCTTCCGTGCGGCCTTCTGCATGCCGCTCCGCCTGCGTGGTGCGCTCTGCCTCACGCTCCGTCTGGCGCTCGGCCTGAGCGGTGCGTTCAGTCTGCGGTGGGTTCTGCTGGGGTCGCGCCGGGGTGGGCGTCGGAACCGCCGCGTGGGTGGGTGCCTCAGACATCCGTCTTCTCCTTCCGCACGGCCTCACGGTCCTTGTCCTTGCGCGGAGCCGCACCGTGTTCGAGCAGGTCGGTGAACAACTCGCGGTAGTGCACCATCGCGGTGCGCAGGTCCTCGGTGCTCGCCTCGCCGATCTCCTGGCGTTCGGAGATGTCGTGCGCCTTGCGGTAGTGCTCAAGGGTTTGAGCGTGTTCCACCGACAGCACGCTCAGCTGCGCCTCGTAACCCTCGGTGGGGTAGCCGCGCTCGGCCATCAGGTCGGTCACCAGCCGGTCGGCGTCCGCGATCGCGCTGTCCGGCGAATCGACGAACTTCGCTTGCACGTTCGCCCAGTGCCGGCGGTAACTGTCCTGTGCCGTAGCAGAAAGCGGCTTCAGGTCGAACTCGCTGTGGCGGTGCTCCCGCTCGGCGAGCTCCTTCTCCGCGGCCGTTCTGCTGTCACTGTCAGAGACCGCGCGGTCGTATTCAGGGCCGAACCGGTCGCGCAACTTCTTGCGTTGCATGGCGGGCCTCAGCACGAAGGCGAGGACCACCAGCACCACGAGAACCGCGACCACCAGGCCGATGATGGCGCCCGTTGACATGGAAAACCTCCAAGACAGGCAAGTATCTCTGCTGTCCGGAGGCTTCCCATGTGCTCGAAACGGAAACATCAACCCTTGATACAAACCACCTGCTTGAGCTTGGCGACCACCTCGACCAGGTCCGACTGGTTCGCCATCACGGTGTCGATGTCCTTGTAGGCGCCCGGAATCTCGTCCACCACGCCGGAGTCCTTGCGGCACTCGACGCCACTTGTCTGGTCGGCGAGATCCTGCGTGGTGAACGTCTCGCGGGCCTTGTTGCGCGACATCCTCCGGCCGGCGCCGTGGGACGCCGACTCGAACGAGTCCGGGTTGCCGAGCCCGCGCACGATGTACGAACCGGTGCCCATCGAGCCCGGGATGATGCCGAGCTCACCGCGGCCTGCCCGGATCGCGCCCTTGCGGGTCACCAGCACGTCCTCGCCGAAGTGGTTCTCCTCGGAGACGTAGTTGTGGTGACACGAGATCGGCTCCTCGAACCGGATCTGCGGGAAGTCGGCGCGCAGCACGTCGCAGACCAGGCGCAGCATGACCGCGCGGTTGCGTCGCGCGTAGTCCTGTGCCCAGTACAGGTCGTGCCGGTACGCCGCCATCTCCGGCGTGCCCGCGAGGAACACGGCGAGGTCCGGGTCCGGCAGCTCGGCGTTGTGCGCGAGCTTGCGCGCCACCGAGATGTGGTGCTGCGCCAGCTCGTTGCCGATGCCACGCGAACCGGAGTGCAGCATGACCCAGACGCGCTGGTCGGAGTCCAGGCAGACCTCGAGGAAGTGGTTGCCGCCGCCGAGCGTGCCCATCTGGTGCATCGCCTTGTCGGCGCGCGCCTTCACGGCAGGCGTCAGGTCGTCGAACCGCCTCCAGAACGGTGCCCAGTCGGACGCGTCCCTTTCGGTGAAAGCGGTCGCCTTGTGCTGACCGAAACCGACGGGGACGACGGCCTCCATCCGCGACCGCAGCCCACGCAGCGTCTCCGGCAGGTCGCTCGCCGTGAGCGAGGTGCGCACGGCGGCCATGCCGCAGCCGATGTCCACGCCGACGGCCGCGGGGGAGACGGCGTCGCGCAACGCGATCACCGACCCCACCGTGGCGCCCTTTCCGTAGTGCACGTCGGGCATGACCGCGATGTGCTTCACCGCCCACGGCAGCGCGGAGATGTTCTGGAGCTGTTGCATGGCGAACTCCTCGACCTCGTCCGGCCGAGTCCACATTCGGATGTCCACGTTCTGGCCGCGGACCACAGTTGCTGCCATGGGTACGAGGTTAGGCGGCGTTCTGGTTGATCCACAAAGGAGTTTCAGCTGTCACGTCGACTGCCGACACGAACTCCCACGCCCCCTTGCGGACCTTGGCCTTGCTCATGTTGCCGCCGATGTTCGTGACGAACGCGCGCACTGTCGGAAGGTCGTTGACGCCCGCGATGAGGATCGCCTTGTTCTGCAACGTCACGCTGCCGCCGCCGAGCTTCTCGCGCGCGACCGCGTCCTTGAGGAGGCCTTCGCGGACCTGCTTCGCGGTGATGCCCTCGATCTCGACCTGGACGGCGTCGACCTCCTGCGAGTTCGCGGGCAGGAAGCGGAACGTGAGCACCGACTCCTGGCTGAACTGCTTGCTGATCGTCGATGCCGTGTGCCGCAGGCTGTTCTCGTCGAGGGTGACGTCGAACTTGCGCGAGCGTTCGAACGTCGTCTGCTGCAGATCGCTCGACCAGAACACGCCGTCGAGCAGCGTGGAGCGGGCGGTGAGGCCGCCGTTGGCGAGCACGATGCCGCGGACCTCGCGGTCGAACCTGGCCAGCCTGTCCCGCAGGCGCGGATCATCGGGGTCGGTGATGATCGCGGTGTTGTTCGTCGCGAAGATCTCCGGGCACGGCAGCGGTGCGCCCGCCGCCGTGCCCGCGGAGACCGTGATCGCCAGTACCGACGTGACTGCCACGAGGAGCTTTCTCATGTGGCACAACGTATTGGCCCTGGGTGCGCGGGGCATACCCCGTTCCACTCAGCGGGCCACCGCGCGCTTGTACTGGTAGTTGGCCAGCGGCACGAAGATCAGCAGGAAGACCACGACCCAGCCGAGCGACGCGAGCACCGGGTGCTGCAACGGCCAGACGTCCGGCGGCGTCTGCAACGGCGAGGTGTTGCCGAAGAGTTCGCGCGCGGCGAGCGTCACCGCCGACACCGGGTTCCACTCCGCGATGTGCCGCAGCCCCGACGGCAGCCTTTCCGACTGCACGAACGTGTTCGCGATGTAGGTGATCGGGAAGATGAAGATGAAGCTGGCGTTGTTGAACACCTCGGGACTGCGCACCAGGAGCCCGATCCACGCCATCGCCCACGAGAACGCGTAGGCGAACAGCAGCAGGATCGCGACCGCCGCGAGCGCTTCCAGCGGCGACGAGTGGATGCGCCAGCCGACGATCAGGCCGGTGATCATCATGATGACGATCACGAGAGCGTTGTTGACCAGATCGGACGTCGTGCGGCCGACCAGGACGGCGGAGCGGGCCATCGGCAGCGAGCGGAACCGGTCGATGATGCCCTTGGTCATGTCCTCGGCCAGGCCGCTGCCGGTGATGGTGGCGCCGAACAGCACGGTCTGGGCGAAGATGCCGGCCATCAGGAACTCGCGGTAGTCCATGCCGGGGATCTCGATCGAGCCGCCGAACACGTAGGCGAACAGCAGCACGAACATGATCGGCGCCGCGGTCGAGAACACCAGCAGGTCCGGCACGCGCTTGATCTTGATCAGGTTGCGCTTGGAGACGACCGCGCCGTCGGCAAGCGCTTGCAGCAGCTTCACTTCTCGTCGTCCCCCGCTGAGTCGTTGTCCGCGTGGTGGCCGGTCAGGGCCAGGAACACGTCGTCGAGCGTCGGCCTGCGCAGTCCGATGTCGAGCACCTTCACCGACTCGCCGTCCAGCCGCCTGATCGCCTCCATCAGCACCCCGGACCCGCCGGCGACCGGCACGGTGAGGTGGTGCTGGCGTTCGTCGGACTCCATGGCACCGACGGCGAGGTCGGCCAGGGCCTCCTTGGAGATGGCGAGTTCGGCCGTGGTGGCGACGGAGAGTTCAAGCCGTTCGCCGCCCACCTGTTCCTTCAGCTGGTCGGCGGTGCCCTCGGCGATCACCTTGCCCTGGTCGATCACCGCGATCTGGTCGGCGAGGCGGTCGGCCTCCTCGAGGTACTGGGTGGTGAGGAGAACGGTGGTGCCGCCTTTGACGAGTTCCTCGATGACGTCCCACATGCCGAGGCGGGACCTCGGGTCGAGGCCCGTGGTGGGTTCGTCGAGGAACAGGACGCTCGGCTTCGCGACGAGCGCGCCAGCGAGGTCGAGCCTTCGGCGCATGCCGCCGGAATAGCCCTTCACGGGGCGGTCGGCGGCGTCCTCGAGGTCGAACCGCGTGAGCAGTTCGCGGGCGCGTTCACGGCTCCTGGCGCGCCCGAGGTGATAGAGGCGGCCGACCATGTCGAGGTTCTCGAACCCCGTGAGGTTGTCGTCGACCGCGGCGTACTGGCCGGAGAGGCCGATGCGCTTGCGCAGTTCGTCTGCTTGCTTGCGGACGTCGAGCCCGGCGACACGCGCGGATCCCTCGTCGGGGTCGAGCAGGGTGGTGAACACCCGCACCGCCGTCGTCTTGCCCGCGCCGTTGGGGCCGAGCAGTCCCATGATGGTGCCCTCGGGCACCTTGAGATCCAGGCCGTTGAGTGCGACGACCGACCCGTAGCGTTTGACCAGGCCTTCGGCCACGATCGCGTCTGTCATGCGGGCATCATGACGAACGGGTCTGACAATTTCGTCCGATTTACCGTACTTGGGTCGGGTGATTGACAGTCGGTCTGAACGTGAAAATACTTCAGCGTCATGGACCGCGTGTGCGTCATCGGGGCAGGCTCTTCCGGCATCGCCGCATGTCAGGTGCTCGGTGCCCGTGGCATCGAGTACGACTGCTACGAGTCCGGATCCGAGATCGGCGGCAACTGGCGCTACCTCAACGACAACGGCATGTCCTCCGCCTATCGGTCGCTGCACATCAACACCTCGCGGCAGATGATGGAGTTCAAGTCCTTCCCGATGCCCGCGAGCCTCCCGGCCTACCCCTCGCACTTCCAGATCGCCGAGTACTTCGACGACTTCGTGAAGCACCACGGGTTCCGCGACCGCATCCGGTTCCGGACCGAGGTCGTCTCGGTTTCGGCCGCTTCGGGTGGCTATTCGGTCACCACGCGCGATCGCGACACGGGTTCGGAAGTTTCGTCGTCGTACAGCTCTGTCATCGTCGCGAACGGCCATCACTGGTCGCCGCGGATGCCGGAACCGGCGTTTCCGGGTTCGTTCGACGGAGAGGAGTCGCACGCGCACTTCTACAAGACGCCGGAGCGATTCGCGGACAAGCGGGTGCTGGTTCTCGGTATCGGGAATTCGGCGTGTGACATCGCGGTCGAGTCGTCCCGGGTTTCCGCCCGGACGTTTCTGGCGATGCGGCGGGGCGCGCACATCATGCCCAAGTACCTGTTCGGGATGCCTACCGATCACCTGACGACCTCGCCGCTCGCCCGGTTCGCGCCGGCGTGGCTGCAGGCGCTGTCCGTGCGGGCGATGCTGCGGCTGGCGCGGGGCAAGCTCTCCGACTACGGGCTGCCCGAGCCGTCGCACGGGATCCTGGCCGCGCACCCGACGGTGTCCGACGACCTGCTGACCCGGCTGGGGCACGGCGACATCACGGTGAAGCCGAACGTCGCCCGGCTGGACGGGTCCGGCGTGGTGTTCACCGACGGCAGCCGTGAGGACGTCGACGTCATCGTCTACTGCACCGGGTACAAGGTCGACTTCCCGTTCCTGGACTCCGCCTCGTTCCCCGCGGTGTCTTCTCCGGACAACGAGGTGTCGCTGTACCGGCGGGTCGTGGATCCGGATCATCCCGGCCTGTACTTCCTCGGGCTGATCCAGCCTCTGGGGGCGATCATGCCGCTGGCCGAGGCCCAGTCGGAGTGGATCGCCGATCTGGTGTCCGGGCGTGCCGCGTTGCCTCCGGTGCCGGAGATGAAGGCGGAGATCACGGCTTACCGGCAGTCGCTGCGGAGCCGGTACGTGAAGTCGAAGCGGCACACGTTGGAGGTCGACTTCCTCGGGTATCAGCGGGAGCTGCGGGAGGAACGCCGAGCAGGCGCGGCCCGCCGCTGACCGGCCTTTGCAATGAGTCTTTTGACTTCGTCCGCAAACGTTTTTTGCATGCGGGCGGGCTGGCTGCGGCGATATATCAGTCGCGCGGCGCGGTAACCTGGGGCTTAGCAATGAGTCTTTTGACGACGTCGTCAAAAGACTCATTGCTAAGGGCGTGGTGGGGGTGAGGTGTGAGGCGTGGCGGATGGGTGGCATGGGTACGGTCGGGCGGTGAGTGGTGCTGTGGCGGCGAGTGCTCAGGTGATCGTTCTCAACGGTGGGTCCAGCTCCGGCAAGTCGGGGATCGCGCGGTGTCTGCAGGCCGTGCTGCCCGAGGCCTGGCTGGCGATCGGAGTCGACACGTTGATCGACGTGATGCCCGCGCGGTTGCGGCTCGGGGCTGAGGGCATCGGGTTCGCGGACGACGGGGACGTCACCGTCGGGGGCGAGTTCCGGATGCTCGAGGACGCGTGGATGGCGGGGGTCGCCGCGATGGTGCGCGCTGGGGCGCGGGTGATCGTGGACGACGTGTTTCTGGGTGGGGTCGAGTCCCGGCAGCGGTGGGAGAAGGTGCTGGACGGGCTCGGCGTGGTGTGGGTCGGGGTGCGGTGTGACGCCGCTGTTGCCGCGGGCCGGGAGCTCGCGCGCGGCGACCGGGTCGCCGGGATGGCCGAGGTGCAGGCCGATCTGGTGCATCGCGGGATGACCTACGACGTCGAGGTCGACACCGCGCGGTATGAGGCGATCGAGTGCGCGAGGGTGATCGCCGCGAGGATTCAGGCGCGGGGTGGGTCGTTCGGGGCGCAGGAGCCGCCGCCTTGAGGCCAGCAGGACGGGCCGGTGACGGCACGCGCAGCCGAGGGTGCGGTCGAGGGCGCGGTAGAGGGCGCGGCCGACAGGATCGTTGGAAGAGCCGTGTCCAATATGTTGCCCAGCGAGATCCAGCGGGCGAACACGCACGGCCAGACCTCGCCTGACGAGGAGATCGCCACGGCGCCGTGACCGCAGCGGCCGCACAGCTGGTCAGCGGCAGGTGAAGCGTTTGCGCCTCGGCCGATGCCGCGCAGGTTGTCGACGCCGACGTGGGGGACCCCGAGCTGGACGAGTTCGTCCCGTGCGGAGCGGGTTCGTTGCCGGCCGATGTGGTCGGACGTGCTGACATCGATGACACCGGCGCGCAGCGGGATGTCGCGATGCAGGGCTTCGGCGATGTTGGCTCTGGTGCGGGCGTGGCTGCCGCGGCGGCGCGTGATGCCGTCGTGCTGGGACGCGGTGTCGGAATAGTAGGACGTGGCAAGGCGCACGCCGGGACGGGAGAAGGTGTCCCACAGGCGCGGGCCTATGTGCACGAGATTGCTGAAGACCTCGACCGCGAGACCGGCGCCGAGTGCGCGGTCCACGAACTCCGGTAAATCGGGATGCAATGTCGGTTCACCGCCGATGAACTGAACCGAGTGGGCCCCGAGTTCGGCTACGTGGTCGACGACCCGCAACCAATCCGGCGGACTCATCGCACCCTCAGTACCGCGCGGCCCGGAGTCCGCGTAGCAGTGCGTGCAACTCAGCTGGCATTTTCCGGTGATCTCGAGCCATGCGAAACGCAGGTCGGTCATGTCCCGCTCCCCTGGACGTCGCCGTGCGACAACCATCTTGCCCCGGCGAGTCGAGAAAGGAGCTGTCGAATTCCTTCAAACATCTGCCTGATGTCGGACTGATGACATGTCCCGGACACGAATCCGGCGGGCGCCACGCCGGATTGGTGTCAACCGACTGATAAATCGTCGGTCAGCAGCAGTCGCAACTCATGCAGCAGTCGTCCATCCCGTTCACCTCCCCTCCGGCGGGCACCACGGTGGACAGTCGGTACCGACCATGCCCACCAGTTCCGAGCGGAGTCGCGCGAGCCGGGCCATCTCGGCGTCGATCTCGTCGATGTGCCGGCGCAGCAGCTCCTCGGCCGGCTCGCACGGGCACTCGCCGGTGTCGCGGACGGCGAGCAACGACGAGATCTCCCGCAACCTCAGGCCGAGGCGCTGGCAGTCGCGGATGAACAGGATCCGGTCCGCGGCCGACGACGGGTACTGCCGATACCCCGACGACGTGCGCGGCGGCGGCGCGAGCAGTCCTGCGCGTTCGTAGTACCGGACCGTGTCGGGCCGGACCCCGACCTGCCGTGCGAGCTCGGCGACTCTCATGTGCCCACGCTAAACCTGTGAGCACACTCCAATGTCAAGCGCGCGTCATCACGAAACAGGCGTAGCCGCTGCCGACCGCGGGCTCCGGCAACCGCTCGATGTCGAACGACGAACCGAACAACCGTTGCTCGGCACCCACGGCAAGGCCGGGGAACCGCCCGCCACGACGCTTCCACCACGAAATCTCGTCGTAGAAGCACCACATCAGGAACACCGAACCGGGATGCGACAGCCTCAGCACCGTCGCCGCCATCGCCTCCATCGCGGGCCCGCTCATGTCGTCCAGCACGCTGTAGTCCACGAGCAGGTCGAACGTCCCGGAGACACCGGGAATCGAGGCGGCGGTCAGATCCCCTGGCAACCACGAGATCGACAACGACGGCGGCGTCGCGCGCCGGGCCTTCTCCAGGCCGACGGGGGAGTAGTCCACACCCGTCACGTCGAAGCCGTGTTCCGCGAGGAAGATCGAGTTCGCCCCGCTGCCGCAGCCGAGGTCGATCGCGCGTCCCGGCGCGATCCGCCCCGACGTCACCAGCCCCACCAGCTCGTCGCGCGGTCCCCCTTCCCACGGCGCCCAGGTCCGGTACATGAAGTCGTAAGCACGACGACCGACCATCGCAAGGCCTCCCAACGAAAAGCGGGGCCACCGACGTTACCGTCAGCAGCCCCGCCAAGCACGCGGCCGAAGAGACCCCGGCCGAAGAAGACTCAGTGCACGCCCAGCACGCCGTCGATGCGGCGCGGGATGCCCAGCGGGTTCGCGTCCTGCAACTCCGCGGGCAGCAACTCGTCCGGCCACGACTGGTAGGTCACCGGAGCGATCCAGCGGCGGATCGACGTGGCACCCACCGACGTGTGCAGCGGGTTCGTCGTCGACGGCCACGGGCCACCGTGGTGCTGGCCCCACGCCACCGCGACACCGGTCGGCCACGCGTTGAAGATGATGCGACCCGCGACGTGCCGCAGGATCTCGGCGATCTCACCGGCCTCCGCGTGGTCCGACGTCTCCGCGTGCACCGTGCCGGTCAGCGTGCCCGGCAGCTTCGCCAGCACCGAGTGCAGCTCGGCGGGATCCGAGTACGTCACGGCCAGCGCGGCCGGGCCGAAGTGCTCCTCGGTCAGCTTCTCGAGGTTCTCCTCGAACACCGACACCGGCACGCTGAACAGCCGCGGCGCCACGGCCCACGCCTCGTCCGGGCGCGTACCCGAGGACACGACGGACACCAGGTCCGACGCGGCCAGCGCGTCCGTCGAAGCCTTGTAGGAGTCGCACATCCGCTCGTTCAGCATCGCGCCACCGGCGGTCGCGGCGACGGCCTCACCCAGCGCGGGCACCAGCGAGGCGGGCGTGAACACCAGGCCGGGGTTCGTGCAGAACTGCCCGACGCCCATCGTCAGCGACGCGGCGAACCCGGCGGCGATGTCCTCACGGGCGGCCGCACCCGGCAGGATCACCGTCGGGTTCACGCTGCCCAGCTCGCCGTAGAACGGGATCGGGTCCGGCCGGCCCTGCGCCAGGTCGAACAGCGCCCGCCCGCCACCGGTCGACCCGGTGAAGCCGACCGCGCGCACCGCAGGGTGCTTCACCAGCGCGACACCGGACTCGGTGCCGAACACGATGCCGAACACACCTTCGGGCGCACCGGCGTCGCGCAAAGCGTCCACGACGACCCGCGAGGTCTCACGCGAAGTCGACGGGTGCGCGGAATGTGCCTTCACCACAACGGAACAACCCGACGCCAGCGCGGAAGCCGTGTCACCACCGGCCACCGAGAACGCGAACGGGAAGTTCGACGCGGAGAACACCGCGACCGTCCCAAGAGGACGGAGAACGCGCCGCAGCACGGGCCGCGGCGGAATGATGTCCGGGTTCGCCGTGTCCAAAGTGGCCTCGACGTAGCTGCCCTCGCGCAACACCTCCGCGAACAGCCGCAGCTGGTTCGTGGTGCGCTTCAGTTCCGTCGTCAGCCGCGGCACGCCGAGAGCCGTCTCGCCGTCGGCGGTCTCCACGAGCAACGAGGACTCGGCGTCCAGCGCGTCCGCGACCTTCTCCAGCACCACAGCGCGGTCCGCCGCCGGAACGACCGACCAGGCGGAGAACGCGACTGCCGCCGCTGAGGCGATCCGGTCCACCTCGCTGTCGGGGGTCTTCGCAACCGGTTCGCCGAACGGCTCACCGGTGCGCGGGTTGTATCCCTGAACGACGTGGCTCAACGCCCTGCCTCCTTGACTGCCGTGTCGAAATCGGGGCCGCACCAGACCCCGCCCACGTACTTCGCCGCGTACGACGAGGGGTCGAGCTCACCGCCGTGCTTCTCCAGCACCTCTGCGGCGTACTCCTCGGAGTCGTCCTGCGGCTCGTAACCGATCGCGCGCGCCTCGTCCAGCGAGAACCAGCCGCGCTTGTTGTCCGAGACACCCCACACGATCCGGAATCCCGGTGAGGGAACGGAAAGACACGCCTCGAACAGGCGTGCGCCGTCGTCCGGTGACATCCACGTCGACAGCATCCGCACGTCACGCGGCTTCTCGAAGCACGAACCGATGCGGATCGCGATCACGTCCATGCCGTAGCGGTCGGCGTACAGCGACCCCAACGCCTCCAGCGCCACCTTGGACACGCCGTAATAGGTGTCCGGGCGCGGGAAGGCGTAGTCACCGGCCTCGCCGTCGGCGCGCTCGACGTAACCCACGGCGTGGTTGGAGCTGGCCAGGATCACCCGGCGCACCCCGGCGCGCCGTGCGGCTTCCAGCACGGTGTGCGTGCCGTCGATGTTGACGCTGAGGATCTTGTCCCACGCCTCCTCGAGGCTGTGGCCGCCGAGGTGGATCACGGCGTCGACGTCCTTCATCGCGGCTTCCATGGCGGCCATGTCGGTCACCGTCGCCTGGACCAGCTCGACGTTCTCGCCGTCAGCGGCCGCGGGTAGCTCCGCGATGTCCAGCAGCCGCAGGGCACGGTCCTCCGCGGCGAGACGGGAACGCATGAGCGTCCCCACCCCACCACCGGCGCCGGTGATCAGGATGCGTGCGGTCACGGGTTTGGACCCCTCCGTCTTGTGCAGATGTTTCGGCAGTACTCGTATCAGCGACCGAACTGGCGGAGAAGCTCGGTGATCGTCCGGGCGGCGTCCAGCAGAGCGGCGATGACCTGCCGCTCGTGCTCGGGGTCCAGTCTGCCCAGTGGTACCGAACAACTCATAGCGTCCAGAACGGGGTTTCGGTAAGGCAACGCGACCGCGAAACATCCCAGCCCCGGCGTGTTCTCCTCACGTTCGTGGGCATAACCGACATTCCGGAACCCGGCGAGCTGCTCGTGCAGCGCCGCCCGATCGATCACGGTGTTGGGGGTCAGCGGGGCCAGTTCGGCGGGGAGGATCAGGTCGACGTCCTCCGGCGTGCGCGTCGAGAGCACGGCTTTGCCGAGCGACGTCGAGTGCGCGGGCAGCCGGCGGCCGACGCGCGAGACGACGCGCAGGTGGTGCTCGGACTCGCGGCTCGCCAGGTAGACGACGTCCGCGCCGTCCAATCGGGCAAGGTGCACGGTCTCGTTGATGTCCTGCCGCACCTGCTCCATCACGCGGATCGCCGCGCGCACCACCGGGTCGTGGTCCAGATAGGACGTACCGACGAGCAGTGCGCGCACGCCGATGCCGTAGGTGCCCCGATCTGAGTCGACCTCCACCCAGCCGCGCGCGACCAGCGTCTGCAGCAGCATGTAGAGGCTCGATTTGGGGTAGCTGAGCTCGCGATGCAGCTCCGTGAGCGTCAGCCGGCGGTCCGACGCGGAGAGCACTTCGAGCAGCTCCACCGTTCGGTCCGCGGACTTTACTGCGCCCGGACGAGCTGTGCCCTTGTCGATCGGCGACGCCACCTGGCCTCCTTCGAAACCCGTACGCAACATGCCCTTGACACGTCGCTGTGCTGATTCTTACAGTCCTGCACCAGGTTCACAAGTACGACCCCCGTTCATATATCTGAACACGAAGGGCTCCGACGATGCGCCGTAGAACAGCCACGACTATCGCCACGCTCGGCGTGGCAGCGCTGCTCGCAGGATGCGGCAGCGGTGGCACCACGGCGACGTCGTCCAAGGACCCGAACAAGCCTCTGGAGGTGTGGACCCGCTCTACCGAGGCAACCGCGAAGGTCTACGAGAAGATCTTCAAGTCGTTCACCGAGAAGACCGGTGTGCAGGTCGACTACAAGCCGATCTTCAACGACTTCGACAAGCAGGTGCAGCAGCGCGCCGCGTCGAAGGACCTCCCCGACGTCGTCATCACCGACACCGGCTCGCTCGGCAACTTCGTCAAGCAGGGCTGGACGACCGAGGTCAGCCGCGAGGACGTCGCGGGCGGCGGCGACATCGTCGACCGCGCGTGGAACAACGGGAAGGGCGCGGACGGCAAGTTCTACGCCATTCCCTACTCCACCCAGGCGATGGTCACGCTGATCCGCAAGGACTGGCGCGAGAAGCTCGGCAAGCCGGTCCCGACGACGTGGGAAGAGCTCGACGACCTCGCGAAGGCCTTCACCCGCAACGACCCCGACGGCAACGGGCAGAACGACACCTACGGCATGCTCGTGCCGGGCACGACCGACCGCGGCTACCTCGCGTGGTGGGCGTCCAGCTACATCTGGCAGGGCGGCGGCGACATCCTCGAGGAAGAGGGCGCCGGCAAGTTCTCCGTCGGCATCGACTCGCCGGAGTCGACCAAGGCGATCGAACGGCTGCGCAAGCTCTTCTGCGAAGAGAAGGTCATGCAGCCGGGCTCGCTGACGCTGGGCACGAACGACGCCCACCCGCTGTTCGAGTCGGGCAAGAGCGGCATCTACCTCACCGGCCCGTACATGATCGGCCGTTTCGACAAGTCGGTCGGCAAGGACAAGTACGAGGTCATCGCGTCCCCGCGCGGCCCGGCCGGCGCCACGGTGCTCGGCGAGGGCGAGAACATCTACCAGATGGCCGGCTCCGCGAAGACCGCCGACCAGAAGAAGCTCGCCGAGTACCTGATCACGGCGGAGGCTCAGCAGGCCGGCATGAAGGGTGACCCGCAGCCGGTCGTCCGCCTCCCCGTCAACAAGACGGTCGACGTCAACGCGACCTACAAGGACCCGCGCTGGGCGACCGTGGCGGGCGTGTACCAGAGCGAGGCGCGGCCGTTCCCGAGCGTGCCGAACTTCGCGCCCTTCCGGCAGAAGACCTCGGAGACCCTGAACTCCATCTTCGCGAAGTGCCCGGCTGACTCCTCGGCCGAACTGAAGTCCCTCGCGGACGCGCTGAAGAAGGAGCTTGAGAACCAGAAGGCGTCGCAGTGACGGCAGTTCAGCCGACCGAGAAACATCACTGGGACACCCGAGACGTGGGCTCGACGGCTAGTGGCGGCGGTGCCGTCGAAACCCACCCCGTGAGGCGGCGCCGCCGGCGTCGCCTCACGGGAGCCACACTCGTCCCGTGGCTGTTCCTGCTTCCCGCCGCGCTGATCTTCCTGGTCTTCAAGTTCATCCCGATGGCGGAGGGGATCCGGCTCTCGCTGTTCGAGGTCCGGCCCTTCCTCGGTGACATCTTCGTCGGCTTCAAGAACTACTCGACGATCCTGTCCGACGAGAAGTTCCTGACCGCGAGCTGGCACACCCTGGTCCTCGCGGGCGGTCAGACCATCGGCGCGATGCTCATCGGCTTCTTCCTGGCGTTGCTGCTGGAAGGCCACACCAAGTCGCTGTGGTTCGTGCGGTCCGCGGTGTTCCTGCCCGTCGTGGCGGCCACCGCGGTCATCGGTGAGATCTGGCGGCTGTTCTTCTACCCGGCACCGGAAGGCTTCCTCAACGAGCTCATCTCGTGGGTCGGCCTCGGGCCCTGGGAGTACATCCACAGCACGGACACCTCGCTGGTGTCGGTCATGTTCGTCGGCATCTGGAAGCACGCGCCGTACGACATGGTGCTGATCCTCGCCGGGCTCGCCGGCATCGACCGTCAGCAGTACGAGGCGGCCGCGATCGACGGCGCCTCGACGCCGCAGCGGATCTGGAACGTCACGCTGCCGGCGTTGCGCCCGGTCATCACGATCCTGCTGACGCTGGCGGCGATCCGCGGCCTGCGCGTCTTCACCGAGGTGTACGTGCTCACCGGCGGTGGCCCCGCGGGGTCGACCGACGTCTGGATGACGCGCGTCTACACAACGGCGTTCGAACAGTCCGAAGCCGGGCTCGCTTCCGCTGGTTCCGTGCTGTTGTTCCTGGTTACCTTGATTCTCACGGTCAGCGTGCAGTGGTACCGCCGGCGGAAGGAGGCGCGATGAGCGTCAACTCAAGTCGCTTCGACAGTGCCATCGGCTGGTCCACCCGCCCGGACGCGTGGGTCAGCAGGGGCGTCCGCGTTCTTTTCAGTGCCGTCGCTGTAATCCTTTTCTGCGGCCCGCTGCTGGTCATCTTCTCCGGTGCGTTCGACCACAACCCGGACCCGACCCAGCTGTCGGTGATCCCGGACAACCCGTCGCTGATCAACTTCCAGGTCGCGGCGGAGAACAAGATCTGGCACTACCTGATGAACTCGTTGATCATCGCCGGTGGTGCCCTGCTGTTGCAGCTGGCGGTGAGCGTGTTCGCCGCCTACGCGTTGGCGCGCAAGAAGTTCCGCGGTCAGGCCATCGCTTTGCTGGTCATCCTCGCCACGATGATGTTGCCGGAGGAGGTCATCGCGATCCCGCTCTCGCTGGTGATCGGAGACCTACCGCTGGTGCACGTGAGTCTGAAGGGCACCCTGCTCGGCGTCATCCTCCCGTTGGGGGCTTGGGGATTCTCCATCTTCGTCATGACGGAGTTCATGAAGGAGATCCCCAGCGAACTGGAGGAAGCGGCCAAAGTGGACGGTGCCGGGGAGCTGCGTCTCTTCGCGCAGATCATTCTTCCCCTGTGCAAGCCCGCGCTCGGTGTGATCGCCGTGTTCGGCTTCAACATGATTTGGGAGCAGTACCTGCTCCCCCTGATCGTCGCCGCTGACCCCTCCGATTACACGCTCACGGTCGCACTCCTCGCGCTCCGGTCCGACGACATGGTCGGGACGGGCATCGTGCTGGCCGGAGCGTTGCTGGCGCTGGTACCGAGCTTGGTCGTGTACCTGTCGCTGCAGAAGTCCTTCCTGCGTGGGATCACCACCGGAGCGATCAAGGGATGAGTGTCTGGTATGCAACTCGATGGTGTGCTGTTCTTTCCGGTGACCCCGTTCGACACCGAGGGGAACATCGCGTTCGACGTGCTGGCTGAGCACGTCAAGCACGGTGTCTCCGCCGGGCCAGGCGCGGTGTTCGTCGCCTGCGGCACCGGCGAGTTCCACGCGTTGGGGCTGGAGGAGTTCGAGCGTGCGGTGGCCGTCGCGGTCGAGGCGACCGCGGGCAAGGTGCCGGTGTTCGCCGGCGCCGGTGGCTCGGTCGTGGCGGCCAAGCAGTTCGTGCGGGCCGCGGAACGCGCCGGTGCCAACGGCATCCTGCTGCTGCCGCCGTACCTGGTGACGAACCCGGCGGCCGGTCTCGTGCGGTACGTGGCCGAGGTCGCGGGCGTCACCGAGCTGCCGATCATCGTGTACCAGCGCAACAACGCGCGGTTCACGCCAGAGACGGCCGTCGAGGTCGCGTCGATCCCGAACGTCGTCGGGTTCAAGGACGGCATCGGCGACCTGGACCAGATGCAACGGATCGTGCTCTCCGTCCGCGCAGTTGTTGACAAGCCGTTCCAGTTCTTCAACGGCCTGCCGACCGCGGAGATGACCCAGCTCGCGTACCGGGGCATCGGCGTCGAGCTTTACTCGTCGGCCGTCTTCTGCTTCGCGCCGGAGATCTCACTGGGCTTCTACAACGCGGTGCAGACCGGCGACACCGAGCTCGTGAACCGGTTTCTGTTCGAGTTCTACAAGCCTCTCGTCGAGCTGCGGGACAAGGTTCCCGGCTACGCGGTTGCCCTGGTGAAGGCCGCGGTGCGCGCGAACGGTCTCGACGTCGGTGGCGTTCGCCCGCCGCTGATCGACCCGCTGGACGAGCACGTCGCCGAACTCGACAAGATCATCGCCGCTGGTAAGGCCCTGCTGGCATGAAAATCACCGAAATCGTTCTGACGCCGATCGCGTTTCGCGATCCGCCGCTGTTGAACGCCGCCGGCGTGCACGAGCCGTGGGCGTTGCGCACGATCGTCGAGGTGCACACCGACGAAGGCGTTTCAGGGCTGGGGGAGACATACGGCGACCTCGCGCACCTGGAGCGCTCACGGTCCGTTGTGGACTCTCTGATCGGGCTCGACGTCTTCGCGCTGAACGAGATGCACGCGCGGGTCGCGTCGGTTCTGGGTGGTAAGGCCGGGCCGGACAAGCACGGGCTGACCGGGAAGATCACCGCGGAGAGCACCGTCGACCGGGTGTACTCGCCGTTCGAGGTCGCGTGCCTGGACATCCAGGGCAGGGCGCTGGGGCGTCCGGTGCACGACCTGCTGGGTGGCGCTGTTCGTTCTGCTGTGCCGTACTCCGCCTACCTGTTCTACAAGTGGGACGGGCATCCCGGCGCCGAGCCGGACGAGTGGGGCGAGGCGATCGACCCCGCAGGCATCGTGGCGCAGGCGCGGAAGATGATCGGCGAGTACGGGTTCGGCTCGATCAAGCTCAAGGGCGGTGTGTTCCCGCCGGAGCAGGAGATCGAGGCGATCAGGGCGCTGCGCGAGGCGTTCCCCGACCACCCGCTGCGGCTGGACCCGAACGCCGCCTGGTCGCCCGCGACGTCGCTGAAGGTCGCGGCCGAGCTCGACGGCGTGCTGGAGTACCTGGAGGATCCGACGGCGGAGATCCCCGGGATGGCGGAGGTGGCCGCGAAGGCGCCGATGCCGTTGGCCACCAACATGTGCGTGGTCGCGTTCGAGCACCTCAAGCCGTCCGTGGAGCAGGACGCCGTGCAGGTGTTGCTGTCCGACCACCACTACTGGGGCGGGCTGCAGCGGTCTCGGCAGCTGGGCATGATCTGCCAGACGTTCGGCATCGGCCTCTCGATGCACTCGAACTCGCACCTGGGCATCTCGCTGGCCGCCATGACGCATCTGGCCGCTGCCACGCCGAACCTGAACTACGCGTGCGACACGCACTACCCGTGGAACGCCCAGGACGAGATCGTCGAACCAGGCGTGCTGTCCTTTGTGGATGGTGCGGTGCCGGTTCCCGTCACGCCCGGTCTCGGTGTCTCGCTGGATCGCGACGCGTTGGCGCGCATGGCCGAGAACTACGTGAAGTGCGGGATCACCTCGCGCGACGACACGGGTTACATGCGGAAGTTCGACCCGAGCTACGAGAGGAAGCGTCCCCGGTGGTGAAGTCGGTTGTCCACGCCTATCCGTGGGACCTGATCGGGGATCCCGAGGCCGTTGCCCGGTATCGGGGTCTCGGCGTCGACGCGATCGCCCTGGCCGCGTCGTACCACACCGTGCGGGCCGCGACGCCGTTGCATCCGCAGCACAGGTTGGTCGATGCCCGGCACGCGGCGTTCTACCTGCCGGTCCGGGAGTCGAACTTCGGCCGGTTGGTGCCGGCGGAACCGTCCTGGATGGACGGTTCGAACTCGTACGGTGAGGCGGCGGCTTTGGTTCGTGCGGCCGGATTGCCGGTGTACGCGTGGACGGTGCTGACGCACAACTCGCGGTTGGGCGACCTGCACCCGGACGTCACCGTGGTGAACGCCTTCGGGGATCGCTACCCGTACGCGTTGTGCACGGCGCAGCCCGATGTTGTCGAGTACACGTCGGTGCTGGTGTCCGAGGTGCTGGAACTCGGTGCGCCGGACGGGATCATCCTCGAGGCCTGTGGTCCGCTGGGGTTCTTCCACGGAGGGCACCACGAGAAGACCGATGGCACGGACTGGAATCCGGTGCAGCAGAAGCTGTTGTCACTGTGCTTCTGTTCTTCGTGCACCGCCTTGTACGCCGACCCGGATGCCCTGCGTGAAGCGGTCCGGGCCGGGGTTGATCGCGGTGCACCCAGCGTTGAGGAAGCGTTGGGTGCGCTCGCGGAGGACGTGCGGGCCGTGCGCACCGGGGTGGTGCGATCGTTGCGGCAGAGGCTGGTCGGCGAGATTCGTGCTGCGGCGCCGTCGATCCGGATCGGCATGCACGTGACGGCGGACCCGTGGGGCACCGGGCCGTTCGCGACGGTTGCCGGCGGGCTGGACGCGGATGTCGACGTGCTGACGACGATGTGCTGGCCCGGCCCTGAGGTCGCGGTGCCCGGCATCGAGGCTTTGAAGGCCGCTGCTCCGGACACGCGGATCGCCGCGTACGTGCTGGGGTTGCCGCCGAAGCCCGCCGACGGTGCGGCGCTGTCGAAGGAGTGGCTGGCCTACCTCGACGCCGGCGTCGAGGAATTCCACCTGTACCACGGAGGTCTGGCCTCGGCTGCTCGTTTGGACGCGCTGCGTGAGGCCGTGGCCGCCGTAAGCCGGTAACTGTGAAGCGAAGTCGCTGCAACCCTTAGTGCTCGCGGTTCCGTCCTCTGAACATGAGGCACATAGGAACCGTAGTTGGCACTGGCGTCCTGCTGCTGGTGATCTCGGCCTGTGGCAGTGCGCAGAACGCGGGCACTGGGGCAGGTGGCGGTCCGACGTTGCCGACCGCCACCTCACCCTCGGAGATCCCGCCAGGCATCGCGCCCGGAGAGGTCCCGCCGGACGGTAAACCCGTGACAAAGCTGGACACCAACGCTTTGTCGTCGGAGTATCCGCGCACCGTGTGGACACAGGGCGACGGGAAGACCGTCGGTGTCATCGCCCAGGAGGGCGGGTGCGGCAAGGCCAGCGCGTCCGTGCTGGAGCAGTCGGCGTCCGTGGTGAAGATCGAGCTCGTCGAGACGCTGCCGCTGGACAAGCAGGCCTGCACGATGGACATCCGCTTCCCACCGCTGACGGTGCAGCTGTCCGAGCCCCTCGGTGAGCGCACGGTCGCGTTGACGTCGCGGCAGGAACAGAAGTAGACCTCCCTCCCACGGTGCCCGGTCGGCATCTGCCCCGTCGGCCGGGCACCTCCGCTCTTCACCTGGCCACTTGTCCCGGTTTGCAAGGATGGTGCGCATGAGAAACGCCGTCGCTGCCGTTGCTCTTGCCGTTGTGCTCGCCGGCTGCTCGTCCGGCACGCAGTCCGGCGCGCCCGGATCGTCCTCGGGCTCCTCCAGCGGCGCGCCCACGTCCGGCACGTCCGCGCCTGGTTCCACCGGGTCGTCCGGCGCGAACCCCACGGCCCCGGCCCAGCCTCCGGTCTCGATCTCGGAGGAGAAGCCGGTCGTCCCGCCCAACGTGACGCCGGTGGCCAAGGAGAAGGTGGACACGACATCGTTGTCAGACACCTACCGCGACGAGGCCTACGTCTTCGGCGACGGTCGTGACATCGAGGTCTTCGGCGTGGGTGGTGGCTGCAAGGAGGCTCGTGCCGAGGTGACCGCGCAGTCCGCCGAGGTCGTCCAGATCACGCTGGTCACGATCACCAAGCAGCCGCCGGGCACCATGTGCACCCAGGAGGTCCGTCAGGTGCCGCTGACCGTCCGCTTGGCCGCCCCTCTCGGCGACCGCCGCCTGGTCCTGGAATCCCGCGAGGAGACCGGCTGATGGTGAGACGCTGACGGCATGGATCTTCACCTGGGGGAGCGGCGGCTCCACGTGTACGACGTGGGCGAAGGCGTGCCGGTGTTCTGGCATCACGGCACACCCAACCTGGGACTGCCACCCGAACCGCTGTTCCGTCCGGGCGTGCGCTGGGTGTCATACGACCGGCCGGGCTATGGCGGGTCGACCGCCGTACCAGGCAGGACGGTGGCGTCGGCCGCCGCTGACACATCGCACGTCGCCGACGCGCTCGGCCTCGACGAGTTCGCGGTCATCGGCCATTCCGGCGGCGCACCACACGCCCTCGCGTGCGCCGCCCTGTTGCCGGACCGCGTGACCGCTGTCGTCACCGGTGCGTCGTTGGCCCCCTTCGACGCCTCCGGCCTCGCCTGGTTCGACGGCATGGTCGCTTCGGCCGAAGCGTCGTTGCGTGCGGCCGCCGCGGGCCGTGCGGCGAAGGAACGGTACGAGGCGTCCGGCGTCGAGTACGACATGGAGTTCTCCGAGGCGGACCTCGCGACGCTGCGAGGCCCGTGGTCGTGGTTCGGCAAGGTCGTCGAACCCGCGCTGGCGAACGGCCCCGGCCCGCTGATCGACGACGACCTCGCCTACGTGACCCCGTGGGGCTTCGACCCGGCGTCCATCCGGGTACCCGTGCTTCTGCTGCACGGCGATCGCGACGGCATCAATCCGCCCTCGCACAGCCAGTGGCTCGCCTCCCGCATCCCCGGCGCGGAACTCCGCCTCACCCCAGGCGACGGCCACATCTCAGTGCTGGACCACGCCGACGCCGCCCTCGACTGGCTGCTGGCCCGCTAGGGACCCGACGCAGCACAGCAGGGCCGCCTGATATATCGGATATCAGGGGCCCGGCTGTGGATGCGACTAGAGGCTGAAGATCAACGCCTGAAACTGATCTGCAGGGTCGGGGCGGACGTCTCGGCGAAGAAGTCGTTGCCCTTGTCGTCGACGACGACGAAGGCGGGGAAGTCCTCGACCTCGATCTTCCAGACCGCCTCCATGCCGAGTTCGGGGTACTCGAGCACCTCGACCTTGCGGATGCAGTCCTGCGCCAGCCGGGCCGCCGGGCCGCCGATGGAGCCCAGGTAGAAGCCGCCGTGGCTGTTGCAGGCAGAGGTGACCTGCTTGGACCGGTTGCCCTTGGCGAGCATCACCAGCGAGCCGCCGGCGGCCTGGAACTGCTCGACGTAGGAGTCCATGCGGCCCGCGGTGGTCGGACCGAACGAACCGGAGGCGTAGCCCTCGGGCGTCTTGGCCGGACCGGCGTAGTAGACCGGGTGGTCCTTGAGGTACTGCGGCATCTCCTCGCCGGCGTCGAGGCGTTCCTTGATCTTGGCGTGCGCGATGTCGCGAGCCACGACCAGCGGGCCCGTCAGCGAGACGCGGGTCTTCACCGGGAGCTTGGTGAGGATCTCGCGGATCTCCGGCATCGGGCGGGTGAGGTCGATCTTGACGACCTCGTCGGACAGGTCCTCGCCCTCGATCTCGGGCAGGAACTGCGCCGGGTCGCGTTCCATCTGCTCGAGGAACACGCCCTCGGGCGTGATGCGGGCCTTGGCCTGGCGGTCCGCCGAGCACGACACCGCGACACCGACCGGGAGGGACGCGCCGTGCCGGGGCAGCCGGATGACGCGCACGTCGTGGCAGAAGTACTTGCCGCCGAACTGGGCGCCGATGCCGAAGTTCCTGGTCAGCTCCAGGACCTGCTGCTCGAGGTCCTTGTCGCGGAACGCGTGGCCCAGCGCCGAACCCTCGGAGGGCAGGTTGTCGAGGTAGCGGGCCGAGGCGAGCTTCGCGACCTTGAGGTTCTGCTCGGCGGACAGGCCGCCGACGACGACCGCCAGGTGGTACGGCGGGCACGCGGCGGTGCCGAGCGAGCGGAGCTTCTCGTCGAGGAACGACGCGAGGCGCTTCGGGTTCAGAACCGCCTTGGTCTCCTGGTAGAGGAACGTCTTGTTCGCGCTACCGCCGCCCTTGGCCATGAACAGGAACTCGTACACGGGCTCCTGGCCGGGCTTGTGGAACACCTCGATCTGCGCGGGCAGGTTCGTGCCGGTGTTCTTCTCGTCCCAGAACGTCACCGGGGCCATCTGCGAGTAGCGCAGGTTGAGCTCCTGGTAGGCCTCGAAGACGCCCCGGGCGAGGGCCTGTTCGTCGTCGCCGCCGGTCAGAACGGTCTCGGAGCGCTTGCCCATGATGATCGCCGTGCCGGTGTCCTGGCACATCGGCAGCACACCGCCCGACGAGATGGCGGCGTTGCGCAGCAGGTCCATGGCGACGAAACGGTCGTTGCCCGAGGCCTCGGGGTCGTCGATGATCTTGCGCAGCTGGGCGAGGTGCGACGGGCGCAGCAGGTGCTGGATGTCGCGGATGGCTTCCTTGGCGAGCAGCGTCAGCGTCTCGGGAGCGATCTCCAGGAACTTGCGGTCGCCGGCCTCGATCAGCTTCACCCCGTCCGACGTGACGAGGCGGTACTCGGTCTCGGTGTCCTTCGCGAGCGGAAGGACGTCGGTGTACTCGAAAGTGGTGGGCACGGGGTACACAACTCCAACGGTGTGCAGTTCGGATCAGAAAACCGTACCGCCATCAAAGGGACGTATTGATGTGATCCCCGACCACCGTGTTCTTCGCTACCCCCAACGCACGGAAGGCCGGGGCGGCCCCCGGCCGTCCCGACCTTCCTTCGTGTGCGACCTCCGGCTCTCGCCGGGCGTCGCTTGGCTTGGTAACGCCCGACCGTGCCGTGAGTTGAGTCACAAGTCAATACTGCCGGACGGGTGAGTTACGAGGCGTAGGCCCGCAGCTTCGCCGCGCGCTCACCCTGACGGAGCTTCGACATGACCTCGCGCTCGATCTGCCGCACCCGCTCGCGCGACAACCCGAACCGCTTGCCGATCTGGTCCAGCGTGCGCGGCTGACCGTCCTCGAGCCCGTAGCGCAGCCGGATCACGGCCTGCTCGCGCGGCTCCAGCGTGGCGAGCACGCGGCGCAGGTCGTCCTGCAGCAGCCCGGAGATGACGGCGCTCTCGGCGTCGGTGGCGTCCGAGTCCTCGATGAAGTCACCGAGGGGAGCGTCCTCCTCCGTGCCGACCGGCATGTCCAGCGATACCGGGTCACGCGCGTGGTCGAGCAGGTCGGCGACCTTGTCGGGGTTGAGGCCCGCTTCCTTCGCGAGCTCCTCGTTCGTCGCCTCGCGGCCGAGCGTCTGGTGCAGGTCGCGCTTGATCCGCGCGAGCTTGTTCACCTGCTCGACGAGGTGGACGGGGAGGCGGATGGTGCGGCCCTGGTCGGCCATGCCGCGGGTGATGGCCTGGCGGATCCACCACGTCGCGTAGGTCGAGAACTTGAAGCCCTTGGTGTAGTCGAACTTCTCGACCGCGCGGATCAGGCCCAGGTTGCCTTCCTGGATCAGGTCCAGCAGCGGCATGCCACGGCCCGTGTAGCGCTTGGCCAGCGACACGACGAGGCGCAGGTTCGCCTTGAGCAGGTGGTCCTTCGCGCGGCGACCGTCGCGGACGAGTGCCCCCATCTCCTCACGGCGGGTCGGGGTGAGGCGCTTGGCCGTCTCGAGGACGTGCTGTGCGAACACACCGGCCTCGATGCGCTTCGCGAGCTCCACCTCCTCCTCGGCGGTGAGCAGCGCGGTCTTGCCGATTCCGTTCAGGTAGACTCGAACGAGGTCGGCTGCTGGTCCCTGGGCGTCGAGTTCGTGCTCGACGACGGCGGGCGTGTTCTCTCCGACTTCACGGTCGGAGATCCTCGTGACGGTCATGGATCTCCCTCCCCCTGGTGCGGGCGACGCTGCTGTCGGTCAGGACAGTCGCGCGTGGCGGTCAAGGCGGCGCGGCGCTGCGCCCTGGTTGCCGGTTGCGGCGGGCCCGCTCGGGATCCCATCGCTAGCTGGCTGATACCTGGGTAACGAAGACGATTCCGAATTCGTTCCCGACTTCCATGACTTGAAGACGTCGCCACAGTCACAGCGGTTGCGCGACTAATCTGAGGATTGGCTGAGAACCGTTTAGCCAAGAGGCCGACTACACCTCGACGAGCACGGTGAACGGACCGTCGTTCACGCTCCGTACCTTCATCTCGGCTCTGAATCGTCCCGTTTCGACCCGCGCGCCCTTTTGGCGGAGTTCCTGCACGACGGCGTT
The DNA here is from genome assembly GCF_033949945.1 of Lentzea miocenica. Classification (NCBI taxonomy): domain Bacteria; kingdom Bacillati; phylum Actinomycetota; class Actinomycetes; order Pseudonocardiales; family Pseudonocardiaceae; genus Lentzea; species Lentzea miocenica. Next base: position 302,476 of record NZ_JAXAVW010000003.1, read on the forward strand.
CACCAAGGGTTCCGCGTGCTCGGGCCGGGCGGCCGCCGTCCAGGACGGACGGCGGCCCTTGCGCGTGTCCCCGTAGAGGGTGAACTGGCTGACGACCAGCAACGGAGCACCGGTCGACTCACATGACTGCTCGTCGTTGAGGATGCGCAGACCGTGCAGCTTCTGCGCCATTCTGCGGGCGTGCTCGGCTGTGTCGTCGTGATGGACGCCGAGCAGCACCAGCAATCCGGGCTCGTCGATCGCGCCGACGACGGCCCCCTCTACTTCGACACTCGCTTCTGTGACGCGCGCCACAACTGCTTTCACGCGGGAATCAACATTCCGTGCCGGATGAGATCACGAACGATGGGCAACGCGGCTTCTGCATCGATTTCCCCGTAAGCGAACTCGAGCAGTGAGAGCAGGTCCTCCAGCGGCAACGCGCCGTTGCAACCGGCGATCAGCTTCGCGGTCGCCTCGTCGACCTCGTGCTGCCAGCCGGGCCCGTCGGTGCGGTGCAGCCGGGCCACGACCTTGCGCCAGCCCTCCTCGCTCGGCTCGGACACCTCTTCGAGCAGGACGGTGTCCGCCACGCGGAACCGGTGGCCCAGCAGATCGGGGTTCGCCCGCAGCCACGCGACGTTGTCGAGCCACCGCGCCGCCTCCGGACCCAGTGGGTCGTCGTAGGCGTGGCGCAGGTCTTCACACACGACCTGCGAGTGCATCTCGTCGGTGCGCCGCAGCGTCACGTACCCGAAGCCGATTCCCTGGACCTCGTTCTCCTCGAACCAGTCCAGCCACGCCGCGGCCTTGCGCTGGCCCTCGGGGCTGCGCGGGTCGACGCCCGCGTCCTTGAGCCACGTGCCGACGTACAGGGCGGGCTCGGCGATGTCGCGCTGCACGAACCACGCGTCGATCCCACCGCGCGGCAACCAGCTGGAGACGCGCTCCTCCCAGTCCTCGCCCTTGCGGTGCACCCACGACGCCAGCAGCTGGCCGACGCCGCCCTCGTTGAGGAACGCGGGCAGCTGCCGGATGACCAGCGCCGACGCGTCGTCGCCGCCGAGCCCGGAGTCGCGGTACACGTAGTCGACCCGCGGCGGACCGACGACGAACGGCGGATTGCATACAACCTGGTCGAACCGCCGGTTGCGGACCGGGCCGAACCACTCGCCCTGCAGCGCCTCCACGTCGAGGTTGTTGATGCGGAACGTGCCCTGCGCGAGCCGGAGCGCGCGCTCGGACAGGTCGGTGGCGGTGATGCGCTCGGCGTGCGTGCTGGCGTGCAACGCCTGGACGCCACAACCGGTGCCGAGGTCGAGCAACGTGCCGACCGGCGTGCGCTTGGTCGCGCGGGCGAGGCTGATGGACGCGTGGCCGACGCCGAGCACGTGGTCCTCGGGGACCGCTCCGCCGCGCAGGTCGGAGTCGAGGTCGGCGATCACCCACCAGTTGTCCTCGTACGGCCGCACGTCGAGCCCGGCCGTCAGAGAACCTGCTGTTGTGTTCGCTGCCAACACCTCGTTGGCGACGAGGTCGTCGATGCCGACTCCGTCGAGCGCCTTGCGGACGTCCTGCTCCGGCTCCTGGTCGCCCAGCAGGAAGAGGCGGATCAACGTGCCGAGCGCCCCGGCGTCCTTGCTGGCGCGACGGGCGGGTTCCGGTTCGCCCCGGCCGAGCGCGGAGTGGGCCTGGGGGCCGAGTGCGTCGACGACGCCGTCCGCGGTGTAGCCGGCGTTCTCGAACGCCTCGCGCAACCGGGCGCACAGGTCAACGGAAAGATCAGGGTGCACGGGTGTAGATGCTTTCACGGCACCGTTGTCACCGCGTGATCGACAGGGCGATGGCCATCGCGAGCCGCTGGTCGGGATCGTCGAGGGGGAGTGGCGTCACCTCCGCCATCTTCTGCATGCGATACCGCAACGTGTTCGGGTGCACCTTGAGCTCGCGCGCCGCTGTCCGCACATCGCCCTGAGCCGCGAGCCACGCCTTCAACGTCATTGCATACTGCGTCCCGTATTCAGCGTCATATCGCAATATGTTGGATATCGGGCCGCGCGTGGGAAGTCGTCCGGCCTCGGCGACCGCGGCGAGCCGCTGCAGCAGGACCTGCGCCCAAGCGTCGTCGTATACAACCGGTGCACCGGTTGAGAGCGCGAGGCATTCATCGGCTTCCTGCCGTGACGTCGGCAGCTGCGTCGCCTCGGCCGGACCACCGATGCCGGCCAGCACGGTGGCCTCGGCCGGCAGTTCGCGAACCAGGGAGCGCACCCAGCCGACGGCGTCGTCGGCGGCCGGGATGACGGTGTAGAGGACGTTGCCGAACAGTGCGCTGCGTCCGGGCCGGGACCACCCGAAGCCCGCGGTGGCCCGTTGGAACGCGAGCACCGCGGCCCCGTGCTCACCCTCACCCGCGTGGGCCTGCACCGCGATCACGCGAAGGTCGGCCGACGGCAACCCGAGCCGCGCGACGTCGGCGGACTCGGGGTGTTCGAGCAGCCGGATCACCAGGTCCGCCTCCGCCTGGCGTTCCAGATCCGTGGACGCCCGCGACCGCAGCAGGTGCAACGCCGCCGTGCGCGCACCGTCCACCAACGCGGCCGACCTCGCGGCATCGACCGGCCCCGTGACCTCCACCCAGACCGAGCCGAGCAGCTCACGGCCCGCGCGGACGGCGGCGACGAGCCGGTTGCCCAGCTGCGGCGTCAGCTTGGGGACGAAGATCGGTTCGTCGGACGACGCGAGGTGCGTGAACACGCCGTATTCGTCGAGCGCGCGACGAGCTTCCTCCGGGACGCGACGACCGAGGATCGTCTGGACCCGCACCGGATCGACGTCCTGCTGCCGGTAGGAGTAGGCGAGCACGCGGGACTGCTGGTCCTCGATCGTCACCGGCCCGCCCACGACGCCCGCGATCACGTCGGCCAGGCCGAACAGGTCACCGGTGCGCGTACCGCCGTTGACCAGCGTCTGCGTGACGTTCGCAAGCTGGCTCCACGGCACCGACGGATCCACGAGCAACACGGCCGCGCCAGACTTCTTGGCAGCGGCGATCACACGCTCGTCCAGCGGCGGCCTGCCGTGCAACACAACTGCTGACGCCACCGTCGAAGACACAAGGCGCGCCGCCGCGGCGACAGAGGCCGTGCCCAATCCGAGCAGGACATCACCTGCCGCGGCCGGCGTGTTCTCCGCCGGGTCGTGCAGGGCAACCCCGCGGAGTTCGGCGTCACGGCCCTTTGGCGCGCACGCCAGATGCGTGCCCAGACTGCCGAGCACGTCCACGAGGCGATCAAGGGCGACCACTCGCGGATGTTAACCGCCGACCGGGTGTCCCGAGCGTCACTCGGACGTGGGACTATTGATGGGTGGAGGTGGTGTCGTGAGCAGTCCCGACCGGAACGACACCCCGGTGTTGATCACCGAGGCGGCCCCGTCCTACGAGGAACAGCACGCCGCCCGGAGACGCAAGTACGCGATCATGATGAGTCTGCGCTTCCCGTGCCTCATCCTCGCGGCTCTGTTCGCCAACACCTGGTGGCTCGCGTTGTTCTTCATCGTGCTGTCCGTGCCGCTGCCGTGGATGGCCGTGCTGATCGCGAACGACAGGCCGCCGCGCAAGGCCGAGAAGGCCAACCGCTACGAGGTCGAGCGCCGCGCCATCGCGCCCAAGAGCACCACGATCATCGACGGCTGACTCGGCACCGAGTCCCAGCCGGCCAACCCGAGTCAACAACCTGAGCCGCATTCGGCTGTCGCCCCACGCCGCCCGCCCCTTGGCAATGACTCTTTGGACTTCGTCCGCAAAAGACTCATTGCTAAGGCCTTCCGCGCGTCTGCCTTTGCAATGAGTCTTTTGACGTCGTCCGCAAACGTTTTTTGCATCCGGTGAGGGCGGCGGGAACTGATATATCGGCGCTGATCTATCGGGGGCGGGGGCCTAGCGGGGTGGCTGGGCGCCTACGACGCTGACGGCTCGGGAGCCCGCGCGGACGCCGCCGAGGAGGGCGTCCCGCTTCGAAGCGCCGGCCAGCCAGGCGGCCAGGAAGCCGGCGTCGAAGGCGTCGCCCGCGCCGGTCGAGTCGACGCACTCGGTGACTTCAGCGGGGACTGAGATCAGCTCGTCGGCGTCCACCCACGACGCGCCGTCCGGTCCCGTTGTCACGACGACCGCGCCGACGTAGGTCAGCAGGTCCTTGCCGGCGGCCGGGTCGGCTGAGCCGGTCAGCGCCTGAAGCTCGTCGGCGTTCGGCATGAGGATGTCGACGCCGCGCACGTCCTCCATGAACGCCTCGGCGGAGTGGATCAGCACGGCCGCTTGAGGGTCGACCGACGTTGTCCAGCCGGCGTTGCGGGCCGCCTCGAGTGCGGCCAGTCCCGCGGGGCGGGAGGTGGCGTCGAGCAGGACGTAGCCGGACAGGTGCAGGTGGCCGTGTGAGGCGGCGAGCAGGCCGGGGTCGAGGTCGGCGGGGGAGAAGCGGGCGTTCGCGCCGCGGTCGGGCAGCATCGAGCGCTGGCCGTCCTCGTCGACGAGCACGACGACGCAGCAGGTCGCCAGCTCGGGGTCGACCGCGAAGGCGCATTGGACGCCTGCCGAGGTCAGTTCGGAGTGGACCTGGCGGCCTGCCGAGTCGGCGCCCACGCGGGCCACCAGGACCGGCGACGCACCGCACGCGGCGAGCCATACGGCCGTGTTCGCGCCTGCGCCGCCTGGCTCGATGGTCACCTTCGCGCGCACGTCGCCGCCGTGGGCGATGGGGCCGCTGTGGCGGGCTACTACGTCGAGGCCGGCGTCACCTACGACGACCACTGGCCTCACTGGAAGAGCTCGACGGCGACGGCGGCGGCGACGGAGGCGTTGTTCACGACCAGTTCCTCGTTGGCGTCGAGGCTCACGCCGGCGCTCGCGGTGTGGAAGTGCTCCAGGAGGACCGGCGTGACGTCCTTGCCGCGCACCTCCTGGTCGGCGAGCTTCCGCAGGCCCTCGGCCAGCAGGCGGTCGTGCAGGGCGGAGTCCATCTCGAAGGCGGCGGGGATCGGGTTCGCCAGGAGCATGCCGCGGCCACCGGCGGCGAACACGGCGGCGGCTTCGGCGGCGGTCTCCACGCGCCACGGCACGTCGAACTCCGACTCGCGGCGGTAGAAGGCGGGGAAGCGGGAGGTCTGGTAGCCGACGACCGGCACCGAGCGGGTTTCGAGCACTTCCAGGGTCGCGCCCATGTCCAGGATCGACTTCACGCCCGAGCAGACGATCAGCACCGGGGTCGTCGCCACCACGTCGAGGTCGGCCGAGACGTCCCACGTGTCGCGGGCGCCGCGGTGCACGCCGCCGAGACCACCGGTCGCGAAGACGCGGATGCCGGCCTGGTGCGCCAGGGCGGTGGTCGAGGCGACCGTCGTCGCGCCGCTGCGGCCCAGGGCGTAGGCGGGGCCGAGGTCGCGCAGCGAGAGCTTCACGAGGTCGCCCGCGTTGCACACGCGGTCCAGCTCGGCGGCGGAAAGGCCGATGTGCGGCACACCGTCGAGCACGGCGATCGTGGCGGGTACGGCACCGGCGTCCCGTACGACCTTCTCCAGGCGTGCGGCGACGGCGAGATTGCGCGGCGCGGGCAGCCCGTGGGACAGGATGGTGCTCTCAAGAGCGACGACGGGCCGGTTCCCGGCCAGTGCGGTGGCTACTTCGTCGGCGATGTGCAGCGTGGTCACGAGGGGACATCATCCCAGGTACCCTGGGCGGGTGAGCACCCAGACTCTCCCCGAGGTCGACGTACGGCCGGAAGGCACGGACCAGACCGGGGACGACGCCCCGAAGATGTTCCACTACGTGCGCAAGGCGAAGATCGCCGAGAGCGCCGTGATGGGAACGCACGTGGTCGCTTTGTGCGGCGAGGTCTTCCCGGTGACGAAGTCGCCGAAGCCTGGTTCGCCGGTGTGCCCGGACTGCCAGAAGATCTACGACAACCTGCCTGCCGGCGGCGAGTAGATCGCGTTCCCCGAGAACTCCGCGCGCTCGATGAGCAGCGGGGGTGGCTTCGGCTACCCCCGCTGTTTCTCTTCCTCGGGCTGAGGGGGCTGTGACCGCGGCTCCTGGATCTTCAGCGGGGCCGTCAGCTGCGTGTCGGCGGGCGACGGTGCCGAGTAGCCGGTGTTGTTCGTTTCCTGCTGTCCGACTTCCTGGGGCGCAGCACTTTCCGAACGGATGCGCGACGCCGCGCGCTCCATCTCCAGCCTGCGCCAGCGGCGGCGCTGGCGGCGGGTCATCTTGGCCGGCCACGTGTCCTGGATGGCGCTGTTGAAGTACGCGCCGATGGTGATCGCCAGGCCGATGAAGAACACGAACAGCAGGAACGCGATCGGGGTCGCGAGAGCGCCGTAGGTGTAGCCGGTGGTGGTGATCCACTGGATGTACAGGCGCAGGCCGATGGACGACAGGATGAACACGGCCATCGCGAGGATCGCGCCGGGCAGCACGCGGTGGTACGGCAGTCTGCGTGGCAGCGCGACCTTGTAGAGCAGCGACAACGACAACACCAGCAGCAGCGCGACGCCGGGGTAGTAGAACCGCCCCACCCACGTTTCGATGTAGGGCTGCCAGGACGCCGGGAAGAACTGCGGCAGGATGTCCGGCCCCAGCGCCAGCACCGGCAGGCCGACCACCAGCGCCACCAGCGAGATCATGTACAGCAGCAGTGCGAAGATGCGCTGCCACAGCTCGTTGCGGACGCCGTACTGGCCGTGCGCCACCGTGATCGCGTCGACGAACGACGACATGGCCGACGAACCCGCCCACAGCGAGATCAGGAAGCCGATGGAGACGATCTCGCCCTTGCCGGTGCTGAGGATCTCCGCGACCGTGGGCTGGATCACGCCGTTGACGACGTCGCCGCTGAAGATCGTCCGGGTGAACCCGATGATCTTCTCCTGCACGGCGAGGGGCACCTCGGGGCCGAACCAGTCGCCGAGATAACCCATGGCGCCCAGCACTCCGAGCAGCAGCGGGGGGAACGACAGCGTCTGCCAGAACGCCGCCTCGGCGGCTTCTGAGAAGATGTTGCCCTGCCACGCCTTCGACAGCGTGCGCGCGAGTAGACGCAGCGGCCCCTTGCGGCCGGACCTGCGTGCGCTGTTGTCGGTAGGCGAACCCATCGCAGTGACAAGCATGGTGCATAGGGCCACGTTTCGCGGCATCGACGCTCGGAACGGGTAGAGTCACGGTGCCCTCGGCCACGGTCCGCCTGAGGGCTGTTGCATGTCAAAGCCATGTCTGAACAGCGCAAATGAGGAGAAACACGTCTGTGACAGCGACAGCAGCAATGCGACCGCTGCGGGCATGGCAGCGCCGCGCGCTGACCAAGTACCTCGCCGCCAAGCCGCAGGACTTCCTCGCCGTCGCGACGCCGGGCGCGGGCAAGACGACCTTCGGGCTGCGCGTGGCCGCCGAACTGCTGGCCGACCGGACGATCGAGGCCGTCACGATCGTCACGCCCACCGAGCACCTCAAGCACCAGTGGGCGAAGGCCGCCGCCGAGCAGGGCATCCACATCGACTCGAACTTCCGCAACACCAACGCGATGACCTCCCGCGACTACCACGGCGTGGCCGTGACGTACGCACAGGTCGCCGCCCATCCGACGTTGCACCGCGTGCGGACCGAGAACCGCAAGACGCTGGTGCTGCTCGACGAGGTGCACCACGGCGGTGACGCCAAGTCGTGGGGTGAGGCGATCCGCGAGGCGTTCACGCCCGCGGTCCGCCGGCTCTGCCTGACCGGCACGCCGTTCCGCTCGGACGACTCGCCGATCCCGTTCGTGCAGTACGAGGAGAGCAACGGGGGCTTCAAGACGTCCAAGGCCGATCACACGTACGGGTACTCCGACGCGCTGCGCGACGGCGTCGTCCGGCCGGTGCTGTTCCTGGCGTACTCGGGCGAGGCGTCGTGGCGGACCAGCGCGGGCGAGGAGTACACCGCACGGCTGGGCGAGCCCCTGACCCAGGAGCAGACCGCGCGGGCGTGGCGCACGGCGCTGGACCCGGCGGGAGACTGGATGGCCTCCGTGCTGCGCGCCGCCGACCAGCGGCTCACCCAGAAGCGCGAGAACGGGCTGCCCGACGCCGGCGGCCTCGTGATCGCCACCGACCAGACGGTCGCGAAGGCCTACGCGCAGGTGCTCCAGCGCGTCACGGGCCAGATCCCCACGCTCGTCCTCTCGGACGACCCGAAGGCGTCCGGCAAGATCGCCGAGTTCTCCGCGACGAACGAACGCTGGATGATCGCCGTCCGCATGGTGTCCGAGGGTGTCGACGTGCCGCGGCTCGCCGTCGGCGTGTACGCGACGTCGTCGTCGACCCCGCTGTTCTTCGCGCAGGCCGTCGGCCGCTTCGTGCGCAACCGGAAGCCCGGCGAGACCGCCACCGTGTTCCTGCCGTCGGTGCCCGTCCTGCTTCAGCTCGCGTCCGAGCTGGAGGCCGAGCGCGACCACGTCCTGGGCAAGCCGCACCGCGAGAAGGACGGCTGGGACGACGAGCTGATGGCCGCGGCCAACCAGGCCAAGGACGAACCGGGCGAGGACGAACGCGCCTTCACGGCCCTGGGCACCACGGCCGAGCTCGACCAGGTGATCTACGACGGCTCGTCGTTCGGCGCCCCGACCATGGCGGGCTCGGCGGAGGAGCAGGAGTACCTGGGCCTGCCGGGGCTGCTGGAACCCGACCAGGTGCGCACCCTGCTCCTGCAACGCCAGGAAGAGCAGATGGCCACCGCGGCCAAGCGCCCCAAGCCGGAAGCCGCGGTGCGTGAGGTGCGGACCGCGAGCGTGCAGGAACGCCTCGCGTCACTGCGCAAGGAGCTCAACACACTCGTGGCGATGCACCACCACCGCACGAAGAAGCCGCACGGCAAGATCCACAACTCGCTGCGGGAGTACTGCGGCGGGCCGCCGACCGCGATGGCCACCATCGAACAGCTCGAGGAACGGATCGCGACCCTGCGATCCTGGTGACCGGTATCCGATGTATCAGTTGCGCGTGACGGCGACGGCGAGCGTCTCGTAGTTCATCGTGAAGCCGCCGCCGGCCGCGTCGATGGCGGCGCCGACACAGTCCAGCACCTCGGTGACCTGCTCGGTCGTGAGCAGGGCCAGCGGGCTCATGGTGAGGATCAGGTCGAGGTACTCGGCGGTCGTGTAGCTCTGGTCCCACCGTGTGCTCCACAGGTCGGAGCCGGTGAACTCGCCCGTGGCGACGAACGACTCCGCGGTCCGCTCGCATCCGGACCGGTAGGACGCCAGGATCTCCGCGCCCTTGTACCCGACGCGGAACGGAATCTCCGGCGCGACCTTCTGGTAGACGTCGGCGAGAGCCTCCGCGACCGGGTCCGGCATCGCGAACACGTGCCACAGCGCCACGAACACGCCGCCGGGCCGCAGCACCCGCGCGGCCTGGCGCTGCCCTTCCTCGGCGTTGACCCAGTGCCACGACTGCCCGGCGACGACGGCGTCGAACTCACGGCCGGCGGGGTCCCAGGTCTCGAACTTCGACACCTCCACCGGCACAGCGGTCGCCAGGGCGAACCCGGCCATGTTCTCGTCGTGCTCGACGCCGAGAACATCGAGTCCGGCGGCCTGCAGTTGGCGCGACAGCTTGCCGGTGCCGCAACCGACGTCGACCACGCGCGGTCCCGGGCTCGCCGTGACGATCCGCTGAACCAGCTCGTCGGGATAGGGCGGCCGGGTGCGGTCGTAGCGGGCGGCGTCGGCACCGAACGAGCTCGCGAGTCGCTTGCCGAGCTCTTCGTTGTCTAGAGTGGGCATGTGCCCACCATAGTGGGCATGTGCCCACTCAGCTAGGAGCAATCAGCGTGCCCACCGGTGTGCACCTGCGCGACGTGCGGGAACAGTTGTTCGGCGCCGCGGATCGCCTCCTCGTCGAGAGTGGGCCGAGCGCGCTGACCAGCAGGGCGGTGACGACCGAGGCCGGCGTCGCCAAGGGTGTGCTGCACCGGTACTTCGACGACTTCGACGCGTTCCTCGCGGACTTCGTCATGGACCGTGTCGACAAGATGGACGCGCGGGCGAAAGCGCTGCTCGAGGCCGCGGGCACCGGCACCGTCGTCGGCAACCTCGCGGAAGCGATCACCGCCGTGTTCGAGTCGGTCGCTGTCGCGATCGTCGCCCTCGTGACGTTCCGCGACGACCTGCGCAGGCGGCTGCGCGACACCTGGCCGGCGGGTGTTCCGGTGCTGACGGACGCCGCGATCATGATCCAGGCCTATCTCGAACGGGAGAAGGAGCTGGGTCGCGTCGGCGATCTCGACGCCGAGGGTGTCGCCCCCGTGCTCATCGGCACCGGGCACCTGCTCTTCGCTGATCGCCACGTTCGGCCATCGGCTGAGGCGGTGCGCCGGATGGTCGAGTCGGTCGTTGCGCCGTGGTTACGCTCTCACAACTCTGAGTGACTAAATGACGCCACGGTTACCGCATCGTTGCGACTTAATCGATCCAGTGTGGTTCCGGTCACGCATATGTCGGGCATACGTTGTGCGCCACAACATTCTCTGTGACACAGCGCAGTGAAAGGGATGGCGGATGCGCAGCAAGACTCTCGCTTCCATCGCTGTTACCGCGGGCTTCGCCCTGGCGGTTTCGGCGTGCGGCGCCAACACGTCCTCCAACACCGGAGGAAGCACCGAAACGAACTCTGGCAGCGGCAATGGCGCGAAGGTCGGCGTGATCCTTCCTGAGACCGCCACCTCCGCTCGCTGGGAGGGCTTCGACAAGCCGCTCCTCGAGGCCGCTCTGAAGGCCGAGGGCCTCGTCCCCGACATTCAGAACGCCCAGGGCGACGTGCAGAAGTTCAGCACCCTGGCCGACGGCATGATCAACGCCGGCGTCAAGGTCCTGATCATCGCCACGCCCAACAGCGAGGTCGGTGCCTCTGTCGCCAAGAAGGCGCAGGCCCAGGGCATTCAGGTCATCGACTACGACCGCCTGAACACCGGTGGCTCCTCGTCCTACTACGTGTCGTTCGACAACGTGAAGGTCGGCGAGCTGCAGGGCCAGGGTCTGGCCGACGCGCTCAAGGAGGCCCCGCAGGGCGCCAACGTCATCGAGATCGAGGGCGCGCCGACGGACAACAACGCCACCCTGTTCGCGGACGGCCAGAAGAAGGTCCTCAAGCCGCTCTACGACTCGGGCAAGCTCAAGCTGGTCCAGTCCCAGCCGATCGACAACTGGGACAACCAGAAGGGTGGCCAGGTCTTCGAGCAGATCCTGACCAGCAACGGCGGCAAGGTCGACGGCGTCGTCGCCGCGAACGACGGCCTCGCCGGCGCGGTCATCACCGTGCTCAAGAAGGTCGGCCTCAACGGCAAGGTGCCGGTCACCGGTCAGGACGCGACGCCGGACGGCCTGCAGGCCGTTCTGCTCAAGGACCAGTACATGACCGTCTTCAAGCCGATCAAGGAAGAGGCTGAGGCCGCCGCCAAGCTGGCCGGCTTCCTGGCCAAGGGCGACACCGCGGGTGCCGACAAGCTGGCCTCGGGCGTCACCAAGGACGCCAAGGGCAACCGCGACGTCAAGTCCGTGCTGCTCACGTCCCAGCTGATCACCCGCGACAAGGTCAAGGTCGTCGTGGACGCCGGCTTCGTCAAGGCCTCCGAGGTCTGCGTGGCCGCCACCCAGGCTGCCTGCTCCGAGCTCGGCATCAAGTAACACCGCTCGCGGCGAAGGCGGGGTGCGCGTCTGGCGCGCCCCGCCTCTCGCCACGTGTAACCACGGAGGAAACCCAGTGAGCGAGCCGATTCTCGAGCTGCGCGGCATCAACAAGAGCTTCGGTCCCGTGCACGTCCTGCACGACATCGACCTCGACGTCCAACCCGGCGAGGTCACCGCCCTCGTCGGCGACAACGGCGCGGGCAAGTCGACGCTGGTCAAGTGCATCGCGGGCATCCACCCGACCGATTCGGGCGAGGTCCTGTTCGAGGGCCAGCCGGTGCACATCAAGGGTCCGCGCGAAGCCGCGGAGCTCGGGATCGAGGTCGTCTACCAGGACCTTGCCCTGGCCGACAACCTCGACATCGTCCAGAACATGTTCCTCGGCCGGGAACGCACCAAGAACGGCCTGCTCGACGAGACCGACATGGAGCAGGCGGCGCGCAAGACGCTGGCGTCGCTGTCCGTGCGCACGGTCAAGTCGGTGCGCACGCAGGTCGCGTCGCTGTCCGGCGGTCAGCGCCAGACCGTCGCGATCGCGAAAGCCGTGCTGTGGAACAGCAAGGTCGTGCTGCTCGACGAACCCACCGCGGCACTCGGCGTCGCGCAGACGCGCCAGGTGCTCGACCTGGTCCGCCGGCTCGCGGAGCAGGGCCTGGGCGTCGTCCTGATCAGCCACAACATGAACGACGTCTTCGAGGTCGCCGACAAGATCGCGTGCCTCTACCTCGGCCGCATGGCCGCCGTCGTGTCGTCCAAGGACGTCACCCACGGCCAGGTCGTCGAGCTGATCACCGCCGGCCGTTCCGGTGACCTGGGCATCGCCCGCCCCGAGGCGGCGACGATCTGATGAGTTCCGAAGAGGACAGCATGACCAACACCACCGAGACGCCCTCGCAGGACACCCCGGCAGCGGGCGCCATCTCCGACTTCGGCATCGACACGACGTCCCAGTCCACGGGCGAAGCGGTGCGCGACTACTGGGCCAGGGTCCGCGGCGGCGAGCTCGGCTCGTTGCCCGCGCTGCTCGGGCTCGTCGTGCTGCTCATCGTGTTCAGCTCGTTGTCCGACACGTTCTTCACCCTCGGCAACCTCGCCAACCTGCTCCAGCAGGGCGCCAGCATCACCATCATCGCGATGGGCCTGGTGTTCGTGCTGCTGCTCGGCGAGATCGACCTGTCCGCCGGTACCGCGTCCGGTGTGACGGCCTCGGTGATGGCACTGCACCTGATCCACAACGGCAACCTGCTCGGCGGCATGGGCGACACGGTGTTCTACGTGTTCTGCGGCCTGCTGGTGCTCGCGATCGCGCTGTCGGTGCTGATGAGGATCTGGGCGGGTGCGGCCCTCTCGGCCGTCGCCCTGGTCATCGCCGCGGTCGGCATCCCGGCCAACGCCTGGCTGGAGATGCTGCTCGCGGTCTGCGTCGGCGCGGCCATCGGCTGCATCACGGGCTTCCTGGTCGCCAAGGTCGGCATCCCGTCGTTCGTCGTGACCCTGGCGTTGTTCCTCGTCTGGAACGGCGTCGTGCTGCAGCTCATCGGTCAGGGCGGCACGCTCGGCCTGCGTGACGACACGATCTTCAACGTCGCCAACGGCAACCTGAGCGCAGCCGGTTCGTGGGCGTTGTTCGTCATCGCCATCGGCGGCTACGCGGCGGTCGTGCTCACCCGGCACTTCTCCCGGCTGCGCAAGGGACTCGTCGCCCAGCCGACGTCGCTGGTGCTGGCCAAGATCGCCGGCCTCGCGGTGCTGGCCGCGCTCATCACCTTCGCGCTGTCGCTCAACCGGGCGCCGAGCAACCTGGTGATCATCGAGGGCGTGCCGTTCGTGGTGCCGCTCGTGCTGGTGCTCCTGGTGATCGGCACGTTCGTGCTCGACCGCACCGCCTACGGCCGGCACATCTACGCCGTCGGCGGCAACAAGGAAGCCGCGCGTCGCGCCGGTATCAACGTCGAGCGGATCCGCATGAGCGTGTTCGTGATCGCGTCCTCCGCGGCCGCGATCGGCGCGATCGTGTACTCGTCGAAGGTCGGCTCGGTCGACCCGAACGCCGGTGGCGGCAACACGCTGCTGCTGTCGGTCGGTGCGGCTGTCATCGGTGGTACGTCGCTGTTCGGTGGCAAGGGCCGCCTGCGCGACGCGGTCATCGGTGGCGCGGTGCTGGCGATCATCGCGAACGGCATGGGCCTGCTCAAGCAGCCCGCCGCCGTCGTGTACATCGTGACCGGCCTGGTCCTGCTGCTCGCCGCGAGCGTCGACGCGTTGTCCCGCCGCCGGGCAGCCACCGCGGCTCGCTGACGAGGTGACGGGACCAACCTCCGGCACCCGTCCCGACGAGATCCGCAGGCACAACAGGACGGCGCTGCTGCGTCGCCTGCACGTCGACGGGCCGTCCACCAGGGCGTCGCTCGCGGCTGAGCTCGGGCTCAACCGCAGCACGATCAAGGCCCTGGTGGACGGGCTCGCCGAAGCCGGCGTGGTCGCCGAACGCGTGCCCGCTCTGCGCAGCGGAGCGGGCCGCCCGTCCCTGCTGGTCCTGCCCCAGCCGCACGCCGCGGTCGTCATCGCGATCGACGTGCGGGTGGAGCACGTGGCGATGGGGTTCGTCGGCCTCGGCGGGGAGATCCTCGGCCGGGACAGCTGGAACCTGCACCGGACGCGTGATCCGGGGGAGGTCATCACGCACATCGTCGAGTCGGCGCGCCTCATGGCCGACGACCTCGACGCCACCGCTGTCGGGGTCGGTGTGTCGGTGCCCGGTGTCGTCAGGCGTGCCGACGGCCACGTGCACGAGGCGCCGAACCTGCACTGGACGGACGTGGCACTCGGCAAACGCCTGGAGGCGGTGCTGAAGCTGCCGGTCCAGGTCGGCAACGACGCGGAGCTCGGCGCGCTGGCGGAGCACGTGCGCGGCGCGGCCCAGTCGTCCTCGGACATGGTCTACATCTCCGCGGACGTCGGTGTCGGCGGGGGAGTGATCCTGTCGGGGCAGCCGTTGCGCGGCTCCGGCGGCTACGTCGGCGAGCTGGGACACATGGTGGTCAACCCGCAGGGCCGGCGTTGCTACTGCGGTTGTGACGGCTGCTGGGAGACCGAGGTCGGCGAACCGGCGCTGTGCCGGGCGCTGGGCCTGCCGGACGACGCCCCGCGCGGCGCCGTCGTCGCGACGCTGCGGGCGCTCGACGATCCCGCCGTGCTGACCGAGTTCGCCGGGTGGCTGGCGCTGGGGCTCGCGAACATCGTCAACGTGCTCGGCCCGGAACTGGTCGTGCTCGGCGATCTCTACACGGCCCTGCCGGACTCCATCGTCGACGCGGTGAGCGCCGCCGTGCAGCAGCGCAGCCTGGTCTCGCGGGCGGTCGGCGGCACCCAGGTCGTGACGTCACCGCTGGGCAGGGACGCGAAGCTGATCGGTGCGGCCGAGCTGGCGTTCGAGCCCGTTCTCGACACGATCTAGAACTCGCCCAGGAACCAGAACTGGCCCGAAAGCGAAGGGGGCGGAGATCCATCCGGATCTCCGCCCCGAGCGGCTAGGTGGGGTGGAAGTCAGCCCTGCTGAATCTCAGCAGCGAGTTCGCGCAATTTCTCACTGTGCGCCCGGGCGTGGTGCCCGCAGAACAGCAGCTCGCCCCCGGACGGGAGCAAAGCGCGAACCTGGGCAGCAGCCCCGCAGCGGTCGCAGCGGTCGGCAGCGGTCAACTCGGGGCGGGTGAGTGCTGCAGTCATGATGAATCTCCCTCCGTCCCGGCACCGATACGGTGTGTTCCGGTGCCCTCTTACCAAGCTGCGACCACGGCGCCCCTGGCTTGGTGCGCGGTGCTCGCTGGCTCCACTCTGACAGACGTTCTGGCGATAGTCAGTGTTCCCGTGTGCGTGGCGACTCGCGTCACTATGCGATTTACCCGGCTGCAGCAGGCTTACACATGTGTTTGCCACCGGTTCACAGTCTTGACACGCACGCTGCGCAACCAGAAACCCGCTGGTGGAGCAGCATGTTCAGGCCGTTCGGTCGGTTGCGTGCGACCGGGAGTGTGATATCGGTTGCGCTTGTCCGCCCGCAGCGAACAGGTCACGAACGTCCCACAATTCGGACGCGGAACCGTGATCAAACTCCCGATCAAACGCTTGGTTTCCCGGCCGGATCAGCTCGCGAGGGCCGCGCTGATCGCCCGCGCCGCATGTCCCACGGCCTCCCGCAACGCGGTGGGGCTGCGGCCGTTGTCGAGCACCGCGGAGACGGTCCCGATGACGCTGCTGGACGGCGTGCGCACCGGAGCGCTGACGAACTCCATGCCCGCCGGCACCGTGGCCCCAGGACGCAACCGGGCCACGTCCTCCGCCCGCACGATGCTCGCCGCCGCGACGAGCACCCGGTCCCGCCGCGGCACCGCGAGGATCGTCGACGTCCGGATCGTCGCCGACAACGCCCGCAACGGCTGCCGCGCGACCCGCAGAATGCCCGGCGCAGGTTCCCACGCCTGCCCGAACCGGAACATCTGCGCGCCGATGCGGTAGCGCCCACGCACGTTCTCCACCGCGCCGAGCGTCTCCATCTGGTCCAGAAGGCGGTGCACCGTCGTCTTCGGCATCTCACAGCGGTCGGCGAGTTGCGTGAGCCCCAGCTCGCCCTCGTCCATCAGCTTGTCCAGCAGCGAGAAAGCCCCTTCGAGTACTGACCTGCCCATGTTTTCCTGCCCCCTCGTTCCGGTGTCCGGAACTGTCCCTGTGCACCCCTCCGGCACAGCCACACACTGATGGTGTCGCGGATGCATAGACGGCACATGAGCACATGGGTACTCATCTTTCGCGTGCGCACGATCAGGCCTGGTCAGGCCAGGGCAGCACGGTGAGCTCCGGCCAGTGCTCCCGCCACCGCCGGGTCTTGGTCTCGGAGATCTCGCGCGGAGCGAGCACGGGGTTGGGGCGGACGACGAGGTCGAACACGCGCCTCGTTGCGGATCTCGACGACCGCGGGCAGATCGGCGAAAACGCGCGCGCCGTCCTTGATGACCTCGTTCTCGGCTTCCTAGCTGAGGTCGGACCCGTCGAAGTAGAACAGGTCGTAGTCCCTGATGCCCTCGGTCGGCGGCCGGCAGGTGACCACGTTCCACACGGTCTGGAACACGCATCCGGCGGTCAGGTACCACCCCGGGAGATCGAGTTCGGCGGCGCGGCGCAGGACCTCCACCAGAACCTCGTTGCGAGCGAGGGTGGTGCGCAGTTCGTCGATCACGTCGCAGGAAAACACAAACCCGCGAAACACAGAAGGCCCCGCACCGAACCGGTGCGGGGCCTTCTGCGTATGTCCAGGTATGACCTAGTCGAGATAGTCGCGCAGGACCTGCGAGCGCGACGGGTGACGCAGCTTCGACATCGTCTTGGACTCGATCTGACGGATCCGCTCACGCGTGACGCCGTAGACCTGGCCGATCTCGTCCAGCGTGCGCGGCTGGCCGTCGGTGAGGCCGAAGCGCAACCGGACGACGCCCGCCTCGCGCTCGGACAGCGTCGCGAGAACGGACTGGAGCTGGTCCTGCAGCAGCGTGAACGACACGGCGTCGACAGCGACGACTGCCTCGGAGTCCTCGATGAAGTCACCGAGCTGGCTGTCGCCCTCGTCGCCGATCGTCTGGTCCAGCGAGATGGGCTCACGCGCGTACTGCTGGATCTCCAGCACCTTCTCGGGCGTGATGTCCATTTCCTTGGCGAGCTCCTCCGGGGTGGGCTCGCGGCCCAGGTCCTGGAGCAGTTCACGCTGGATGCGGCCGAGCTTGTTGATGACCTCGACCATGTGCACCGGGATGCGGATGGTGCGGGCCTGGTCGGCCATGGCGCGGGTGATCGCCTGCCGGATCCACCAGGTGGCGTACGTGGAGAACTTGTAGCCCTTGGTGTAGTCGAACTTCTCGACGGCGCGGATCAGACCCAGGTTGCCCTCCTGGATCAGGTCCAGGAACGCCATGCCGCGGCCGGTGTAGCGCTTGGCCAGCGACACGACGAGACGGAGGTTCGCCTCGAGCAGGTGGTTCTTGGCGCGCTCGCCGTCACGCACGATCCAGCGGAGGTCGCGGCGCAGCTGCGGCGTGAGCTTCTCCGCTTCCTCCTCGGAGCGGCGCACGCGCTCGGCGGCGTACAGGCCTGCCTCGATGCGCTTGGCGAGTTCGACTTCCTCCTCCGCGTTGAGGAGGGCGACCTTGCCGATCTGCTTGAGGTAGGCGCGGACGGAGTCGGCCGAGGCGGTGAGCTCCGCGTCCTTGCGCGCCTGGCGCAGGGCCTCGGACTCTTCCTCGTCCCAGACGAAGTCACCCTTGTTCTCGGGGTCCTCCGCCTCCTCGGGCTCGTCCACGACGGGCTCGTCGACGATTTCGACGTCCTCGACCAGGTCCTCGGCGCCGGGAGCGCCTTCCATGTCCTCGGGCTCTTCGCCGTCGGCCTTCTTGGTCGTCGCACCCTTGGCGGGAGCGGCCTTCGTGGCCGGCTTGCGCGCGCCCTTGGCGGCTGCGGCGGCGGGCTTCTTGGCCGCTGCCGTCGCGGTCGTCTTGCGCTTGGGCTTCTCCTCGGCCTCACCGGCCGCGGTCGCCTTGGTCGTCTTGGCGGCGCTCGCGGCGGAGCTGGAGCGTCGGGATGCGGTTTCTGCGGCTGCCACGTACGCCCTTTCGCGACGGTCGTTCAAGGCAAACCAGAGGGCGCGAAACCTCGGTCGCCAGAGTTCAGGGGATCTCCCCGCCGATCTTGCTTGGCGGGTGTGCGTTCCATTGTAACGACGTCGGTGACGCGGTGTTGCGCCCCGAGGTGGTTCGGGGCGCTCTCACCTGCGTTCTCGCAGCTAGATCGAGTAAGGCGAGTCGGACACGTTTCGGTGTCGAATGGTCGCGATGATCGCGGTCAGGGCCTGATGCCGTGCGCGGCGGCCCACGCGGCGCCGACGATGCCGGCGTCGTTCTTCAGCGCGGCCGCGACGACCTCGGTGCGGACCTCGAGCAACGGCAACCACTTCTGCGCCTTCTTGCTCACACCGCCGCCGGCGATCACGAGATCGGGCCAGATGAGGTCCTCGAGCACGTTGATGTAGCGCGTCACGCGAGGTGCCCATTCCTCCCAGGAAAGGCCCTTGTCCTCCTTCACGGAGGCGGCCGCACGCGTCTCCGCGTCGTGCCCGTCGACCTGGAGGTGGCCGAACTCGGTGTTCGGGACGAGCTTGCCGTCGAGGAACACCGCGCTGCCGATACCGGTGCCGAACGTCAGCAGCACGACGGTCCCGTCCTTGCCGACGCCCGCGCCGAACGACATCTCGGCGATGCCGGCCGCGTCCGCGTCGTTCATCACCACGATGTCCTCTGGCCTGCGCTTGAGGCGCTCAGCGAAGAGCTTCTGGGCGTCGCAGTTGATCCAGCCCTTGTCCACGTTCGCGGCACTGAGCGCCACACCGTGCTTGACCACACACGGCAGCGTGATGCCGACCGGCCCGTCCCACTGGAACTTCTCGACGATCTCGGCGACGACCTCCGCGACCGCTTCCGGCGTCGAGGGCTGAGGTGTGGGGATGCGCAGGCGTTCGCCGTCCAGTGCTCCTGCTTCGAGGTCGACCAGGCCGCCCTTCACGCCGGAGCCGCCGATGTCCACACCGAACCCGCGGGTGATGCCCATTCCCCGTGGTCCTTCCTACTCGATCCTGCTGGTTTCGATTCAGTACCTGTGGTGCGCAGACATTAGCCTGACGTTGTCCGATAGTCCCGTGCTAGTGACGCAGGAGGGAACCGGTCGTGTTCGATCCCAGGCCACTCGTCGACATCGCCACGGCCATCGGACAGGAAGCGGGCGCTCTTGTTCAGCGCATGCGTGCTTCCGCCGTGGTCTCGTTCGACACCAAGAGCACGTCGACGGACGTGGTGACAGCCGCCGACCGCGCCTCAGAACAACTCGTCCGGACGCGTCTGTCCGAGTTGCGTCCCGGTGAGCCGGTTCTCGGCGAGGAAGAGGGCGGAACCGTCGTCGAGGGGCTGACCTGGGTCGTCGACCCGATCGACGGCACCGTCAACTACCTCTACGGCATCCCCTGGTACTCGGTGTCGATCGCGGCGCAGCTCGACGGCGAGTCCGTCGCGGGCGCGGTGGTGGAGCCGGCGACCGGCCGCGTGTGGACCGCGGCGCGCGGGTACGGCGCGTTCCTGGACGGGGAGCCGTTGCACGTGTCGGCGACCACGGATCTGTCGCTGTCATTGCTGGGGTACGGCTTCGCGTACCGGCCGGAACGTCGTCAGCGGCAGGCGGACGCGTGGGCCTTGATGGCGACGCGGGTGCGTGACCTGCGCCGGGCCGGCGCGGCCTCGCTGGACCTGTGCTCGGTGGCCGCCGGGCGGCTCGACGCGTACGCCGAGCACGCGCTGGGGCGCTGGGACTGGGCAGCCGGTGGGCTGATCGCCGCCGAGGCCGGTGCCGTGGTGCGGCTGCCGGGTTCTTCTCCCGAGCTGGGGGAGGACGCGACGTTCGCGGCCGCACCGGGCATCGCCGACGCCATGTACAGCGCGCTCGTCGAGTCCGGCTTCGGCAAGGTCTGAATCAACGTTGAGCTTGACTGAATCAACATCGACGTTGATTCAGTCAATGTTGACGAGCTTCAGTCCGGTCAACGTGGACAGCAGCGTGACGACTCCACGCGCGTCCGGCACGTGGATCTCGGCCAGCCGTGTTGCGCGGGCGCGCCTGCCGGGAACGACACGACGCGTCGGTTGGTGACGTAGTAGGTCGTTCAGGGCGGTCGAGGAATCGAGCGTGCCGACGCACGGCGTAGAACTTCACGCTGAAGCGCATCTAGGCCAGGTCGGTGCGCAAGTACACCGAACAACGCACCGGCGAGCCGCGCCACAGCACGTGTTCGTCCGGAAGAAGGTCAATCCCCAGGTGCGCGAGGTAGCGCCGGGCGAGCGGAAAGTCAGCGGGTCAGGCGCAGGTCACGTCGCGGGCGCCGGAGAGGTTGTCCGCGTTCAGGGTCGGCGGGGCGGCCGCGGCGACCTGGCCGCCCTGCTGCTCCGGCTGCTGCTCGGCCCACTCCTTGAGCTGGTCGAGCACCTTGCGGGCGTCGCTGTTCGGCTTGACCTCGTCGAACTTCTTGCCGACCGCGATGTCCACGGTGGCGTCCTGGCGGTCGTCGCGCACGAGTTCCAGGCACGGCTCCAGCAGTGACAGCGTCCGCGCCGCCTGCGAGCCGGGGGCGCCGAAGCGGATCTGGCCGCGGCAGCTCATGTCGCCCGCCGGGTAGATCGGGTCGTTGCCTGGGTCGGCCGCCTGCTTCAAGCCCAGTTCGGTGAACTGCGTCGCGACGGTCTTGGCGTGGTTGCGCTGGGTCGAGGCGTTGACGACCTTGAAGTTGACCTCGCCGACGGGCACGGGGTTGGTGCGGTCCAGCGCGTCGTGTTCCAGCACGGTCCCGAGGGCGGGCGGCGGTGCGGTCGAGGTGGCCCCCGGATCGCCACCGGCCTCGGCCGCCGCGGTCCCCGAGGCCTGCACGTGGCCGGGCGCGTTGCACTTGATGGCCGCGTCCACGTCGCCGGCGTTGCCGAGCACCTTCACCCACACGAACACGGAACTGACCAACAGCACCGCGAACAGGACGAGCGCGGGCACGGGCCGACGCCGCTTGTAGGGCGTCAAACTTCCCGATGCGGGTCCCACGACCGAAGCCCTCCCCGTGTTCGTCCCCTGATCAGCCTAGGCCCTGCCCGGCTGCTGCGCGCCCCGACGGGCGTGACCCACCGCACCGGCCTGATTGCCCACAGTCAGGACGGTACCGGCCTGACGTCAGGTTGCACGCCGGGACGCACGTGCTCCCGCACAGGGTATCGGTCCAGCGTACAAAGGTTGTGTCACCCGTCCGGTCGGTAAGGGGTAACCCGATGTGGAGGCACTCGGACAATGAGCTACCCTCTGCGCGCTCCGCACACATGTGGATCAAGCCGACGGTCACGTCAAGGGGGTTGGCTTGGCGCTCGGGTGTGAGAGACCTACGTCACCTTGACGTGGGGCACAAAAGAGGTCGCTGGAGCGTTAACCAGCGACACGAACAGTCTCCGTAGACCGCAGGGGTGAAGAAGATGGCGACCGACTACGACGCGCCGCGTCGCAGCGAGGCGGACGAACTCGCTGAGGACTCCCTCGAGGAGTTGAAAGCCCGGCGGAACGAGACGCAGTCCGGCGTCGTCGACGTCGACGAGGACGCGAGCGCGGAGAACTTCGAGCTGCCCGGCGCCGATCTGTCCGGCGAGGAGCTCACGTTCAAGGTCCTGCCCAAGCAGGCCGACGAGTTCACGTGCTCGAAGTGCTTCCTGGTGCACCACCGCAGCAGGCTCGCCGAGGACAACGGCGGCACGTACATCTGCCGGGACTGCGCCTGACGCAAATTCCGCCGAGAAAGAACTGGGCGCTCACCCGCACGGGTGGCGCCCAGTTGTGTTCTTCGGACTGTGTTCTTCAGCTCGCGTTCTGCCCGGACCTGATCGCGGCGGCGAGCTCTTCCGGGCGCCGCGAGCTGATCAGCCAGTAGGGCGTCGGGTCCTCCGGGTCGTTCACGCGCACCCGCACGAGCGACTTGATCCAGCCCTTCTGCACGACGTACGCCGCCGGGTCGAGGAACGGGCCCATGACCTTGCGCCGGTCTTCCGGGGCGATGATCTCGACGTCGCCGAGCAGCGCGAGGGGGATGTGCGCCTCGCCCGCCCGCAGCTCGCCGTCGGCGACCTCCACCCTGGTCGACCCCTGCCGCATGATCAGCACGATCATCAGCGGCAGCAGGATCACGTACGGCAGCCAGGACCGGACACCGGGGAAGCCCATGTGCACCTCGGCGGCCAGCAGCCCGGCGCCCAGCAGCGGCCAGGGCCAGATCCACCACGTCACGTACAGGCGCTCGCGGAAGGTCGTAGTGGCGGTCACGGCAGTCTCACTCACGTCGTCAGGGTAATCTCGCCCGCCGTGTCCAGCGTCGAGGTGTTGCTGACCCGGCTCGATCCGGGGGTTCCCGTGCCCGCCTACGCCCGTCCCGGCGACGCGGGCGCCGATCTGGTCACCACGTCGGACGTGGTCATTCCACCAGGCGAGCGCGCCGTCGTCGGCACCGGTGTCGCGATCGCGCTCCCGTTCGGGTTCGCCGGTTTCGTGCACCCCCGTTCCGGCCTGGCCGCGCGGGTCGGGCTGAGCGTGGTCAACACTCCGGGCACGATCGACTCCGGCTACCGCGGTGAGATCCGCGTTTGCCTCGTGAACCATGATCTCCGTGAGCCGATCGTGCTGTCGCGCGGCGACCGGATCGCCCAGCTCGTCGTGCAACGCGTCGAGCACGCGGTGTTCCGTGAGGTCACCGAGTTGCCGGAAACGGAACGCGGTGCGGGAGGCTATGGCTCGACCGGCGGGCACGTGGTGCTCGCCCGTACGAAGACAGAGGGGTAGAGGCATGTTCGGAAGGCGCCGCAAGCGCGGTCGTCACTCCGCTGGGGCTGTCGACACCGGTCCGGAGCACGACGAGGACTTCGACGACGTCGCCGGGCCGTGGGACTCGACGGTGGCGCCCCATGACGAGCTGGAGCGGCTCGACCTGGGATCGGTGCAGCTGCCGATGCCGGCCGAGGCCCAGCTGCAGGTCGAGATGGACCAGCAGAACGGTTCCGTGCGCGCCGTGCACGTCCTCACGTCCGTCGGGCAGCTGACGGTCAGCGCGTTCGCCGCGCCGAAGTCGGGCGGCCTCTGGCGGGAGGTCGGCGCCGAGCTGATCGACGGCCTCAAGGAGGACGGCGCCCGCATCAACCGCGAGAACGGCGAGTGGGGCGAGGAGATCACCGCGCGCAACCAGGGCGTGCAGATCCTCTTCGTCGGCGTCGACGGGCCGCGCTGGATGCTGCGCGGTGTCGCCGCCGGTCCCGAGGAGCACTTCGAGCAGAACTCCGCGGCACTGCGGGAGATGCTGCGCGGCACCGTCGTCGTGCGCGGCGAGCAGCCGATGCCGCCCCGCACCCCGCTGCCGGTCGAACTGCCGGAAGCGATCGCCAAGCACATTCAGCAGCAGGGCTGACGCGCTTGTTGCCACGCCTGCACCGCGCGCCCTAGTGCGTGCGGGTAGGCGTCAAGCGTCGTTGTGGTGAGCACGGCGCGTGGGATCGCTTCTGCCCATTGCTCAGCGATCTCGATCGGGTGCACCGGGTCGTCGGTGCACCCGACGATGCCCGTCGGCACGGTCAGGCTCCTCAACTCGTCGAGCGTCGGTGCCGGCGATTCGGCGGCTTCCTCGAAGTGCGGCACGAGCTGGTCCCCGTAGCCGCGCCAGGCCCTGGTCAGTTCCTCGCGCAGCCAGCCGGTCGTGCCCGCGAGCGCGGTGTCGAGGCCGTGGTTCGTGACGATCTCCGCGCTGGCCCTGGCGGCGAGCGCCGCGGGCGCGCCCCGAGGAGCCCCGGTCCAGGCCGGCAGCGCGAGGATCAGGCCCGCGCACCTGTCCGGGTTGTGCGCGGCCCACCTGGCGGCGACGTGCGCGCCGAGTGAGACGCCACCCACCACGATCGGGTGGCCTGCCGAGGCATTTTCGAGGGCCGTCAACCGTTCACTGAGTGTGCGGACGCGAGGAGCGGTGAGAACGGCGCCGACCTGCGACAACGGCTCGGCGAACACGGAACGGACAAATACCTCGTCAGAGGCGGTTCCGGGCAGGAGGAGGACGGTCTCGACAGGCACGCCCGAGATTGTCCGCCCTCGTGCGTACCCTCACTCTCAGACGGTCCACACCACGGGGCCACTTGAGCAATGCAGGAGTCGGGGATGAGCGGCTATTGGCGCCGCTTGGTGCGTCGCTTGACCAGTGACGTCACCGAGCTCGACGCGGACGACCTGTCGCGAAAAGCGGAGGCCGTCGGCGCGGTGAAGGCCTGCGACTGCAAGTCCGGCGAGGAGGTCACCGTCCTCGGCAGGCTCCGCAGCGTGGAGCTCTGCCCCCGGGACGCGGCCGCCACGCTGGAGGCTGAGCTCTACGACGGCACCGAGGGCGTGACCCTCGTCTGGCTCGGCCGCCGTCGCATCGCGGGCATCGAGCCTGGTCGGACGATCAAGGCTCGTGGCCGCATCGCCGTGCGCGACGGGCGCAAGGTGCTCTACAACCCCTATTACGAGTTGCAGAACGCTTCATGACCTCAGCTGAGACCGAAGAAAAGCAGCCCACCGTCCTCGAGCAGATGGGCGGCGTGAGCGGAATGCTCTACTCGTCGCTGCCCGTCGTCGTCTTCGTCATCGTCAACTTCGCCGCCAAGAACCTGATGGCCGCGATCATCAGCGCGCTCGCCGCCGCCGTCGTCATCGGCGTGGTCCTGGCGGTCCGCAAGGGCACCATCCAGCCCGCCATCTCCGCCGTGTTCGGCGTGGGCATCGCGGCGTTCATCGCCTACAAGACGGGTGAGGCCAAGGGCTTCTTCCTCTTCGGCATCTGGCAGAGCGTCGTCTACGGCGGCGCCTTCCTGCTGTCGATCATCCTGCGCTGGCCCCTGGCCGGCGTGATCTGGACGTTCCTCAACGGCCGCGACCGCTCCTGGCGGTCCGACAAGGCCACGGTCCGCGACTACGACATCGCGACCTTCGTCTGGGCGCTGGTCTTCTTCGCGCGTTTCGTGGTGCAGCGCTGGCTCTACGAGGAGGACCAGGTCGGCTGGCTGGCCGTGGCCCGCCTCGGCATGGGCTACCCGCTTATGGCCATCGCACTGGTCGCCACGGTCTGGGCGGTCCGCCGGGCCGACAAGCGCCTGAAGGCGGCCGAGGAAGCCCGCGAGGCCGAGGCCGGAGTTCGCGCCACCGAGGAAGAGGTCCTGGCCCGCACGGCCGACGACCTCCTCACCCCGGACATGGACGAACTCCAGCGCGTGGTGGAGAAGGAGTCGCGCGACAAGTCCCGCGACTGATCCGCTCGGCGTCTCCCCGCGGCCGGTGTCTCCTCGGAGGCGCCGGCCGCGTCTTTGTTCAGCCGGCCGCGTCTTCGTTCGGAGGCGCTGCCCGTGCCCTGGTCAGCCTGCTGTCGACTGGCCGGGCGGACGGTATGCGATATATCGGATATCAGCAGCGACCGGTATGCCGTATCCCGTACATCGGATGTCAGGTGCAATGGCATACGGTCGCCAGTCATGACAACGTTGTCATCGGCAGGCGATGCCCAGTGCGCAACACATTGGATACCGGATATCTGCCGTCTGAACTTGGTATCCCGCATCCCGCATCCCGCATCCCGCATCCCGCATCCCGCATCCCGCATCCCGCATCCCGCATCCCGTACACCGGATACCGGATACCGCCGTCAGTAGCAGTCCGCGGGATCCCGTCAGGACGGGCCGAGCACCGTGCGCAGTTCGTCGCGCCCCGTCACCCCGAGCACGCCGTATATCGCATGCAGGTGGTTGTCGACGGTGCGCTTCGAGGTGTGGAGCTTCTCGGCGATCTGCTGGTTGGTGAGGCCGGACGTGGCGAGGCGGCCCACCTCCACCTGGCGGCGGGTCAGGTGGGTCAGGCCGTCGGCGCGCAGGGCCGGGGTGTGGACGCGGTCGAAGTCGCGCATCACCAGGGCCTGGCGGGCGGAGGCCTGGGAGGCGGCGCGGGCGTTGCCCTGGGTTCGGTGCAGGCGGGCGGCGGAGGCCAGGGCCTCGGCGGCGTAGAGGGTGGCGCCGAGGCGCAGGAAGTCCGTTGCCGTGGCCCCCAGGACGGCCGGTGCGGCGTGGGCGAGTGCGGTCGCGTGTGCCGCGTAGGCCGAGGTCATCGGGTCGTCCATGGTGGATGTGAGGGCCGTCAGGCGCAGGGACGTGTCGACGCCGAAGCGGGCCGCGTCGTGCAGGGCCATGGCCTCGCCGCCGTGCACGCCCAGTTCCGCGCATTCGTCCGCCGCGGTCACCGCGGCGTCGGCGGCGGCACGGATGTCGCCCAGTGCGGCGAGCACCCAGGAGCGGGCCACCGGCACCCTCATGCCGGTCAGCCGCCACGCTGGGCGGCGGGCCTTCTCGGCGCGGGCCAGGGCTTCCTCGGCCAGGGCGCCGTCGCCGCAGAGCGCGGCGGCGCTCGCCAGGCTCGCGAGGGCGATGGTGTCGAAGATCAGCGGGTTTCCTGGTGTTTTCGGACTGCCTTCGCGGGCCAGGCGCAGGGCCTGGGAGCCGTGGCCCCGCATGCGCGCGCAGAACGACAGCACGCTGTAGAGCGACGTCGTGCCGGTGAAGTCCAAATCGTCGAACAACGTGTCGTACATCTTCAGCGCGAGGCTCTCCGCCTCGGCGATGTGGCCGCCGTACGCCAGTGCGAAGCAGCGCATGCGCATCTCGCCGTAGTCCGGTGCCGGCGATTCGCTGCCCAACGACAGAGTCTCGGCCTCACACCAGTCGACCTCCTCCTCGACCTCGCGGTACCGGCCCGCGTGCAGCAGGCACAACGCCCTGGTGCGTCGCATGTGGATGGACAGGTGCGGCATCAGTGGCTGGTAGGTGCTCTCCAGCACCGTGGTGACGTGATGGTGCTGCGCCTCCTGCAGGGTCCGGACGACCTTCAGCCAGTCGCGCAGGTCCTCCGGGAGGCCGGGCACGTCGACGTCGGCGAGCACCGCGGCGGCGGCGTCCGCGTCGCCCAGCCCGAAGTGGAGGTTCATGGACCGGGTGGCGCCGAGGCGGCTCAGGTCCGCCGCCGACAACGGGCCGGTCATCACGTCCGCCAGCGTTGCCTCGGCCTGGTCCGGTGCACGGCCGTGCATCAGCACCTGGCCGAACACGTGCCCAACCCGGCTCAGGCCGCCCGCGTCCACGGCGGCGCGGCACAGGCGTTCGGCGAGTGTCACGTCCCGCGCGGCCCACGCCTGTTCGGCGGCCGCGGCCAGCAGGGTCAGCGAGATCGGTGAGCCGCCGTCGAGCCGCCACGTCGCGATGCGCATCAGGTCTTCACGACGGCGTGCGCCCGTTGCTTCCAGACCGGCGGCCAACGCGCGTTGGTGTGACTGCGCGCGCAACGCGGGGCATGTCGCGCGGAGCAGGCTGCCGTACAACGGATGCCCGAGCCGCACGACGGTGCGGCGGCCCGACGACTCGACACGGATCAACGCCCGTGTCTCCAGGTCGTCGAGCGCCTCCTCCTGCACCAGCGACGCCAGCAGCTCGAGCTCGACCGGTTCGGAGTAGGCGAGCAGCTCCAACGCGTGCCGGTGCGCGGGCTCCAGCCGGCCGAGGTTCTCCTGCACGAGCTCGCCGAGCCGCCCGCCGAGTTGGATCGCGCCATGCCACGACCAGATTCCGTCGTCGACGCGCAACGCCCCCACCGCGCGCCCGGAGACCACGAGTTCCCTGAGGTACAAGGGATTTCCCGCGCTGCCCGACCACAGCAACGACGACGAGCGCGTGTCCACCGGCCCGTCCAACGCCTGTTCCAGCAAGAGATCGGACTCGGCACGCGACAGGTCGCCGAACGGATAGCGCCGCAACAACCCCTCCTGCCACAGCTCGGTCCGCTCACCCGGCCGCGACGTCACGAGCACCCGTGCGAACCCGTGCCGGATCAGGTGATGCAGCAACCCGATCGAGGCGTCGTCGAGCAGGTGCGCGTCGTCCACCACGATCGCCAACGGCTGCGGCCCGGCCGCCAAGTGCTCGACGGCGCGGCCCAACGGGTTCGCGGTGCGCATGTCCGCGGGCAGCATCGCGGCCAGCGCCCCGAACGGGATCGACGACGTCGCCACGGTCGCGTAACAGCGCCGCACGGCGACACCGGTCTGCTCAAGCCGTGCCACGACCTCGTCCGCGAGCCGGGTCTTGCCCACACCGGCGGGTCCGACGAGCGCGGCGCCGTTTGCGTTCGGTGAGGTGAGCGCGGACATCACGTCCTCGAGTTCTCGCGCCCTGCCCACGAACGGCCACACAACTCGCAGTGTGCCGAAGGTCCGGTCCACCGCGCACTTCGTTTTGGCCCTCAGCCCTGGCCGAACAGCGCGCGCAACCCACCCCGCCCGGTGACACCCACCGCCGCGTACGTCGTGTGCAGGTGGTTGTCGACTGTCCGCTTGGCGATCGCCAGACGCTCTGCGATCTCCACGTTCGTCAGCCCCGCCACGGCCAGACGCGCGATTTCCAGCTGACGCGGCGTCAACGCGGCGAGGGTGCTCGTCACCACCAGACCGGGCGTCGTCGCGCCGTCGAACGACTCCGCGAGCGCCGAGGCCTGCCGCTCCAGCCGGTCCGCGTCTCGTGGCCGGTCGTGCAGCCGCGACAGCCTGCTGGCCTCCGCGAGCGCCTCAGCCGCGTACAAAGTGGCACCGCACGCCGTGAACGCCGCCGCCACCTCCTCCAGCCCCGCCGGATCACGCAACGCGCGCGCCTGGGCGTGCGAGGCATACGCAGTCGTCAGCGGATCCTTGCGAGACTTGGCGAGCTCCAACAGCCGTGGAGAGGTGTCCGCACCGAACCGTGCCGCGTCGTGCAGCGACACGATCTCCTCAGAGTGCGCGCCATGTGCACGCGCGGTGGCGGCGTTGTCCAGAGCGGCCTGCATCGCCTCGTTGACGTGCCCGCCGCCAGCCAGCACCCACGACCGTGCAGACCCAACGGCGAACTGCGCGATCCGCCACGCAGGTCGCAACCCGGCCTCTGCCCGCGCCAACGCCCGTTCGGCCCGATCGGACTGCCCCTGCAACGCGGCACCGGCGGCGAACTCGGCCAGCAGCAGCACGTCCCACATCATCGCCCGGGAGTCCGACCGCCCACCGGATTCCGGGATGCCCTCGGCGGTGATCCGCACGGCGGACGCGGCCTGCCCGCGCAACCGCGCGCACTGGCTCAGCAGCACCCGCGGCGGCACCTGGGTGACCGACCAGCGGTCCTCCTCGATCACCTCGGCCAGCGCCCGCGCGGCCCGCGTCTCGGCACCCGCGAGGTCACCGCAGCGCAGGATGCTCTCGTTGCGCACCCCGTTCGCCGCGTTCGTCAGCGACGGGAACCGCCCGGCCGTCGCCAGCACGGCCTCGTGGTTGTCCTCGATCCGCGCGATCGCCTCGGTGTAGCGGCCGGCGAACTGGTCGGCGAACGCCAGCACCTGCCGTCCCGCCGTCTCCGCCCAGCCGCCCTCGGCGATCAGCAGCTCACCCCCGAGCCGCGCGAGCCGCAGCGGAGCGGCCTCCAGCGCGAACGTCAGCGCGAAGAACAGCACCGCGTGCTCCAGCTCGGCAGGCAACTCCCGATCGGTCACCTCGTCGAGCACCGCCACGGCCGCGTCCTCGTCACCGAGCCCGAAGAACAGGTTAAACGCGCGCGTACAGCCCACCTGGATCAACGTGAGCATGTCGCCGCCCGCCGCCATCGTCTCGGCGAGCACCTCTTCGGCCTGTACGCACTGACGCTGGTACATCAGCACGAGGCCGAGCACGAGCCCCACGCGTGATGTCGCCCCACGCGCGACGGCGGCGCGCGAGAGTCGTTCGGCCAGCTCCCAGTCCTGTGCGGACAGTGCCTGTTCGGCGGCCCGCGCGAGCACGTCCGGCGACTCGGCCGTCCCGCTGTCCAGCCGCCACGTCGCGACCCGCACCGCGTCACCTGGCCGGTCCGCGCCCTCCGCCTCCAACCGGTCGGCGAGGGCCCTGCGATGCGCGCGAGCTCGCAGCGTCGGACAGGTCGCCCGCAGGCGCGCGCTGTAGAGGGGGTGCGCGACGCGTGCGCGCCCGTCATCACCGACACGCACGAACCCCATGTCCACGAGGTCCTGCGGAACCGGCATCAGCTCCGGTTCGAGCGGCTCGCCGTACGCGAGCAGCTCCAGCGCCCGCCGCTGCGGATCGGCGAGGCGTCCCAGCGACAGGTCGACGAGCTCGGCGAGCCGCCCCGACAGCTCCAGCGGCCCACTCCAGTTCCAGCCGCCCTCGGTCTCGGTCAGCGCGCCCGAATGCCGGCCGGCGGCCA
This sequence comes from Lentzea miocenica, assembly GCF_033949945.1. Taxonomy (NCBI): domain Bacteria; kingdom Bacillati; phylum Actinomycetota; class Actinomycetes; order Pseudonocardiales; family Pseudonocardiaceae; genus Lentzea; species Lentzea miocenica. The sequence goes on from NZ_JAXAVW010000003.1 coordinate 333,095, forward strand.
CGAGTTCCTTGAGGTACAACGGATTGCCCTGGCTGTTCGCCCACACCAGGTGCCGGGTCGAGGCGTCGGCGGGTCCGCCCAGCGCGGAAGCCAGCAACGTGTCCGCGCGCTGCTGATCGAGCGCGCCGACGTTGACGACGGACAGCCCTTCGAGGCCCCACCCGAGCCGCGCCGTGCAGATGACCCGCGTCAGCCGGTGGCGCACAACGTGCTGCAACACCAACAACGACGCGTCATCGAGCAGATGTGCGTCATCGATCGACAGCACCCGTCGTCCGCCACGAGAGAGATGCTCGGCAGCGGCGCGCACAGACGACAACGGCAGGATCGACGGCCCGTGTGAGCTCGCGGGGATGTCCGCGGGAACGAGCGACGCGATCGCCCCGAGCGGAATCCGGGACGTGGCGACCGTGGCATAGCAGCGCACGGCGGCGTGCGGCACGGCGGCGAGCACCTCCGCGGCCAGGCGGGTCTTGCCGACGCCCGGCGGACCGGACAGCAGCACCGTTCCGTCCACGGCCAGCGTCCGCAGCGCGGCCCGCAGCTCACCCTCGCGCCCGACCAGGGGCAACTGATCGCTCACAGTTGGTAAGTGCTCGCTTCCGTTGCGCAGATACCGGGGTTGAGCTCGGTCAGGCTCGTGGCCCCTCCCAGGATGTCGTGGATGACGAAATCCGGCACGAAGAGGGGACGCAGTGAGGACGAAAGCTGCGATCCCGCCGGAACGTCTGAGAACCCAGCCGTATCACGCCGCCCGCGGCGAGCGTCGGGTCCGCATGAAACCTTTCATGCGGAAAGTCGCGCTCCTGGCCTCGCTCGCGCTCGTGTCGGGCGGTCTGCTCGTCAGCACGTCCACCTCGGCGGGCGCGCAGGCGGGGTCCCAGTTCACGTCGCGGTCCAACGGCAGATGCCTGACCGCCGCCACCCCGCAGGAGGGTGCCGGCGTGATCATGGTCGACTGCCAGGGCGCGGTCACCCAGCGCTGGTACTGGGACGGGCTGAAACTGCGCAACTCCAGCAACAACAAGTGCCTGTCCGCCGCCTGGGGCAACGGCGACAACGGCGCGGCGCTGCAGATGTTCGACTGCTGGGCGGGGAACAACGCGTTCCAGATGTTCTACCGCCCGGCCTCCCACGACTACGAGGTCGGCCGGATCCGGTCATGGCTCGGTGGCAACCGCTGCGTCGAGATCGTCGGAGCCAACTGGTGGAACGGTGCCAACGTGGGTCTGTGGGACTGCCACGGCGGCAGCAACCAGTACTGGAACGGGATCTAGCCCCCCGCTAGTACCCCAGCGCGGACTTGATCTCGTGCTCGACGGCGGCGGTGGTGACGAACAACAGCTCATCGCCGCCCTCGAGCGTGTCGTCCGGCTGCGGCACGATGACCCGCCCGCCGCGCAGGATCGTCACCAGCGCGGCGTCGCGGGGCAGCGTCAGCTCCGAGACCGCCCGGCCGGCGAACGGCGTCGACTCGTCGAGCGTGATCTCCACGAGGTTCGCCTGCCCCTGCCGCAACGTCAGCAGCCGCACGACGTCACCGATCGTCACGGACTCCTCGACCATCGCGGCCAACAACCGTGGCGTGGAAACCGCGACGTCGACACCCCACGACTCGGTGAAGAGCCACTCGTTCGTCGGGTCGTTCACGCGCGCGATGACGCGACGGACCGCGAACTCGGTCTTGGCCAGCAGCGACACCACGAGGTTGACCTTGTCGTCACCGGTCGCGGCGATCACCACGTCGCACAGCTGCATGCCCGCGTCCTCCAAAGAGGACAACTCGCACGCGTCGGCCTGCACCCACTCGGCCTGCTCGACGGAGTTCGGGTCGAAGTGCGCCCGGTCCCGTTCGATCAGCATGACCTGGTGCCCGTCCTGCACGAGTTCCTGCGCGATGGACCGGCCCACCGCGCCCGCACCCGCGATCGCGACCCGCATCAGCTCTCCTCCGGTGCCTGCTGCGCCGCCGCCGCGACGTCGGTGATCGTGCCGGACAGCGCCGCCACGTAGATGATGTCGTCGGCCTGCACGACGGCCTTCGCGTCCGGCAGCACACCCGTGCCGAACCGCATCAGGAACGCCACCCGGGCACCGATGGCGGCCTCGAGCTCGAAGACGGGACGGCCCACCCAGCGTTCGTCGACCTCGATCGGCAGCACCGCGACCGTGCCGGACGGGTCGCGCCACGCGGTGGCGGCCCCCTCTGGCAACAGCATCCGCAGGAACCGGTCGGTGCTCCACGGCACGGTCGCCACGGTCGGGATGCCCAACCGCTCGTACACGGCCGCGCGCTTGTGGTCGTAGATCCGCGCGACGACGTGCTCGACGCCGAACGTCTCACGCGCGACCCGCGCCGAGATGATGTTCGAGTTGTCGCCGCTGGAGACCGCAGCGAACGCGCCCGCGCGCTCGACTCCCGCCTCGATCAGGACGTTGCGGTCGAAACCGTTGCCGACGACCTGCTGCCCGTGGAAGTCGCTGCCCAGCCGGCGGAACGACTGCGGGTCCTTGTCGATCACGGCGACCTGGTGGTCGAGTCGCTCGAGAGCCCTGGCCAGGGACGCCCCCACCCGGCCACACCCCATGATCACCACGTGCACGACATGCCTCCTCAGGCGAACTCTGAGCAGAACCTACCGAGCATTAGCCCGTCCCGGTGAGTGGACCCCTTACGCTCTGCCGGTGTCCAAGCTCGCCACCGCTGCCAAACGCCTCCTCGTCGGCAGGCCGTTCCGCAGTGATCGCCTCGCGCACACCCTCCTGCCCAAACGCATCGCCCTCCCCGTGTTCGCCTCCGACGCCATGTCGTCGGTCGCCTACGCGCCGGAGGAGATCTTCCTGATGCTGTCCGTGGCGGGCCTGAGCGCCTACGTGATGGCGCCGTGGGTGGGGGTCGCGGTCGTCGTGGTGATGCTCACCGTGGTCGCCAGCTACCGGCAGAACGTGCACGCCTACCCGTCGGGCGGTGGCGACTACGAGGTCGCGACGGTCAACCTCGGGCGCAGAGCAGGGCTCACCGTGGCGAGCGCCCTGCTCGTCGACTACATCCTCACGGTCGCGGTGTCGATCTCGGCCGCGGCGGCGAACATCGGGTCGGCCATCCCGTTCGTCGCGGAGCACAAGGCCCTGTTCGCGGTCGCCGCGATCGTGATCCTCACGGCGATCAACCTGCGCGGCATCCGCGAGTCCGGCAGCGCGTTCGCGATCCCGACCTATGCGTTCATGATCGGCATCATGGTCCTGATCGTGTGGGGCCTGTTCCGCGGGCTCGTGCTCGGTGACGACATGCGTGCGGAGAGTTCCGGCTTCGAGATCCACGCCGAACAGGACCACCTCATGGGCCTCGCGTTCGTGTTCCTCGTGCTGCGCGCGTTCTCGTCCGGCTGTGCGGCCCTCACGGGTGTCGAGGCGATCAGCAACGGCGTGCCCGCGTTCCGCAAGCCGAAGTCCCGCAACGCCGCCACGACGCTCCTGATGATGGGCACCATCTCGGTGACCATGCTGATGGGCCTGATCGTGCTCGCCCAGCTGACCGACGTGCGGATGGCCGAGTTCCCGAAGGACCAGATCGCGAACGCCCCGAAGGACTACGAGCAGAAGACGATGGTCGCGCAGATCGCGCACGCCGTGTTCGACAACTTCCCTCCCGGCTTCTTCTTCATCGCCGGCGTCACCGCGCTGATCCTGGTGCTCGCGGCGAACACCGCGTTCAACGGCTTCCCGGTGCTCGGCTCGATCCTCGCCCAGGACCGCTACCTGCCGCGGCAGCTGCACACCCGCGGCGACCGGCTGGCGTTCTCCAACGGAATCGTCTTCCTGGCCGGGTTCGCGGTCGTGCTCGTCATCGCGTTCGACGCCGAGGTCACGCGGCTGATCCAGCTCTACATCGTCGGCGTGTTCGTCTCGTTCACGCTGAGCCAGCTCGGCATGATCAGGCACTGGAAGCGGCTGCTCAAGACCGAGACCGACCCGCAGACGCGCAGCCGGATGCGCCGCTCGCAGGCGATCAACACCTTCGGTCTCGCCATGACCGCGACCGTGCTGATCGTCGTGCTGATCACGAAGTTCACCAAGGGCGCGTGGATCGCCATCGCCGCGATGGCCGCCATCTACGCGTTGATGACGGCGATCCGCAAGCACTACGACACCGTCGCCGAGGAACTGCGCAAGCAGGAGCGCGTGCGCACGATGCCCGCGCGCAACCACGCGATGGTGCTGGTGTCCAAACTGCACATGCCGACGCTGAGGGCGTTGTCCTACGCCAAGGCCACGCGCCCGGACGTGCTGGAGGCCGTCACGGTCAACGTCGACGACGGCGACACCCGCAAGCTCGTCCTGGAGTGGGAGAAGGAGAACTTCAAGATCCCGCTCAAGGTGATCGAGTCGCCCTATCGGGAGATCACCAGGCCCGTCCTCGACTACGTCAAGCGCGTCAAGTCGGACAACCCGCGCGACGTTGTTACGGTGTTCATCCCCGAGTACGTCGTCGGCCACTGGTGGGAGCAGTTGCTGCACAACCAGAGTGCGTTGCGGCTCAAGGGAAGACTGCTTTTCCAGCCGGGTGTGATGGTGACCAGTGTGCCGTGGCAGCTCGAGTCGTCGGTGAAGGTCAAGGACAAGGACGTCATCGCGCCCGGCGCTGTCCGAAGGGGACTTGACGACCGATGAGCTCGGCCAAAGAAGACTGGACCGGACGGACCTTCGAAGTAGAGGTCGGTCCGGTCGCGCACGGCGGGCACTTCGTTGCACGCCATGAGGGGCGCGTTCTGTTCGTTCGGCACGCACTGCCTGGCGAACGTGTTGTGGTGTCGGTGTACGAGGACAACGGCGGGTCGTTCTGCCGTGCGGACGCCGTGGAAATCCTGGAGCCCTCACCGGACCGCGTCGAGCCGCCGTGCCCGTTCAGCGGACCGGGGATGTGCGGTGGCTGCGACTTCCAGCACGTGTCGTGGGACGCGCAACGGGAGCTGAAGGCCCAGATCGTCCGCGAGCAGCTGAGCCGCCTCGCCAAGATCGAACGTGACGTGGTCGTGGAGGCGCTGCCGGGCGGCCCGCTGGAGTGGCGGACCCGCATCCGGATGGCCGTCGGCCGCGACGGACGGCCCGGTTTCCGCGGCACCCGTTCCCACGATGTGATCCCGATCGACCACTGTGTGATCTCCCGGCCGGGCATGGTGGAGGCGGTGGCCGACCGAAAGTGGCGGGCGCACGAGGTCACGATCGTCCAGGACGGTGACGGCAACCGTCATGTGGGTGAGGTGCGCGGCCGACACACCGCGCGACGCGCCGGAACCGGTACGGCCGTCGAGACCGCCGCCCAACGAAAGTGGCGAATTTCCGCGGAAGGTTTCTGGCAGGTCCACCCGGCGGCCGCGGACACGTTCGCATCCGTCGTGGGGGAGTGGGCTGCTGCTGAACCGGGGCAACGCGCGTGGGACCTCTACGGCGGTGCGGGACTCTTCGCCTCGGTGCTCGCGCGGCAGGTCGGCGAGAGCGGATCCGTGCTGGTCGTGGAGTCTTTCCCCGGTGCGGTGGAGGACGGCCGGCGCAACCTCCGCCGCATGTCTCAGGTGGAGTGGGTGGTCGACAAGGTCGAGCACGCCGTGAAGCGCGCACTGCCCGTTGAGAACCCTCATGTCGTGGTCCTCGACCCCCCTCGCAAGGGTGCGGGCAAGGTCGTTGTGGCTGAAGTCGCACGACGCCGTCCGCAGCGGGTCGTCTACGTGGCCTGCGACCCCGCCGCACTGGCCCGCGACCTGGCTGAATTCACAGTTCAGGGCTATCGGCTCGAGGAACTGCGGGCGTTCGACGCGTTCCCGATGACACACCACGTGGAGTGCATCGCCCTGCTCGTACCTGAGACCAGCTGACAAAGCGTCTCAGTCGAGTCTCCGTAGACTGAGCCGAAGTCTTCAGGAGTGAGGTGGGCGTGGTGACCCTGCTGGAGTCCGTGCACGGACCGGCTGATCTGAAACGGATGGACGAGGCGCAGCTGTCGCAGCTGTGCGACGAGATCCGGCGTTTCCTGGTCGACAAGGTGTCCAAGACGGGCGGGCACCTGGGCCCGAACCTGGGTGTCGTCGAGCTGACCGTGGCGCTGCACCGCGTCTTCGACTCGCCGCAGGACCCGATCGTCTACGACACCGGGCACCAGTCGTACGTGCACAAGATCGTCACGGGTCGTCGTGACGGCTTCGACCAGCTGCGCCAGCGCGGTGGCATGTCCGGCTATCCGTCGCGGGCGGAGTCGGCGCACGACGTGCAGGGCAACAGCCACGCGTCGACGGCGCTGTCCTACGCGGACGGTCTGGCGAAGGCGAAGCAGCTCAACGGCACCAACGGTCACGTCATCGCCGTTGTCGGTGATGGCGCGCTGACCGGCGGTATGTGCTGGGAGGCGTTGAACAACATCGCGGCGGACAAGACGCGTCCGGTCGTGATCGTGGTCAACGACAACGGCCGTTCGTACTCGCCGACGATCGGTGGTCTCGCGGACCACCTGTCGTCGCTGCGGCTGCGCCCCGGCTACGAGCGCGTGCTGGAGAAGGGCAAGAGCGCGCTGCAGCAGACGCCGTTCTTCGGCAAGCCGCTCTACGCCGCGTTGCACGCCGCCAAGCGCGGCATCAAGGACGCGCTGGCGCCGCAGGCGATGTTCGAGGACCTCGGCCTCAAGTACATCGGCCCGGTCGACGGCCACGACATGGCGACGCTGGAGTCCGCTCTGCAGCGCGCGAAGTCGTTCGGCGGCCCGGTGATCGTGCACGCGGTCACCCGCAAGGGCATGGGGTTCGCGCCGGCCGAGAACCACGAGGCCGACCAGATGCACGCCACCGGGATCATCGACCCGATCACCGGCGAGAACGTGAAGCCGGCCAAGCGCACCTGGACGCACGTGTTCTCGGACTCCCTGGTGGAGATCGGCCGCGAGCGTTCCGACGTCGTGGCGATCACCGCCGCGATGCAGGGACCGACCGGCCTGGACGCGTTCGCCAAGGCGTTCCCGGAGCGCTTCTACGACGTCGGCATCGCCGAGCAGCACGCGCTGACCTCGGCCGCCGGTCTGGCGATCGGCGGCCTGCACCCCGTCGTGGCCGTCTACGCGACGTTCCTCAACAGGGCGTTCGACCAGCTGCTGATGGACGTGGCCATGCACGAGCAGGGCGTGACCGTCGTGCTGGACCGCGCGGGTGTCACCGGTCCGGACGGCGCGTCGCACCACGGGATGTGGGACATGTCGATCCTCGGTGTCATCCCCGGCATCCACGTCGCGGCGCCGCGGGACGCCGGCACGCTGGCCGAGGAGCTGCGCGAGGCCGTGGCGATCTCGGACGCGCCGTCGGTGATCCGCTACCCGAAGGCCTCCGTCGGTGGCGACCTGCCCGCTCTCGAGCGCATCGGTTCCGTCGACGTGCTTCGCCGGTCGGGCAACGACGTGCTGTTGGTGACCGTCGGCGCGTTGGGCGAGCTCGGTATCGAGGCTGCGCAACGGCTGGAGGACCAGGGCATCGGCGTGACGGTCGTCGACCCGCGGTGGATCTACCCGATGTCGGTGGACCTCGTGGAGATGGCCGCGTCGCACAAGCTCGTGGTGACCGTCGAGGACGGTGGCCGGCACGGTGGTTTCGGTTCTGCGTTCGCGGCGGCGTTGCGCGATGCCGACATCGAGGTGCCGTTGCGCGACATCGCTCTGCCGCAACGGTTCCACGACCACGGTGAGCGTGGTGAGGTGCTGGCGTTGTGCGGCATCACCGCCCAGGACGTGGCGCGCCGCGTGACGGAGTGGGCCTCGCGCCTGGAGTGCCTGCCCGTCGAAATGGACGCGCCCGCGGAGAAGTAGATCGGCTAACCTCCACCCCGCGTCCGTTCTTGCGGCCCAGCAGGTTTCCCTCGCTCGGGTCCCGCGTTCTGCGGACGCATGGCGCTGTAAAGGCACCAGGTTCACACCCTGAGTTGCCACGACCCCGGTCGCACACGGGGACGGCGAGCTTTGCAAGTCCCTTGTGGACTTCCGTTCGCCGTCCCGCCGGCCGGGGTCGTGGTCTGCCTGGCCAGTACGAGTTCCGTGGGGTGGAGACGATGAAGCACACGTTGTACCCGTGGGAGCGGGCCGTTCAGTTCGATCGTGGGGTGCTGGTGGGCGAGGTTGAGCCCGGCCAGCACAAGTTCCCGCGACACGTCGTGCTGCACCGCGTCGACCTCCGGCCGCGCACGATGACCCCGGCCGCGCAGGACGTGCCGACCTCCGATGGCGTTCTGGTCCGGGTGACCGTTGTCGTGCGGTGGGCCGTGTCCTCCGCGACGACGTTCGTGGTCGCGTCTGCCCGGCCTGAGGATGAGCTCTACACGGCCGTGCAGCTGGCATTGCGCAGTGCGGTGGTTACGCGCGCGCACTCCGCCGTTGACCCTGAGCGTGAAGCTGTCGCGGCCGAGGTGCTGGCCACAGTCGCCGCACGGGCCGCGGAGCTGGGTGTGACGGTGGCCGAGGTGGCTGTTCGGGATGTCGTCATGCCCGGTGAGCTGCGGCGGGCCGCGCTCGCCGAGCTGGTGGCGGCTGCTGAGGGACGGGCGGCTCTGGAGCGGGCGCGCGGGGAGACGGCGGCCTTGCGGTCGCTGCTGAACGCTGCCCGGCTGGCCGAGGAGCACCCGGCGTTGCTGGAGCTCAGGGCGTTGCAGACGGCGTCGACGGTCGTGGTGGATCGGCCCTCACGCAGGTCGTAGCCCGAAATCGACCTGTGAAGGTGTCGTTAAGCGCCTTCTCAGGTCGGTATGGCACCTTTGAGGCGTGCGGATTCTGGTAGTCGAGGACGAGGCGCCTCTGGCCGACGCGATCGCTCGCGGCCTGAGGCGCGAAGGCATGGCCGTGGACGTCGCCTATGACGGCGAGACCGGGCACGAGAAGTCGACCGTGACGCGGTACGACGTGGTTGTGCTCGACCGCGACCTTCCCGGGATGTCCGGCGACGAGCTGTGCAAGGAGATCCTCAGCTCCGGTGCGCTCACCAGGGTCATGATGCTGACCGCCAGCGGGTCGATCGAGGATCGCGTGTCCGGGTTGTCGCTCGGTGCGGACGACTACCTCGCGAAGCCGTTCGCGTTCCCCGAGCTGGTCGCGCGCGTACGGGCGTTGGCTCGGCGCGCGACGCCGGCGACGCCGCCCGTGCTGTCCGCCCAGGACGTCGAACTGGATCCCGCGCGGCGCACCGTGGCGCGTGGTGGGCAGCCGATCGAGCTGACCCGCAAGGAGTTCGGGGTGCTCGAGGTCCTGCTCGCGGCCAAGGGGTCGGTCGTCAGCAGCGAGGAACTGCTCGAGCGCGTGTGGGACGAGAACGCCGACCCGTTCACCACGACCGTTCGCGTCACCGTCATGACGTTGCGCAAGAAGCTCGGCGAGCCGGGCATCATCGACACCGTCGTGGGCTCCGGATACCGGGTGCCGAGTGCGTCGAACGGGTCTGGCGAAGACTGATTCGCGGGGACTGAACCTCATGCGAAGGCGCGGACCGGGGCTTCGTCTCCGGATCACGCTCCTCACCACCGCGCTGGTCGCGGCGGTGAGTGCTGTGCTGCTCTTCCTCGGGTGGACGCTGGTCGGGCGGGTCTTCGACTCGTCGCCGTCGTTCCCCTCCGACACCCAGGTGACGGTGGACGGCGTGACCGTCACCGTGAAGACGCTGACGGACGCGCTGACAGTCGCCGCCCGCCAGGACCTGCTGCGTGCGGGGTTGATCGCGTTCGCGTGCATGGTGGTGGCAGCGGTGGTGCTGGCGTGGACGTTCACCGGTCGTGTGTTGAAACCGCTGCACGACGTCACGGGTGCCGCACGCCAGTTGTCGGCCGAGTCGCTCGGGTCGCGGTTGCGGCTGGAAGGGCCGCGCGACGAGGTCGCGGAGCTCGCGGACACGTTCGACGCGATGCTCGACCGGCTCGAAGCGGCCTTCGATTCGCAACGCCGGTTCGTGGCGAACGCATCGCATGAACTGCGGACTCCTCTCTCGGTGGTGCGCACGGAACTGGACGTGACGCTGTCCGATCCGGACGCCGACGTCGAAGAGCTGCGGCGCATGGCCGGCGTCGTGCGCGCGGCGGGGGAGCGTGCGGAGCAGTTGGTGTCGGCGTTGCTCCTGCTTGCGCGCACGGACGGTCTCGGGCTCGCGGTGCGTGAGCCGGTCGATCTCTCGGCTGTTGTCGAGTCCGCGTGGAAGGCCGTGCGCGCGGAGGCCGGGGCACGCAACGTGCGCACTGTCTTCCGGTGTGTGCCCGCGCTCGCGGTCGGGGATCCCGCACTGTTGGAGCGCATCGCCGGCAACCTGCTGGAGAACGCCGTTCGGCACAACCACGTGGGCGGGTGGATCGAGACCGTGGTGGAGACCGGGCCGCAGTGGTCCGTGCTGAGGGTGTCCTCGTCGGGTCCGGTCATCGCGCCGGACCGCGTCGAGGAGCTGTTCGAGCCGTTCCGCCGCGGGGTCAAGGACCGCACCAGCCAGTCCGGCACGGGTCTCGGGCTGTCGATCGTGCGTGCCGCGGTGGCAGCGCATGGCGGGTTTGCGCAGGCAGTGGCCGTGCCGACCGGTGGTCTGTCGGTCACCGTGCACCTGCCGAGCGCACCCAGCTGAGCGCAGATACAAGATTGTCGACGTGGTCCCGGTCACACCGTGCGTCGATCTTGCCGGGTTTGGGCCGTCCGCGTGGCGTCTGACCTGGGGTTACGCCGTTAGTGACCCCCGATTTGGAGGTAGGAAGTCCGGCGTGTAAATTTCTCTCTGCCAGCACGGAACGGGCCGGAAAACACCGGAACGGAGTGCGGCGAAAGACTTCTAAGCCTGACACAGCCCCGGAAGTTCCCTCCTCGCGGAGATGGACTGCGGTGT